>CAIQZX010000223.1 GCA_903876445.1 uncultured Pseudomonadota bacterium | reverse complement strand
TTCTTTTGTTTTACGCATCTTACTTGCCGCGACCATTTCCATAGCGCGAGTGATCTTTTGAGTATTCTTAATACTGCCGATCTTTGTGCGTATTTCTTTACCAACAGCCATAAGAAGACCTTTTTACCAACTGTGAGTTTTAATAAACGTTTCAATAGCTGAACGAATGCCTGCACTAATATCGTTATTGTAATCACCAGTCACATTGATGCTTTCCATCAATTCTGCACATTCAGATTTCATATAGCTTTGTAATGCTGCTTCAAAATCTAAAACTTTGTTGACCTCAATATCATCTAAAAAGCCTTCATTCGCTGCGAACAATGACACTCCCATTTGTGCGATAGACATCGGCGAATACTGATTTTGTTTCATCAATTCAGTAACACGTTGACCACGTTCAATTTGTTTGCGTGTACTTTCATCTAAATCAGATGCAAATTGAGCGAATGCTGCTAACTCACGATATTGCGCTAAATCTAAACGGGTACCGCCACCTAACTTTTTAATAATCTTCGTTTGAGCTGCACCACCAACTCGAGAAACAGACAAACCTGCGTTCACAGCAGGACGAATACCTGCATTGAATAGATTACTCTCCAAGAAGATTTGTCCATCAGTAATCGAAATTACGTTAGTTGGTACGAAAGCAGAAACATCACCACCTTGGGTTTCAATAATAGGTAAGGCAGTTAAAGAACCTGTTTGACCTTTTACTTTACCATCTGTTAGTTTTTCAACTTCAGCGGCGTTAATCCGAGATGCACGTTCTAACAACCGAGAATGCAAATAAAATACGTCACCTGGATAAGCTTCGCGACCTGGTGGACGACGTAATAATAACGAAACTTGACGATATGCCCAGGCTTGTTTTGTCAAGTCATCATAAATAATCAGGGCATCTTCACCTTTATCACGGAAGTATTCACCCATAGTGCAGCCTGTATAAGGTGCAATAAATTGCAATGCTGCCGACTCTGATGCTGACGCAACTACAATAATTGTATGTGCTAATGCGTCATGCTCTTCTAATTTACGAACTACGTTAGCAACTGATGAACGTTTTTGACCAATCGCCACATAAATACATTTTATGCCAGTGCCTTTTTGATTGATAATTGCGTCAATTGCGATTGCAGTTTTACCCGTTTGACGATCACCAATAATTAATTCACGCTGACCGCGACCTACAGGAATCATTGCATCAATCGATTTCAACCCTAATTGAACGGGCTGATCAACTGATTGACGAGAAATAACACCCGGTGCAATTTTTTCAATTGGAGAAAATTCTGTCGTATTGATCACACCTTTTGCGTCAATTGGATTGCCTAAAGCATCCACAACACGACCTAATAATGCTTCACCAACAGGCACTTCTAAAATCTTGCCAGTGCATTTAACAACGTCACCTTCAGAAATATGTTGGTAAGAACCTAAAACTACTGCGCCGACTGAATCTCTTTCTAAATTGAGAGCCATACCAAAGGTATTATCGGTAAATTCCAACATTTCACCTTGCATCGCTTGCGAAAGACCGTGAATTCTCACAATCCCGTCGGTTACACTGACGACAGTTCCTTCAGTGTGTACTTGTGTACTCAAATCGAAGTTTTCGATCTTCTTTTTAATCAGATCACTGATTTCAGATGGATTTAATTGCATATCTTTCTCGCTCTAAATTTAGAGTCTTTGTGCTAATTGTTGAAGTTGACCTCTAACGGATGCGTCAATCACCTGATCACCAGCGCGTACTAAAACACCACCAATTAGAGACGAATCAATCACAACCTTCATACTCACTTTTTTACCAAAAACTTTTTCTAGCGTTGTGTTGAAACTCTGCTTTGATTCTTTAGTAAAAGCATAAGCGGTCGTTACATCAATCTCAATAGAACCTTCGTCTTCAGATTTGTAGGTTTCGAATAATTCCGCTATTGCAGGAACTAAGCTCAACCTATTATTTTCAATCAATAGCTTTAGAAAATTCTGACCTTCTTGATCAAGCTGACCATCGCATATATCAAGCAACAGTGCTGACAAATTTGACTTGCCTATTTTCGGGTCACCAATGACACTAAAAATAGTTTTGTCGCTTAATACTGATGTCAAAAAAGCTAAATTTTTCGACCAGTTTTTAGAAGCTCCTGTTTCCTTCGCTCGCTTGAAAACTGCTGCGGCGTAAGGTCTTGCCAATGTTGCTAATTCGCTCATGACACTTAACCTAATTGACTAGAAACTTTATTGAGAATGTCTTGATGTTTGGCTTTATCGATTTCCGCGCCTAAAATCTGTTGCGCTGCCGCTAACGCTAACGTCGAAATTTCTTTACGCAAGTCTTCTTTAGCTTGTTGAATTTCTTGTTCAATTTGTGCCTTTGCAGAAACAATCAAACGCTCACCTTCTTGTTTAGCGGTGTGTTTCGATTCCTCTACAATTTCGTTAGCACGTTTCTGAGCAAGATTCACAATGTCAGAAGACTGGTCTTTGGCCTCTTTTAGAACCAGTTTCGCCTTTTTTTCAGCTAAAACAATGGACTCTTGACCTTTTTCCGCCGCTGCTAAACCGTCAGCAATCTTCTTTTTACGTTCTTCTAAAGAGTCAAATAACGGTGGCCAAATGTACTTCATGGTGAACCACACCAGAAGTGCAAAGGTAATCATTTGCCCAATCAGAGTAGCATTGATACTCACGATGCGTTCCTCTTGTTGCGATTAAAATAAAACAGCGTATTAACCAGCTGCCTGCTGCACTGCCGATAAGAATGGATTTGCGAAGGTGAAGAACAAAGCCAAACCAACGCCAATCATTGTTACCGCGTCTAATAGACCCGCAACAACGAACATTTTTACTTGCAGCATTGGAACCATCTCTGGTTGACGTGCAGCACCTTCTAAGAATTTTCCACCCAATAGACCAAAGCCTATCGCTGTTCCTAAAGCGCCCATACCAAGAACCAGACCTACTGCAATAGCAGTCATGCCTTGTACATCAGCAATTAATTTTGCAATTTCCATGAAACCTCCAAACGGTTAAAAAAGTAAAAAAATACGGTTAAATAATAATTAATGGTCTTCATGAGCCATACTCAGGTAAAC
>CAIQZX010000222.1 GCA_903876445.1 uncultured Pseudomonadota bacterium | reverse complement strand
GCGCGGCAATGATGTTTTTGTAGGCTTGCGAAAGAGCTTTTAAAAAATGTCCTTCGTAGAATTTATATTGCACATTACCGCCGACCGTTATCGGCATCAATTTTCCGACAAAATCGCCGTAAGTGTATTCAGGATGAAACACGGTTTTGATGACGTTGGCGGGCATTTTTTCAACATCAATCAATAATTCATACGGAATAATATGCTTGTCGATTTGGTAACTTTTGCCCGTTCCAGGACTGCCGAATAGGATTTTTTGTTGGTAGGTTTTTTTCATTTCAATTTTTTTAGGGAGTCTGTTTATTTGAGGTAATTGCTTTTCCAAACCAAGAATTTTTAACTTTCTCATTTTTTGTACACTATCTGGAATTTGAGTAAGGCAATTATTTCTCAAATTTAATTCCGATAGTTTTGTCAGATTCTTAATTGATTCAGGAATTTCTGTGAGTCGATTATTTCTCAAATGTAATGACGTTAAATTACGCAAATTTCCAATAGATTCTGGTAATTTAATTAGTTGATTATTATATAGCTGTAATGAAGTTAAGTTTGTAAGATTCCCAATAGATTCTGGTAATTCAATCAATTTATTGTTATGTGTCTGCAAGGGGTGTAACGAAGGTAAATTATTGAGACTACGAATAAATTTCGGCAGCGAGGATGATTTATTTAAGCCGATCTCCTCTGTTTCATCATGATTTTGTAAATGTAATTCAATTAAGTTAACCAAATTTCCAATAGATTCTGGTAACTCAATTAGCTCATTATTTTCTAAAAATAATTGCCTCAGATTGCGTAAATTGCCAATGGATTCGGGAATTTTGACTAAGTTATTTTCATACAAATTTAGTGAAACTAAATTAGTTAAATTGCCAATAGATTCAGGAATAGCATTTAATTTGTTATCTGATAAATCCAACTCAGAAAGATTTATCAAATTACAAATAGCTACGGGAATATCAGATAATTCATTGCAAAATAATGCCAATAAATTAGTTTTGAAAAGTTGCTCTTTATCTCGAGGAAGTCCCACTCCACCAACTTTACAATTTTCAATGTTATTTTTATCAGCCCATTCAATAATTTCATCCAAAAAATCGGTATTTTCTGGCATAGGGAAAACATTAACTTGAGTTTTTTGTTTTTGTGTAGATTGCAAAAACGGTAAATTTGATTTTTGTGCCATGTTTTCTCCGTGTGTTGTGATAGTTAAAAGTTAGTTTTTATCTTGAAAATACAATTCAGTCGCTTCTTTCAAATTTACTAATGCTTCATCAATGGTTGAACGAAAACTAGCGACTTCAACATTCAAACATTGTGAAACGTAATAATCATTTGTCACGATAAAAAATCGGCATCAAAAAAAAGTTTTCGATACCGATTTTAGTTTTGAGATGTCTTAACGTTGGTGCGAGTCTGTTCCGTTTGAACCGTTGTTATGGCTCAAATTAGAGACACCATAAGGTTGTTTCATTTTGTCATAAACACCTTGAGTCGGTGCTAGCCAAACCATGCCCGGTCCTGTGAAGGTTTGCAGTAATAATTCACCACTCACTACCGTTCCGAAAATCGATTTACTTGACATTTCAGCTTGAAAACTGACACTTGCCGTGCGAACAAATG
>CAIQZX010000221.1 GCA_903876445.1 uncultured Pseudomonadota bacterium | reverse complement strand
TATGCGGCGATATTCAAGCCTTAACAGGCGGCGGTGGCTTCCATTATGTGTTTGCCTATCCGCAAGGCGTAACAATCAAATCTAAAGCGGGTAATGTCGCGGCAAATATCGACACCAGAGCGGACAACGGTTACATCATCGAACCTTCTAACCATATCAGTGGCAACAGCTACCAGTGGGAAGGCTCAAGCGATCCGCTTGATGGAATTCCATTGCCAGAAATGCCGCAATGGCTAATCGATGAACTCAAAGAAAGCGATAGACCAATGAATTTACTGCCTGCTGGCGACGGTACGTTTTACAGCGGTAGCGAATGGGATTGTATGGCAGATACGCAAAAGGCGGATTTGCTAGACGCTTTAAATCACTGCCCGAATGAATTACGCGACGACTGGCTGCATACTGGCATGGCAATTCACTCAATGGATAGCGGCGAAACGGGATTTAATATGTGGTCGCAGTGGTCGCAAAGTTCACCTAGGTTTGATGCTGAAGATCAGGCGCGGGTTTGGTTCAGTTTCAAAAACAAGCAAAACCAAAAAAACAAAGAATCTCTTTTCTTTGAAGCTCGCAAGCGCGGTTGGGAATCTATCTCCGAGCAGCAACAGCCAATTATTATGCTGCCATCGCCCGTGCAAGCGCAGCCTGTTCCATTAACGCCTGAAGCCGCAGCTATTGTGCATGAAGTGAATAATTCGTTACAGTATGATCCAGATAGCTATAAAAATAATTTCATCAAGATTGAATTTGATTTTCCACAGGAATGTAATGTGTTAAATCAAATCGCTGAAATTATTAACGCTTCATGCTCTTGCATTACGATTGCGGCAACTACACAAGCAACGCTTGCGCTCGCCTCACTCATGGCATCGAGAAAATACTTAACGCCCTACGGCAGCCCATGCCATCTATATTTAGGCGTTGCAAATACCGGGCTTGGCGACGTGTCAGAGCTTCGAGAAACATCGCGTGTTGTAAGTGAGATTTTGAACGAGTGCGGACTAAACAACATGATTAGAGAGAGCCGTATAACATCAACTCAGGCTCTTTATAAGATGCTGGTTCAATCTCCAGCTAGCTTGTATGTGTGTGATGATATAGCGGAAATGATAACAACTGCTGGAAGACAGAATAGCGCAGGTGGACTAGATGTTGTATTGAATACAATCACTGGAATTTACAATAAAGATTTTGTTCAGCTTGATTCGCATACTGATGTTGGGATGCGAAAAGATGAGCTAGCTAACTTTAATTCTTCTGACGCTGATGACGACAGACCAAAAATAAGAAAGCCAGCTCTATCAATGCTTGCGCTTTTAGCTGATGGCGACCTGCCAATTTTTTCTAAAGCTAAAGAGGTTTCTCGCGGTAGCACACCTCAATTTTTGCTTGCCATTTGCGATCCAGATGATTTCAAACTGAAGGAGAAAACCAAGTTAGTTTTAACCGAAGAAGTAATTGAATCGTTATATCGTGTGCGTGGCTTCACAAGAAATAACGGAAAACTTGAAAAAAGCCTAAAAGACATTTTTAACGACCTTGCGGGGCTAATTCCTCACTTAACCGAGGTTGAGTTTAAAGATAACATTGAAGAATATGACAAAATGATTGATAGCGTAATTACTAATGAAAGATACCAACGGACATATAGAGCGTGCGCTCGTGAAAATATGCGCCGATTGATGACCGTTTTAGCGGCATTTAGCAATGACGGAAAACACGTTGCAACTAAACCTATTATGGACTGGTGCGCTCAGTACATTGTGAAGCATTTAAAACGCTTGATTGATAGATTGTCCGTCGTATCTTCTGAAGATGGCGTACTTGATGTAAGAGGG
>CAIQZX010000220.1 GCA_903876445.1 uncultured Pseudomonadota bacterium | reverse complement strand
GTCACGACAGGTGTTGCAGCTTGTTGCGTCACGACAGGTGTTGCAGCTTGTTGCGTCACGACAGGTGTTGCAGCTTGTTGCGTCACGACAGGTGTTGCAGCTTGTTGCGTCACGACAGGTGTTGCAGCTTGTTGCGTCACAACAGGTGTTGCAGCTTGTTGCGTCACGACAGGTTGCGTTTGTACTCCACCATTCGCTACTTCAGAAGGTTGAACTGAAGACATTTCAGCTGTTTGAACAGGTGTTATTTGCTGTACCAAAACCGCTGCTGGAGTATTTACCTGAGTATTTGTTACAGCTTGTTGAACAGCCGATTGTACCGATTGCTGAGTTAACTGTGTTGTTGAATTTACTGCCTGTAACTGTACTGATTTACCTGCCGGTAGTGTATCAACTAGTTTTGAGCCGGTAGTAATAAACTTAAGAGTGTCTGTTACATTCGATAAAATTGCCGTATCTTCTGAACTCATTGCAGATTCTGATGACGCTGTATTTATTTGCGTCGCCAATACACTTGGCGTAACTACACCATTATTTGTTGATGTAGCCGATGTATTTACTGGCTGGGTTGCAACTAACTGAGGATTTGTTGTCATAACAGCCGTCTGCTGAGACGTTTGTGCTGTTCCCGTTATAACAGGATTGGTGGTGGCGGTATCCATTACAGTTGTAGCGGCGGCTGTATCAGATGTAGTAGCTGCAGTGGTGATTGCCGCTAACATTGACGATGTAGTAGCTGTCAAAGTGGCTACATTGGCGGTCGGTTGAGCCAATATGTTCATTTGCGTAGTCAACGCACTTGAAAAACCTTCTGCTGGAGTTGCGCCAGCAACTGTTGTCGAATTTGGCGTTACGGCACCATCAACAACCGGCATTAAAGTATTTAACTGTATAGGTGAAGCAGTGGCGGTAATCATAATGTAAATCCTAAGTATTTTATTAGGCTGCGTAGCCTGTTAATTTTTTACGTCCTAAACGTGATGCGTGTTCATCTTGTTCAGATTGTTCGCGTTTATTTTCGTGTTTCTGCTCGACTTTTAATGCCGATTCACGGACTTTTTGAATGGTTTGCGTGCTGTGATGTGAATGCTCCCACATTCTTCTTTTCGAATGCACATCTTGTTCCATGTGATTTAAGATTCTCTCTTGACCAGCAATTGCAACATCTAGCTTGTCAATAAACGAACGAAATTCAATTAACCGTGAAACCTGCACGCCATTCCGCGCAAACGCATTACACTTATCAACATAATCACTTCGATAAACAGTTAAGCCATCGACTTGTCGTTTCATTTCGTTATGTTGACGTTGTGAATTTCCTAGAATTTCTAATGCTTTTTGCTCTTGATTGGCTTTAATATCAACAATTGTTTGTAAGCGTTTCGATCTTTTTTTCATAACAAACTCGTTTTAACGTAAGTTCAACAACAATTCGAGTTGGTGTAGACTTTGAGCAATACTGACCGACTCGTCCATATCTTGTTGTAAAAATTCGACAATTGCGGGGTGTTTTTCAATTGCTTTATCAATCCGTGGATCTGAACCCGGTTGATAAGCTCCAACACTGATTAAATCTCTGTTTTGCTGATAAAGTGAATACAAACGGCGTAAATCTCGCGCCAATTTCAAGTGATTCGCATCAGCAATATCCGTCATAACACGGCTTATAGAGGCTTCAATATCAATTGCCGGAAAATGTCCAGAATCCGCCAAAGCACGCGATAAAACAATATGACCGTCTAAAACGCCTCGAGCGGCATCGGCAATGGGATCATTTGTATCATCACCTTCTGCCAAAACTGTATAGAAAGCTGTAATCGAACCACCGCCTTCATCTGCATTTCCAGCGCGTTCAACCAAATGTGGTAATTTTGCAAATACCGATGGTGGATAACCTTTTGTTGCTGGTGGTTCATCAATAGCTAAAGCAATTTCACGATGCGCTTGTGCAAAACGAGTTAACGAATCCATTAAAAGTAAAACATCTTTACCTTGGTCGCGGAAATATTCAGCAACGCTGGTCGCTAATAATGCGCCATGAACCCGCATTAACGGTGGACAATCCGCTGGACTTGCAATAATGACAGCACGTTTTAAACCTTCTTCACCGAGAATTTTCAGCACGAATTCATTAACTTCTCGACCACGCTCTCCAACCAATCCGACAACAACAATGTCTGCATTAGTGAATTTTGTCATCATGCCAAGCAAAATACTCTTACCAACACCTGTACCGGCAAACAATCCCATTCTTTGTCCACGACCAACGGCTAAAATCGAGTTAATCGCTCGAACACCTACATCTAATGGTTCACGAATTGGTTTTCGTGATAACGGATTGATGGGTGTCCCATTTAATGAAATTTGTGCGGTGGTTCGTAATGGTCCTTTATCATCAAGCGGATTTCCTGCACCATCTAAAACCCGTCCTAATAATCCAAAACCCACTTTGGCTAAACTATTTTTACCCATTGGAATGACGCGACAATCAGGTTCTAGCCCATGAACTTCAGCGGTGGGCATTAAAAATACTTTTGAACCCGAAAAACCAACCACTTCAGCTTCAATCATCCGTCCACTTTTTGTTTCAATTTCACAGCGCGAACCAATCGCGGCGCGACATCCTATAGCTTCCAAAGTTAAACCAACCATTCTCGATAATTTGCCCTCGACAATTAAATCGTGAGGTATATCGGCACGTTCGGTATAAGGCTTTAATCTATCTAACCAAATTGATGAGCGATTGGCGGCTGGAATCATTCTTCACGCTCTACTTTTCTAACGGGAGTGGGTGGAATTTCTGGCACAAAATCTTCGCCAAACATGGATTCTAAAACGGCATTTAAGCGATTTTCAATGGTTGCATCGACGTGTGAAATTTCAGTATCAACTTTGCAACCACCGCGCGTAATCGATGGATCTTCAATAATTGTCCAAGCAGACGGTGATTCACCTAAACCCAAATTAAAATTGACTAAATCTGCGTCTTCGGGATTTAAATAGAGTTTCACGTTCTGCGAAGCAATTGGCAAAGCCGCGACAGCAGCTTTTACGGCTGCCGTCACTTGTCCAGAATCTAATTCAATTTCACGATGTAAAATTTGTTTCGCAATTTTGACGGATAAATCCGTCAAAGCGCGTTCAACTTTTATGTCGAGATACTTAAACGGTGTCGCAAATGATTCCAGTAAGCTAACAAGTTGTGCGGTTCTTACTTCAATTAAATGAACATTTTCATCGTAACCTTTTTTTGAACCTTCAACAAACCCCGCTTGATAACCTTCCTGCTTGCCAAGCGCAAAGCCTTCGGCTTGCGCTTGTTTTTGAATTGCCTCGATTTCCTCAACCGTTAGTGTTGGTACAGGTGCTTCAGGTTCAACAATCAAATCAGGGGTGATAATTTCCTGCGGAATGTCATTCTCATCAAAATATGGTGTCGCCCACAAACGCAACGACTCTAATTCAGCAGTCGAGAAACGTGGGCGATTAGACGAGCTCATCTGCGCCACCACCTAAGCTAATTTCACCGGACTCCGCCAATCGTTTAGCGATTGAAAGAATATCTTTCTGAGCCTGTTCAACATCGCTGAGTTTTGCAGGTGGTGAGGCTTCCAAATCGTCGCGCAACATTTCTGCCGCACGTTTCGACATATTCGAGAAGATTTTTTCTTTCAGAGCCTCGTCCACACCACGCAATGCCAAGAGCAAGTTGCCTGTTGCGACTTCTCGCAACATGGTTTGCATACCGCGATCGTCGATGTCGATAAGATCGTCGAAAGTGAACATTTTTTCTTGGATTTCTTGAGCCAATTCAGCGCGTTGTTCTGTGATTTCATTCATCACCAATTCAGTTGCCGCTGTTTCCATGAAGTTCAAGATACTCGCTGCTGTATCGACACCACCTAAATTCGTTGATTTCACGTTATCCGAACCCGTCAATTGTTTTTCCATAATCTGATCCAATTCACGCAATGCTTGAGGCTGTATGCCTTGCATTGTCGCAATTCGCATCAACAAATCAGGACGTGAGGCTTCAGAGAAGTGCATCACAACTTCAGCCGCTTGTTCAGGATCCATCAACGATAATAACGTCGCGACAATTTGCGGATGTTCAGCACGAATCATATCGGAAATTGAACGTGAATCGAGCCACTTCAATTGTTCAATACCTCTTGAACTGCCACCTTGGAAAATACGGTCTAAAATACTATTCGCTTTATCCGCACCTAACGCATTAACTAATACGGTGCGAATATAATCGTCAGAATTCATACCCAAGGCAGTTTGAGATCTCACATCATGAATAAATTCTTCTAAAATTTCTTCAATCAGAGGGACAGAAACATCACCTACATTTGCCATCGCCGCACAGATTGATTGCACTTCGCGGGGATTCATTTGCTTTAATACAAAAGCTGCTTTATCCATTCCGACTGAAAGCAATAACACCGCCGCTTTGTCACAATACTTCATTAAAATACTATCAGACATCTCTTCTCACCCATGTTTTCAATACTTGAGCAACAACTTTAGGATCGTCATCAACTAAGCGTTTCAAATAATCCAAGCGATTTTGGTAGATTTTTGGCAATTCAAGTGATTCCAATAATTCATCAACTTTATTTTCCTCATCTTCCGTAATAGACAATGGTTGACCATCACCATCCAAAATAAATCCAGCTGCTAACAATGCCGCAGCACGAGCTTGTTCTTCTGCTTCGAGAATGGCGCGTTTTTCGTCTTCGTCTTTCGCAATTAAAGCACGAATTGTTGGACGTAACACACCAAAGATTAAGAAGATAATCGCTAATACAGCCGCTGCTTGTTTCACTAAATCGATAAACCAAACTTCTTTCCATAATGGTAATTCAGGTGGCAAATCTAAATCTGCGCCTCTGAAACTTACATTCGTGACTGTTACTTGATCACCACGTCCGCTATCAAAACCTACGGCTTGTTTGACTAAATCACCGAAACGATTTAAATCTTCTTGTGCATAAGGTTGTAATTTTGATGAGCCATCTGGTTGTGCGATATGTCTATCATCGACCACTACGGCAACAGATAAACGTCGTAAAATACCTGTCGCTAATTTGGTATGCGTAATGGTTTTATCCAATTCGTAATTGCGCGTCGCCGTTTTTGACGCATAACCTTGTTTTCCGATTACATCTTCCTTAATCGCATTGGGTGCAACAGGTGGTATTGTTTCAATCGTCGCGCCTGCTGGCGTTGGTTGATTGGTTAGCGCACCAGGAACGCCTTGTGGATTTTCTTTATTTTGCTCATCCGTTGTTTGTTCACTGCGTAACGCAGGCAAATCAGGATTAAACATTTCCTGTGTTTTGTCAGTTTCCGTGAAATCAACATCCGCTGAAATCTGAACTCGCATCGATTCTTCGCCAACTAATGGCGACATGATGTTTTCAATACGGTGCATCAAATGTTCTTCGATGCTAGTTTTGTATTCAAACTGGTTAGCTGTCAAATTTTCGGCGGGACTGGAGCGCGAATTTAAAAGCTGCCCTTTGTAATCCACAACCGTAACATGATCCGCATCAAGTTGAGGCACACTCGAGGACACTAAATGGACAATCGCTTCGACCTGCCCTTTGTCTAAGGTTCGACCTTGATATAAATGCACAATAACCGACGCGCTTGGTTTTTTACGTTCGCGAACAAAAACAGATTGTACTGGCAACGCAAGTAACACTCGCGCACTTTTCACACTTTGAATGGACATGATGGTGCGGGAAATTTCACCTTCTAGCGCACGTTGATGACGCGCCAATTCCGCACTTTTACTTGTGCCAAAACTTTGTTCTTTATCCAGTAATTCGTAACCGATACTGTTACTTTTTGGCAAACCTTGCGCGGCAAGTTTGATTTTTAAATCATTCACTTTGTCCGCTAGAACCATAATACTTCCGCCTTCTTCGATTTTGTATTTCACGCCTTGGGCGTTCAACGCATCGAGAATTTCAGCAGTATCTTTGTCATTTAGTTCAGTATAAAGTCGCGCATAATTGGCATCTTGCGACCATAAAACGACCGCGATTCCAATTGCAACGCTCAATGCTAAACCAAGCATAATTGCAACTTGTCGAGCCACTGTTAATTGAGCCAATCCACGAATTGCTGGATGACCTTCGAGATTCAAGCCCGAGAGAAAACCTCCGCCCGAATCGCCTGTTGATATATTTCCGCCACCTGCAGCAGCGAGCGGATTTGTGCTATTTTGATCACTCATTGTCTATTCACAAGGGCTGGATTACATGGGCATATTCATGACATCTTTATAGGCTTCAACTAATTTGTTTCTAACCTGCGTCATGGCTTTGAAGGAAACGTCTGCTTTTTGTGATGCAACCATCACTTCAGCAAGATTCATTGTTTTATCACCTGCTTGAAAAGCGGCTTTCATGTCACTTGAAACTTTTTGTTTTTCATTCACATCGTTAATGGCTTGTTTTAAGATTGAGCCAAAATCAATGCCTTCTGACGGTAGTTCTGAAACTTTACTACCAGCAGCAACAGATAAGTTACGAATTTGTTCTAATGCAGATGTTATACGGATGTCGTTCATTTTTATTCTCTCTAAAATCTTTAGGACGATTAGTATTGACTAAGCACAATTGATGCCAGCAAAAAATGATTTCATCGTCAAAAAAGCGGCATCGTTCTAACGTGACAAATCAAACTTTCGTAATTTTTCAACTAGGGTGGTACGACGCATATTGAGACGTTTTGCTGCATGCGCGACAACGCCGTTGCACTCATCTAAAGCCTGGCGGATTAAATCCAATTCCATTGTGTTTAAGTATTCTTTTAAATCAATACCTTCTTCAGGTAATAGCATTGTTGGTTCTGGAATGTACTCGTGATGACGCATTAAATCTTGCATCTCAGCAGCGGTGGTTTGCGTCATCTGCGTAACGTTTTCGACAATTTCTTGGCGAACTTTAATTTCATCGTTGTTATCTTCTAATATATCCGGCAAGGTAAAATCAATTTCCGCTTCAAAGCGATATTGTTTGAATTTTTCCGGTAAATCATCGACATCGACTAATCCTTTAGGATAAATAATTGCCAATCGTTCAATTAAATTCGCCAATTCGCGGACGTTCCCTTGCCATTCATAACGCATCAAAGTCGCTAAAGCATTCGGCGTTAATCGCACAAAACCACGATTTGCTTTTGCCATTCGTGTCATTAGTTCTTCGATTAAAACCGGAATATCTTCTGTTCGTTCTTTAAGCGGTGGCATTTCAATAGGAAAAACATTTAATCGATAAAATAAATCCTCACGAAAACGGTTATGTTTAATTTCATTTTCTAATTGACGATGCGTCGCGGCAATAATTCGCACGTCACAATAAATCGTTTTGTTGCCGCCAACACGCTCGAAATTTCTTTCCTGCAAAACCCGCAACAATTTTACTTGCATCGATAATGGCATATCGCCGATTTCATCCAAAAATAATGTGCCACCTTCTGCCATTTCAAAACGCCCTTGACGAGCCCGCAACGCGCCAGTGAACGCCCCTTTTTCATGTCCAAATAATTCACTTTCTAACAGTTCGGCAGGAATCGCGCCACAATTTATAGGAACAAAAGGTTTATCTCGTCGTAATGAAGCGTCGTGAAGTGCATGAGCAACGACTTCTTTACCAGTGCCAGATTCCCCTAAAATTAAAACCGTTGCATCCGATTCAGCGACTTGAGCAATCATTTTACGAATCTGAACCATGGCTGTACTATTGCCTTTTAGACGCGCTGCAACGAGCGATAAAGCATTTTCATTTTCAGATTCATTTAAAACTATTTTTGGTGCTTCAAACGCTACGGAATTAAAGGTATTTAAACGATTAACGGGTAGTTTTGCTAGCAAAGGAATTAACTGTGTATGTGTTAATGGGCTTGGTAAAACATGAAATAACTTTTCATGAACTTTTTCGACTCCCATTTCATCACTACTATCTGTGATAAAAATCACAGGAATTCGCGCCATTTCAACTATTTCATTCAAAATCATGAACTGCCTTTGAATCCCCTCACCAATAAAAATGCTGCAAACAAGATTGATTTCTTGCAGGTAATCCGCGTATTTATGGGAACTGATAGTTTTTACTTCATATCCCATAAATTGAAAAACAATTTCAACCTGTTGGATGCGTGTTTGGTTATCGTCAATTAACAAAATAGGGGGATGCAAAGCCATATTGTTCACTCAGTTAAACTTAAAATTTTATGCGATATTTATTAAAGGCACAGTCAGGAGATAAGAAAATATCTATACTAAAAAGCACAGTTTTTTTTACAAAAAATGGCTAAAAAGTGTTTTATTTCATGTCATTATTGCATTTTGCTAATGCAATTTGAACAGTAAAACACAAAAATGTGTCATTTTTTAGACTTGACAAAAATTTGCCACCGTAGACACTAAGCAAGTTATTAACAACTCGTGAGCGTTTTCCTTGAACGATATGCCCCTTGGTATGCTATTTGGCATACTTTTGTTGATGTTGGTGTTATCCGCTTTTTTTTCAGGCTCTGAAACGTCTTTAATGACGCTAAATCGCTATCGATTACGGCATTTAGTGAAGTTAAAACATTCTGGTGCTATCAAAGCAAATCAGCTGCTACAACGCCCAGACCGCGTACTGGGACTTATTTTATTATGCAATAATTTCGTCAACAATTTTGCGTCATCAATTGCCACAGTAATCGCTATAAAACTTTATGCTGACGAAGAATCTAGCGTTGCCATTGCGGCGGCATTATTGACGTTAGTTATGTTAATTTTTTCTGAAGTCACACCTAAAACACTCGCTACGATTAAACCCGAACTACTCGCTTTTCCATCTGCGTGGGTTTATACCGTGTTATTGAAAATTTTTTATCCGCTTGTTTGGTTAGTAAATACCTTGGCGCATTGTTTGTTACATCAAATGGGCGTTGATACATCGAAATCGGGACAAGACCAGTTAAATACGGATGAGCTTAAAAGTATTATTTCTGAATCCGAAAGCATTATGCCCGCACGTTATCAAAAAATGCTGCTTGGAATTTTAGATTTAGAGTCTGCAACGGTTGAAGACATCATGACTCCGCGCAATGAAATCATTGGTATTGATTTGGAATTACCCATTGAAACAATTATTCAGCATATCAAAAACAGTCCGCACACGCGCCTACCCGTTTACAAACAAAACGTTGATAAAGTTGTCGGTTTTTTGCATTTACGCAAAGTGTTGGTCGAAATTCATCATGAAGATTTTGATAAGCAAACCATCATTAGCTTATTAACAAAACCGTCTTTTATTCCCGAAAGTACACCCGTTCATACGCAAATGTTACGTTTTAAAAACGAAAAAATCCGCATCGGTTTAGTCGTAGATGAATATGGTGATGTGCAAGGTTTAGTGACGTTAGACGATTTATTGCAAGAAATTGTTGGCGAATTGATTACTGAAGATAATGCGGTGCGTCAACAAATAGACGGCAGTTATTTTGTAGATGCTTCAATTACGTTGCGCGAATTAAATCGCATTATGCAATGGGATTTACCAACCGAAGGCGCGAAAACGTTAAATGGTTTAATTTTGAATTTTATGGAAACTATTCCAAATAGCGGCATCAGTATTCGCTTACACGGTTACGCGATAGAAATTTTAAAACGTGACGAAAATTCGGTGAAATTAGTAAAATTTTTGCCGCGTAATCGCTAAAATTTTATGCTCATCGAAATCGGCGGCAAGCTAATTCTGCCGCCGTCTGAACACCATTCAAAATTTAGCGTGTTAATCGAATTTCAGCTTCACGGTATTTTTTCGCACATTGTTCAGCCACTTCAGCTGGTAATTCAGGCGCAGGTGCAATTTTATTCCAATCCAATGTTTCCAAATAATCACGCACATATTGTTTATCGAAACTCGGTGGATTTGTGCCGATTTGATATTCATCTGCCGACCAAAAACGCGATGAATCGGGCGTTAAAATTTCATCGATTAAATGCAATGTTCCTTCCGCATCAACACCAAATTCAAATTTGGTATCGGCAATAATAATGCCTCGCTGCTTTGCATAAACAGATGCTTCGTTATAAAGTTTCAAACTCACGTCACGCACTTTTTCTGCCATTTCTTGACCTATCAATGACACAATTTTTTCAAATGAAACATTTTCATCGTGATCACCAACGGCTGCTTTTGTTGACGGCGTAAAAATAGGCTGCGGTAATTGTTCCGCTTGTTGCAAACCTTCTGGCAAAGGAATTCCACAAACTTGCCCCGAAACTTGATAATCTTTCCAACCTGAACCAATCAAATATCCGCGTACAATCGCTTCAACAGGTAATGGCGTGAGTTTTTTTACAACAATCGCACGTCCTTCAACTTGTTTATATTCAGCGGTGTCCGTCAAAATATCTTCTAATGGAATGTGCGTTAAATGATTGGGAATAATGTCGCGTAATTTGTTAAACCAAAACGTTGAAACAGTTGTTAAAACGCGCCCTTTGTCTGGAATTGGATTCGGCAAAATCACGTCAAATGCTGAAAGGCGGTCAGTCGTAACAATCAGCATATATTGACTATCAATTTCGTAAATATCGCGCACTTTTCCGCGTGCAAGCAATTTTAATGACGGTAAATGTGATTCATATAAAGCGGTTAATGTGGTCATGGTTTGTCTCAAAAATGAATGTTTAATGTGTGACTTTTAATAATTTTTTTTAATGTTTTAAGCATCGTAAAAATAGTGAAAATTTCTTCGTCATCGGCGTTATAACTTTTACTAATACAGTATTCAAGTTCGTTGAGAATAACAAAATTCCATGTTAATCCAACAACAAATAAGCCATAAATCGGATGCGGATGCTGATTTTTTGTTTGTGCAACTAGCATCGCGGCAAGCACTTGTCCATCTGGCGTGCCTTGATTTTCTAAGCTACGTTTATATTCGTGAAAACAAAAATACGGTTCTTGTGGATTGCGAATTCCTGTTGCAATCACACCATCGACAATGCCCGATAATTCATAATCACCAACAATCGCCGAAAATGGACGCTCTAAAAAATAGCCCATTTGCTCATCATCAATGTCGGCGGTCATAATCATGGGACTGATAAATTTATTTTCGAGTTCGACTTCATTCCACGCCCGTCCGCCGCGAATTAACGATTTTTGCAAATTGGTTAGCGTTTGGATTTCAAAAGCATCAAGTTCTATTTTTTCGTTTTCCCACGCAGCGAGTAAAGGGCTTTCCCAAATTTGCTTTAAACCAAATGCTTGCTCTAATTTGTCTAAATCCCAGTTTCGGAAATTGATGGTTTGCATTTCAAACTCCATAAATTAACGTTAAAACGAAAAAAGCCCGCTATAAAAACGGGCTTCCTTTGCTAGAAAATTAGCAAGTTTAGTTTTTCGTTTGATCAACGATTTGATTTGCTTTAATCCACGGCATCATCGCACGCAATTTCGCACCAGTCACTTCGATTGGATGTTCAGCATTTAAACGGCGTTTCGCGGTCATTTCTGGATAGTTTGTTGCCCCTTCCAAAATGAAGCGTTTTGCGTATTCGCCGTTACGAATGTTTTGTAACGCTTCACGCATTGCTTGACGGCTTTCTTCGTTAATCACTTTCGGGCCAGTGACGTATTCGCCGTATTCTGCGTTATTTGAAATTGAGTAGTTCATGTTTGCAATACCGCCTTCAAACATTAAATCCACAATCAATTTCAATTCGTGTAAGCATTCAAAATACGCCATTTCTGGTGCGTAACCCGCTTCCACTAAGGTTTCAAAACCCATTTTTACGAGTTCAACTGCGCCGCCACATAAAACTGCTTGTTCACCGAATAAGTCAGTTTCACATTCGTCACGGAAAGTGGTTTCGATAATGCCTGAACGTCCGCCGCCGATTGCTGAGGCGTAAGACAAACAAATTTCTTTTGCTTTGCCTGAAGCATTTTGTTCAACTGCGATTAAGTCAGGAATACCGCCGCCGCGTACAAATTCTGAACGCACTGTGTGACCTGGTGCTTTTGGCGCAATCATAATCACGTCTAAATCTTTGCGTGGTACGATTTGGTTGAACAAAATTGCAAAGCCATGAGCAAATGCTAACGCTGCACCTTGTTTAATGTTTGGTTCGATAACGTCTTTATATAACGCTGATTGAAATTCATCAGGCGTTAAAATCATCACGATGTCTGCGCTCGCAACCGCTGCTGGAACGTCTAAAACTTTCAAACCGTGTGCTTCGGCTTTGGCAACAGATGTTGAATTTGGACGAATACCAACAACCACGTCAACGCCTGATTCTTTCAAATTTAAAGCGTGTGCGTGACCTTGTGAACCGTAGCCGATAATCGCAACTTTTTTGCTGCGAATGATTGAAAGGTCTGCGTCTTTGTCATAAT
>CAIQZX010000219.1 GCA_903876445.1 uncultured Pseudomonadota bacterium | reverse complement strand
ACCGTGTTAAGAACAGAATATAGGACGGCTACCAAAAAGGTATTAGTGATGGTGGATGAGTGTAAAGCGATTGGTTATTTACCTGCACTTGAAGATTCATTGGCTTACGCGAGGGGATTTGGGATTCAGATTTGGTGCTTCTTTCAAAACTACGGACAAATTAAAGCGTTATATAAAAATGAACATGAGTTTTTTGCTAACGTTGGTATTCAGCAATTTTTCACCGTCAATGATTATGAAACCGCTGAATGGATTTCAAAAAGAATAGGTCATAATACGGTTTTATCTACCAGTGCGAATTATAAACCCAATCGTCAAATTCAATCTTTTTCAGACAGTGAAATAGGTCAGCCCTTTCTCAATCCTACCAAATTATTCGGCTTAGATATAAATTTTCAAATCCTTTTTTACTTTGGTAAGCAAAATCCTATCCCAGTATTTAAAGATTTTTATTTTGAGAATGAGATACTCAAAAAACGTGCTGATGAAAATCCGCATGCACCGAAAAATAAACGTTGATTTATAGCTGATGAAAGTTTTATAAATGGGGTATAATCGCCGCCACCGCTGGACGGCGAACGGAAACCAAAGCGCACTTAGACGTTAGTACCCGTTCTGCCTTAAAAGAACGGCTTAAAAAATCACCAAATTTGAGCAAAAAGTTATGACCTCTGTTGTGCCATTTCGCTTATCGATGAAAAAAAATATCGGTAGAAAATCTGATAAAAGTGTCGTGGCATCGGCAGCGTATATTGCGCGTGAGCGAATCAAAGACAGGGAATCAGGCAAGATTTATGATTACCGAAAAGGGCATTCCGAGGTGTTATTTTCTAAAATTTTTACGCCTGAAATTGTGCCTGAATGGACGCATGATAGAGGGGAGCTTTGGAACAAGGTGCAAGAAACTGAGTTTAGAAAAGATGCTCAATATGCGCGTTCACTTGAAATAAATTTACCGTATGAATTTTCACACGAACACATGGTGGAATTGATTGAAGATTTTGTGCGCGATAACTTCACTAGCCAAGGGATGATTGCGGATGTGGCTTTGCACAAACCTGATGATAATGCCGCGAGTAATCGAAATTATCATGCTCACATTTTGCTCACGTTACGAGAGGTCAATGCCGATGGTTTTGGCTATAAAGTTCGTGAATGGAATCACATAAACCAGTTGCGAAATTGGCGTGAAGATTTAGCGTTAAAGTGTTCAAAAATGTTTGAATCTCACGAGTATTTGAAAACAAATCCTTGGCTACCACAGCGATGGTTAAATTCTCATTTAACGCTCACTCAGCAATGCGACAAAGCTCTCGAAAGGTGCGATTGGGAATATGCTCAAGCGTCAAATCATGAACCCACTAAACACAAAGGCGTTCAAATTTACCACATGGAAAAACGCGGTATCGAATCTTACGTTGAGAAAAATCGTGCTGAAAGAATACAAAAAAAAGCTCTCGAAAAAAAACCACAACCCCAACAACAGCAACGTTATCAAGAATACACTCAAGAAGACATCAAATGGGAAACCGTAACTCTGCCTAAATTCAAAAAACACTTTGAACTCGAAAAAGCTCAACGCGAAATAGATAAAGAGTTAAGACATGAATTTAGTCATTTAGTACCTGAATTAAAAAATAATCAGCCTATTGAACCTGAACTACGCACCAAATTAGTAAAAGTATTAGAATCTCACAGACAACGAATCCAAGAACAAGAGTTAGAAATTAACCACGATATAGAACGTGAGCGTGAGCGTTAAACTTTGTATTTTGCATTATTTATGTTGCTTAAATTCCCCTTTTTGGTGGCACACTAACCTCTGTTTTCTTCTTTAAAACACAAACTAGCGACTAACGTACCACGCTACTTAAACCCGCTAACTGACGGTTTGTTACATAGCGATGGATATGTTCAATTTCTTCGAGTTGATATTGTCGTACTCGTTTTCCGTCTTGACGAGGCATTTGTAAAAAGCCAATTTTATAACCGAACTGCCGCACTAAATTTCCTAACGTAGTAACAGGACGTGAACCAATTTGCGTGTAATTACCGATGCCATTTGAAGCTAATTCAGCCGCGTGCTGTTGTAGGTATTCGCATTCTCTAAGCGCAACATTGACATCAATCACGTCTTCAGAAAGTAATCGTTCAATCATCGGTTCAATCACGGTCTTTATAGAGGTTTTCGATTTAAATCGCTCTTGGGTTAGCGCGTTGTTTCTATCCCAAGCCTGACACGCGGGAATACTCGCCTTGAGATTTTCTAAATTTATAACTCGCTTAATGTCATCATTGATGAAGTTTTCAACGTCTGATTCAGTGATAGCCGCATACGGTAAGCCAGCCATTTGTTTCGTCAAATAACGATAACGACGATAGCTATCCGCTTGCGTAGATGCGACATTTTTTTGTGCATCAAATTCTTCACTGCTCATATCAGAGGCAACCGTAATTGCTTCAACATCGGCTTTCTTAGCACGTTGAGTAATGCCTTTAATCGTAGCCGTTTCTTCTTGGGTGAGTGACTGGTCAATTAAGCTGTAATCGAGCGTACCGCCTTTGAGTTCTACCAGCAAAGCAAAATTATTTTGGAAATCATTTTTATCGGCATTCTGCTGTGCGTGCAATGCAATACGAGCTTTGCCTAATTCGTTGGCTACGCCTTTACCGTCTGTGTAATGCGACACCATTTTGTTATAGCCTTCGTGTAATAAATCTTCATCTGTCATGCGATTACGTTCAGGTTGCGCTCCGAAAGCAACGTAAATATGTTTCGCTTTACGATACCGCGCTGTCATTTGAAACGCTTCGTTAGAGGTGATGTTGCCGCTGTGCAATAAATACACATTTGAAAATTCTCCGACTTCAACACTGACACCTGAACCCACAGTCGGTGAATGAATTACGCAACGATAATTGTCTGCTTCAGAATTCGGGTCTGCTAAGAATCGGCTTTGCTCAATGTCACCACGATTGTCACTGTGAATGAGTAACAAATCTTTTTCTTCTATGCCTTGTTCAATTAAAAATTTGTGTAAGCGTTTGGCTTCTTTTTTCGAGGTGCAACCAACAAAAGGTTTTTTACCTGCTTGGAGTTCACGCAAGATACGAATGTACATCGATTTGAAATTATCCTGTTTTAGCAGGTGGTACGTTTTGCCATTGGTATCAAATTCTTCAGCTTCAATGAGATGAATTTTTTTACCACCACAATGTTGTTTCAAAAACTCCACGCAACGGTCATTCAAATCCGCATCACTGCAAACAATAAAATCAGCAGCTCGAATAGCGGCACAAAATCCATCCCAAACCGCCTGTCTATTTTCAACACTGCCATCGATTAAGTGGTCAAGAATTTGTCTGAATTCATCTAAGAATAAAACATTAAATCCGCCTGTTTCGACTTTGTATTTCAACAAAGAGTTAGCACATAACGCTATTCCATCAGTGCCTTCTCCGTAGGCTAAATCATTGTAATAATCGAGTTCCATTATTCCAGACGCATTTTTAGTTAAACTGATGCGATGCGTTAAATAGGCGATACGGTCAAGTTTTTTGAGTTTGCGTAAGATTGCCATGAGTTTAGTTTTCCCTGCGCCCATGCCTCGATTATCAAGCCAAATTCCTTTGGTTTTATTTATGTACTCAGCAATTTCTTCGTTGGTTTTTCCTTTTAAATCGTGACGTTCTAAACCGCTTTTACTCATCAACGAGTTCCATATTTTCATCAGTCCAGCACGTTTGTGAACGTGATTATGAATGATGCCGCGTACATTAACTTTTGAACTATCCATGCCGCGTTTAGCCATCAATTCATGGATTAGAGCAATGGCAGTTTCTTTGCTCATTTTTGATGGAACACATCCAGCCATTGCGTTAGCCAGCATGGTAAATAAACGTCTGAGTTGACCTGTAGGTGCTACGTCAGAGAGTTTTT
>CAIQZX010000218.1 GCA_903876445.1 uncultured Pseudomonadota bacterium | reverse complement strand
GGCTTTTGATTTTTTTGTATTCGTATTGTAAAATCTCCTCGTACTTGCATTTGTGGTCATCGAAAGCCAAGAGGCTATAAATGCGTAAAAAGTAAACTCATTTGCAATCCAAACAAACAGTGTTGGATTGTGTAACCCTATTTGAGGCGGCAGGTTCTGTCGTGACCGTAAAGCGTTCCCCATCTTCTAAACGGGTCAAAGCTCGTGGAGATGCAAGAGGTACTGATGAAAATATCAGTTCGGGTCAGTCGAAGCCAACACTAAAACGCGATAGCGTTTAGTGGTTGGTAGTTCACATGTGTGTGAAACTCACCACCAACATTCATAAAAGAAAATTATATGCCATAACGTTTTTTCTTGAGTGAACAAAAAAAAACGTTTTGAGAGCCACGACATGATTTAATCAAATTGAATTTTTACACAATAACCGACAAGCCACCCATGTAAGGTAATAACACATCTGGAATATGAATGCGTCCGTCTGCATCTTGATAATTTTCCATCACCGCAATCAATGTGCGACCAGCGGCAAGTCCCGAACCATTTAAAGTATGAACCAATTCAGGTTTTCCGGTTTCAGGATTACGCCACCGCGCTTGCAAACGACGCGCTTGGAAATCACGGAAATTACTGCATGATGAAATTTCTCGGTACGCATCTTGCCCTGGCAACCAAACTTCTAAATCGTAAGTTTTGCTCGAAGAAAATCCGGTATCACCTGCACACAAAAGCATTTTGCGATACGGCAATTTTAATTTTTGCAAAATCATTTCCGCGTGAGCCGTTAAATCTTCATGCGCTTGCGCCGAATCTTCGGGTTTGGTGATTTGCACGATTTCGACTTTTTCAAATTGATGTTGGCGAATCATGCCACGCACGTCGCGTCCATACGCGCCTGCTTCACTACGGAAACACGGACTGTGGCACACAAATTTCAACGGCAAATTTTTCGCGTCCACAATCACATCGCGCACGATATTTGTCACGGGAACTTCAGCAGTCGGAATTAAATAATAATCCGGATTTTCAGAGGCTTTAAATAAATCCGCCGCAAATTTAGGTAATTGTCCTGTGCCACGCAAACTGTCAGCGTTTACCAAATATGGCACATACGTTTCTTGATAACCATTTTCGCTGCTGTGCGTATCGAGCATAAATTGAATTAACGCACGTTGCAGACGAGCCAATTGCCCGTTTAAAACCACAAAACGCGAACCCGTAATTTTTGCACCTAATTCAAAATCTAATAAATTACGCGCTGTACCTAAATCAACATGGTCTTTAACTTCAAAATCAAATTTTGGCAAATCCCCCCAACGACTAATTTCAACATTATCATGTTCATCTTTACCTTCAGGTACAGATAAATCGAGCAAATTTGGAATCCCTGACATTAACGCATCTAATTCATTTTGAATTTCCGTTAATTCTGTTTCAGCGGCTTTTAATTCATCACCTAAATGCGCGACTTTATCCAGTAACGGCTGCACATCTTCGCCTTTTGCTTTCGCTTGTCCAATCGCTTTCGAGCTGGAATTACGCTCACTTTGTAATTCTTGTGTTTTGGTTTGTACATTTTTACGACGTACTTCTAATTCGCTATAACTTTCTGGATTAAAAGCGAAATTACGTTTTTTTAAACCTGCAATAACAAAATCTAAATCCGTTCTAAATAAATGAGGGTCTAACATAATAAAAATACCTTATTGAAAAATAAAAAATCAGTTTTTTAATCGAATCTAATGATTCTGAGGTAACATCAAAAAACGCGACCGCGCGTTATTTGCGTAAGCAAACAAGTCAAAAAGTTTTGTGTAATCATCGGTTTCAATTAAATTTTGCACTTTCGATAATTCGTTTTTGAATTGTTCAAGTAACGGCAAAAGTTCTGTTTTATTCGCCGCACAAATTGCTGCCCACATGGTTGGATCGCTTGAAGCAATACGAGTAAAATCTCTAAATCCGCCCGCCGCATAATTGAAAATTTCTTCTTGTTCATCACGTTGACCAAGCATATCAACCAACGCAAATGCTAATAAATGGGGTAAATGACTTGTCGCGGCTAAAATGTTGTCGTGTTTTTGTACATCCATAATGGAAACTAACGCGCCACAATTTTCCCAAAATTGTTGAACTTTATTCAAAGTATTGGAATTTGTGTTTTCAAGCGGTGTGATAATTAAACGTTTATTCAAAAATAAATCTACCAATGCGGCTTTAACACCGCTTTGTTCCGCGCCAGCAATCGGATGAGCGGGAATAAAATTATCCGGCACATTACCAAAAACCGATTTTGCCGCCTCAATCACATTGCCTTTTGTACTACCAACATCGCTGTAAATTGTATTTTCAGACCAAAGTGGTTTGAGCATTTGTAAAACATTTTTCGTTGCCGCTACTGGTGTAGCAATAATCACGCAATCGGCTGCAAAAATTGCGGGTTCAATATCCGTGTAAAACGCATCAATAACGTTTAAATCCACCGCAAGTTGTAAGTTTTCAACATCGTCTGTACGACCAAAACCCACAATGGTTTCTGCTAAACCATTAGCGCGAGCCGCTTTTGCAATCGAACCACCTATTAAACCTACGCCAATCACGCATAACTTTTTAAACATTCGTCAAAACTTCCTTGAGTGCTTCTAAAAATTTCGCGTTTTCAGCCGGCGTTCCAATACTAATGCGTAAAAAATTCGGCATTTCGTACACATCAACAGGGCGAACAATTACGCCTTTTCGTAATAGTTTTTCATAAATCGGTGCGCCCGCTTGTTTCAAATCAACAGACACAAAATTCCCCGCAGAAGGTATCCACGCTAAATCCAACGCTTTAAAACCGTCGATAAGCTGCGTCATTCCGGCGGCGTTATTTTCAACCGTCGCACGAACATGTTCCACATCATTCAACGCCGCTTCCGCAGCGGCTAAAGCCAGCGAATTATTATTAAACGGTTGACGAACCCGATTTAATAAATCCGCAATTTCAATACTCGATAAACTGTAACCGACACGCAAACCCGCCAAACCGTAGGCTTTTGAAAATGTGCGGGTAATAATTAAATTTGGGAATTGTTTCAACCATGAAACAGAATCGACCACTTCAGATTGACTGACAAATTCAAAATAGGCTTCGTCCAAAACACAAATAACGTGTGACGGTAATAATCCAATGAAATGTTCAATCGCTTCTTGTTTAAGCAGCGTTCCGGTTGGATTATTGGGATTCGCAATAAAAACTAGACGTGTTTTTGTAGTCACCTTTGAAAACATCGCATTTAAGTCATGCCCATAATTGACCGCCGGTGTTACAACGGCTTTTGCGCCAACCGCTTGCGTTACAATCGGATACACCGCAAAAGCGTGTTGCGAAAAAATGACTTCATTTTCGGGCGTTAAAAATGCCCGCGCCACCAATTCTAAAATTTCATTAGAGCCATTGCCGAGCGTGATTTGTTCAGTCGAAACGGCATATTTTTCTGCTAATGCTTTTTTCAAATTAAAACCGCTGCCATCCGGATATAACGCTAACTCCGCTGCCGCATTTTGAATGGCTTCACGCGCTTTCGCGCCAATGCCTAGGGGATTTTCATTTGATGCCAGTTTAACAATGTTGGAAATTCCTAATTCGCGTTCCAATTCTTCAATTGGTTTTCCAGCTTTGTAAGGAATCAGTTTTTGCACGCCTTCGACGGCTAAAGTGTAAATAGTCATAAGAGGTTCAAGGTAAAGTAAAGAGTAAAAGGTTCAAATTTAAACGTAACGGGAAATTAAACCATAACCGCTACTGCTTTCTTGCATTTCGGGCAACGGAATTTTCACTTCATAACCGCCGCCACTGGCTTCAGTCATTTCTTTGCCCCACATATCTTCCATGCGTTCAATCACAATGTCTTTATTCCCTTCAGGCAAAATCAATTCAATTTTATCACCTACCGCAAATTTATTTTTCGCATCAATTATCGCTAAACCGGTTTCTTTGTCGTAACTGCGAATTTCACCACAGAATTGTTGTTGATGACTTTTTGAATAACCCGTTAAATAATTTTGTTGTTCGTGTGTGTGATGGCGTTGATAAAAACCATCTGTATAACCGCGATTCGCTAAATTATCTAAAATTCCAATCAATTCAGGATTAAATTCACGTCCCGCTAATGCGTCATCAATCGCTTGACGATAAGTTTGCGCGGTACGCGCGACATAATAATGCGATTTGGTGCGACCTTCGATTTTCAAACTGTCCACACCAATTTCAACTAAACGTTGAATATGTTCAATGGCGCGTAAATCTTTAGAATTCATGATGTAAGTGCCATTTTCATCTTCCATCACCGGCAATAATTCGCCTTTGCGACCTTCTTCTTCGAGAAAATACACTTTATCTGCTAACGGATGACGTTCCGCGCCACCACAACTGGCGTTGCTAATGTCGCTCATCGATAAAACTTCGCCATTTTCGTCAGGTAAAATCAAATCCCCTTCGGCATTTTCTTCCGCCGGTTTGGTGTCATATTTCCAACGACAAGAATTTGTGCAAGTGCCTTGATTGGGGTCACGATGATTGAAATAACCCGATAACAAACAACGTCCCGAATACGCAATACATAACGCGCCATGAACAAAAACTTCTAATTCCATATCGGGACATTCTTGACGAATTTCCGCAATTTCATCCAATGATAATTCCCGCGACAAAATCACACGCTCAACGCCCATTTTTTTCCAAAATTTAACCGTCGCAAAATTCACCGTGTTGGCTTGCACGGATAAATGAATTGGCATTTCGGGATAGGTTTCACGCATCATCATAATTAAACCGGCATCCGCCATAATCATAGCGTCAGGTTTCATTGCAACGATAGGCGCAATATCTTTCATAAAGGTTTTGATTTTTGCATTGTGTGGAATCACATTTGCCGCGATAAAAAACTTTTTACCGAGTTGATGCGCTTCGTTGATACCAATTTGTAAATTATCATGCAAAAAATCATTGTTACGCACTCGCAAACTGTAACGTGGTTGACCGGCATAAACCGCATCTGCGCCGTAAGCAAACGCATAACGCATATTTTTAATTGTTCCCGCAGGCGAGAGAAGTTCTATCTTTTTCATATTTGATTTGAAATGTGACGTAAATGAAACCATTTTAATCGTGTTAGTCGAATTGTTCTAAATTTTACGTTTTTTTTAAATTCCCAATAATTTTTATGGTTTTTAATATCAATCCTTTTTAGCGTGTTGAACTGAACAAGTCGTTATCATTTCACGGTACAATGCGATGCTGTACAAATTTTTTTTAACTCTTTTCAAAATAAAGGTGATTTATGAATTTTAGTGATTTTTTAAGCGATTTAAAAACCAAAGCCAACGAACTCAAAACAGAGGTTTTGAAATTCAAAAACAAAGACTTTTTGGAAGCCGCGATGGCGGGTTCTGCGTTAATTGCGATGGCAGACGGTAAAATTTCTTCTGAAGAAAAACAAAAAATGATTCGATTCATTGAAAATCACGACGCATTGTCTATTTTCACAACAAGCGACGTGATTAAAGCCTTCCAAGATTTTGTTGGGCAAATCGAATTTGATAAAGACATCGGCGAAGCCAAAGCCTTTGCAGCATTAGGAAAAATGAAATCGAATGTTGAAGCCTCGCGTCTATTGGTCAGAATGATTATTGCCATTGCATCTTCAGACGGTAATTTTGATGCTCAAGAACAAGTTGTTGCGGCAAAAATTGCCAAAGAATTGGCATTGAATCTCGCTGAATTTGGTTTGTAAAAATGAGCGGAACAGATAATTTGACCGTTATCGAAAGCGAACAAATCGCCGGTGCGATTTTTGATGTCGTGCGTTATGAAAAGTTACTCGGTTCAGACGATTTAAATATAGCTGAAAAAGTGTTTTTTGCTAATCAGGCGAACATTCACCTAAAAATGGTGCGTGTTACGCTGACGAATAGTGAATTATTGCTTGAACCGAGCGCGTTGTATTTCATGAAAGGGCATTTAGAATTGAAATCGACCACCGGCGGCGGTATCGCAAAAGGTTTAATGCGGAAATTTCTGACCGGCGAAACGCTTTTTCAATCACGCATTAAAGGTTCTGGTGAAATTTTCTTAGAACCCAGTTTTGGACATTATTTGCTGTTCAACATTGAAAACGATGGACTGATTTTTGATAAAAGTTCATTTTATTGTGCATCGGGCGGCATTGAAGTGAGTGCAAAATTACAAAGCAACATTTCCAGCGCGTTATTTGGTGGCGAAGGGTTTTTCCAAACCCAAGCCGCCGGCACTGGCATAGTAGTTTTAGTTTCCCCTGTTCCCATCGCTGAATTAGTGGTTTATGAATTGGCAGCGGGTGAAAAATTATCGGTTGATGGTAATTTTGCATTTGTTCGCACGGCAAGTGTCAGTTTTCAAGCTGAAATGTCAAGTAAATCGATTTTCGGAACGGTAGTGAGTGGTGAATTATTACTGCAAACCTTCACAGGGCCGGGCATGGTTTGGCTAGCACCGACTCAAGGTGTTTATGACAAAATGAAACAACCTTATGGCGTGTCGAATCTCAGTCATAATCACGGCTCAACGGGAACTTCCACAAACCAACGTTTATAAATTAAAACATAAAAATCGGCATCGAAATCGTTTTTGATGCCGGTTTTTTATCGTGACAAATGATTATTACGTTTCACAATGTTTGAATGTTGAAGTCACAAGTTAGCGTTGGAAAAATTGGACGTGTCGGGAAATTCGATACCGTCATTGCCTGATTCGTTGCGGCATTTGCCGAATTTGGTTGTGTTGGGATTGGATAAGCAATCGGTTAGAATGTTCGCAAACAATACTACCGATTCACAAGGAAGAAATATGGCAAAAAGCTCAAACTTACAGCTTTTGCAATTAAGGCAAAAACAACAAATTGCTCAAAAAGAACAAAAAGAACAAAAAGAATCACATACGAAAAATAATAATGAATCCGAAAAAAACTATCAAATGGGAAGCAAAAGCATGAGTTATCAACAAAAAATCCTATTCGGCAGTCCTGGAACGGGCAAAAGCTACAAAATTGACAAACAAATTATTTCAAATGATTTGAAAATTACGAATTCTGCCAACGTTATCAAAACCGTGTTTCATCCTGAATACACTTACGGCGATTTTGTCGGGAAATTGATGCCGATAACGGTTGCATCGGGAAGCGTGCAATATAAATTCTATGAAGGACATTTTTTAAAAGCTCTTTCGCAAGCCTACAAAAACATCATCGCCGCGCCAAATAACGGCGGTGATTGTGAAAAAGTCGCGCTGGTGATTGACGAAATCAATCGAGGAAATTCAGCGGCGATTTTCGGCACGATTTTTCAGTTACTTGACCGTGATAATGAAGGCGATAATGAAGGCTGGTCGAGTTACGAAGTGAGCGTGAATGAAATTATTTTTAATCGTTTAATTGAGTTATGCGATTTAAAAGGACACGCAAAAGTAAAAGAAAAAGCAGTCACATATATGTTTGGTGAAGAAGAAATCAAAATAGATGTGTTAGAGAAAAAATTAAACTGTCATTTTGAAAATCGAACGATAAAAATTCCGCCAAATTTATCGATTCTCGCCAGCATGAACACGTCGGACAGTTCGATTTATTACATGGACAGCGCGTTTAAACGTCGTTGGGAATGGGAATTTATTGATGTTGACCCAGACCAAGAAAAAAATAAACCAGCCGATGGCGTGGCGTTTGAAAATCGTGATGAATGGAAAATTTTTGTCGGCAAACTGAATACGTTTATCAAAAGCAATCACAAATCCATTCGCGGTATCGAAGATAAACAAATCGGGCATTACTTCATCACCGATGAGCCAATTCTAAAATCGAGCATTCAAAACAAATTGATGTTTTTCTTGTGGGACAGCGTGTTTAACCGCGATAAAAAACCGTTGATTGATTTGCTATTTGGAAAAGACACAAAACATGATGAATTACCGCTGATTACGTTTGGGGATTTTGCTGTATTAGTAGGCGAGTTTATTGAAAAAATTAACGAACGCTAATGCCAACACTTTTACAACAAGACGGTTTCAAATTCTTTTTCTACGCAAACGAACATGAACCGCAACATATTCACGTTGAACGAGCTGGAGACTTTGCTAAAATAGAACTGACAACACTTCGCGTGGTTAGCAATTACATGAAACCAAAAGATTTGAAAAAAGCCCTTTCAATCGTTACCCAAAATCAAAAACACTTTATGAGTGCATGGAATGAATACTTTAATTAGCGGTAAATCGGTTCACTTTGACGACCGTTATCTTCACGTTGAACTTGAAGATGGGCGCATTATTTCAACGCCGATGAATTGGTATAAAACGTTGCAAAATTCGTCGCTTTTACAGTTGAAAAATTACCGTTTTATTTGCAAAGGCACGGGCATTGAATGGACTGACCTTGATTATCATTTGAGTGTCGAAAGTATGTTACTTGCTCAAACGCAGAAAATGGCAGCTTAAAAACGATGTTTAATTTCAAAACGTTAAAACTTATTAGACCTTACGATAGTAAAAGTAAAAGCTCTTTTGTCGGCATTCGTCGTAATAAAAATGGTGAGGTGGAATTTCGTTTGCCACACGGTTTTGATGATTTCCCTGAAAATGATTTTGAAGCGACCAAAGATTTGTTTTTCAAAATGTATCGCACATTTCAAAAGTTTGAACGTGATGACTGGCGACAAAATAGTTTAGACACTCGTCCCGCAGGCAAAGACCAAATCGAAAAAGAAAACGACGGCTATCGTTTCAAAAACAAAGAAGATACTGAAGTCGTGCTTTATAGCAAAATTGCGTTAATCGAAAATTTGTTAGACGTTTATCGTGATTTGGCGTTAGACCAAATGGAACGGCGAATTGGCGCAGATGAAAAAATCGATTATTCTAAAATTGACCACTATTTGGACAGAGCGATTTATTTAACTAATGGAAACGATAAAAACGTAATATACATCGACGAAATGGATTTACCGCGCCAAACCTTACGTTATGAATCGACGACGCTGATTGATTTGTTTTGTTTCATCGTTTGCGAATTGCAAAACGAATTGGCAGAAGACATCGAGCCGCGTGTGCAAGAATTGGCGCATCGTTTCAGCGAACAACATTTAAGTCATGAAGAATCGTTGTTTAACGAAGAAACGTTTGAAACCACGATTCGCACGCTCAAAGGTGTTTTAGACGACATCGACAAGCGCACCGCGTACAAAGACGAAGATTATTGGCGGCTTTACGAAGCGATTGAAACGTTTCTTTATGGCGAGTTGGATATGGAAAAGCCAGATGAATTAGGCACGTTTTGGGGAATTAGTAATTTTTCATCGGTTTGGGAGGATATGTGTGTTTCCTATTCATTCGCTACTTTTAGCAAAATAATTTATGCCGATACGAATATAGTTTTCAATGGTAAGCGTGTTGCTAATGCCACATCAGCAGGATATTTTCCAATTTACAAAAAAGAAGATTTTGATGACTCATTTTTTATTGAGTTTCGAGGTAAAAGACGTTGGCTAAGACCAGATTTTGTTTATGATGTTATTGAATCTTCAAATGAATTTGATGAATGTGATTGGATATTTGATGAAATTATCCAAATTATTCCGAAAAGTAATCATCGAGGAATCAGAGTTGATTTCGATGTAAAACTAATCGATAAAACTAAATCGAAAATGTACAAAGCATTTTGCTTAAATTTGAAAAAATCCGATATGAATGGTGTTAGATGTATCGGAGAAAATAGCTTTAAAAATTATCCAAAATTAGAACTCGAAAAACAGAAAAAATTTATACAAAACGTTCATAAAAATAAAATAAATCAAACGGAATTGGAGCGAAAAATTCGTTTTCTTGATTGGAAATATATGGACTTGAAATGTTTTATTCAGGCTAACGAAAAACTAGAAACCGATGTAACCAAACAACTGTGTTATGAATTTACTTTACGAAATTTGAAATCTAGTGAAACTAAAATAGAAAGTCAGTTTGTTATCCCTTGGGTTTATAACGAAACTGCCAAAGACATAGGTGATGTTGTTGATTCTAAAATCTTATATTCTCGACTTATAGAAAATAAGATTGAAGTTTTCAAAGCTAATTTCTCAAAAATCCAAGAAATCTACCTAACCCATGATTGAAACAAACAAACGCATTTTCAAAACTCGCTACTTTTCAAATTGGCTAGAAAAAACAGAATTAACCGATGCGTTATTGCTCAACGCAGTTGAAGAAATGGAACGTGGTTTAATTGATGCGGATTTAGGTGGAGGCGTTTTTAAAAAGCGAGTGGCTTTGCCGAATCGTGGCAAAAGTGGAAGCATTCGAACATTGATTGCTACTAACAAAAATGACCGTTGGTTTTTTATGTTGGGATTTGAAAAAAATCAGCGTGATAACATCGATAAAAGTGAACTCAAATTATTAAAAGAATACGCCAAAACGATGCTAAGTTTTTCAGATGCAATGCTTGATACGGCTCTAAAAAGAAATGATTTAAAGGAGATTAACCATGACGAAGAAAATTAAAATAAAAAATAACAGCAAGATACTTGAAGCTATTTATGAAACGATGAGTGATTTTCATGCTTCGGGCTTAATCACAGATACTTGCATGAATGAATTCAGAGAAGGCTGTTTAGAACCTGAACCTGTAAAAATTCACGGTGACATTTTAGATTTTATCAATAAAAACTATGGTTCAAATCGTAAAAAATTAGAAACGTTAATTAACGATATGCTTCGCAAAGAATTAAAACTCACTCAAACTATTTGATGATTGAATTTAACTCAAAAGCTAAAAGTCAGTTTGTTGGCTATTTTGGCGTTAAAAATGTCGAAAAAATTAAACGTGATTTGATTTTTCCAATGGTGCAAAGATTCTTTGCCGCGCGAAACATTCAAACTTTCAAACCCATCGACGAATCCGCCGCCTTTGCAGATTTAGATTTTGACCGAAAAAACTTTGATGATTTTTTCGCGCATTTTTATGAATTTATTGTCGATGGCATTCACAAAAATGGGGACAAAGTTGAAACTCCTGTGACCTATTGCATTACGTTAGACGAAACCAATTGTTCAAAAGTCTGCGAGCAAACCCAAATCTATTACGACGAAATTTTGCTTTTCGACACGCCAGTTTTTTATTTCATTTATGTTGATGTGAAAGACATTTTTTCGTGTTTGCGACTAAATCAAGCGTAATTTTGCGAATTAAACCATTCTGTTTCACGGTACAATGCGGCAGTTTTTCACTTTTCACATCTTTTAAAATGCGCCTAAAAACACTTTTTCGTTTAGTTCACATTCACTGGGTTTTCATTCGTCACGGCGTTGATGAACTCGTTTTACAAACGCCGTTCATGCGTCCGGTTCGTTATTTAGCTTATCTTTCGCCTTACGCTCGCTTTAAAAATGAAGCCGATTCACGCGGTGTGCGGATTCGTAAAACGCTAGAAGATTTGGGCGCGATTTACGTTAAATTTGGACAAGCTCTTTCGACGCGCAAAGATTTATTACCCGATGACATCGCCGACGAGTTGGTCAAATTACAAGACCGAGTACCGCCATTTAACGGTGAAATTGCAATTCAAGTTATCGAAAAAGCGTTAGGAATGTCGATTAACGAAGCGTTTGCAGAATTCAATTCTGTACCGTTGGCATCGGCTTCTGTCGCACAAGTTCACACTGCAAAATTACATACGGGCGAAGAAGTCGTCGTCAAAGTTTTGCGCCCAAATATCGCGCCACGCATCGCTTCCGATATTGGCTTGCTTTATGAATTAGCAAAATTAGCGGAACGTTTTTGGGCAGATGGAAAACGTTTGCGTGGAACGGCAATCGTCGCAGAATTTGAAAAAACCACGTTAGACGAACTCGACTTAATGCGTGAAGGCGCAAATGCAGCGAAATTACGCCGAAATTTTAAAGATTCAGAAATTCTTTATGTGCCAGAAATTCATTGGGAATTTACGCGCAAAAACATTTTGGTTATGGAACGTATTCATGGCATTCCCGTCGGTGAAATTGAAACATTAAGTGCGGCAGGAGCAGATTTCAAAACATTAGCCGAACGCGGCGTAGAGATATTTTTCACGCAAGTTTTCCGCGACAATTTTTTTCACGCCGATATGCACCCGGGTAACATTTTTGTTGAATTACCGGATAAATATATCGCCGTTGATTTTGGAATTGTCGGCAGTTTATCGGCATCCGATCAACGTTATTTGGCAGAAAATTTCTTAGCCTTTTTCAATCAAGATTATCGTCGGGTTGCGGAAATGCACATTGAATCTGGTTGGGTATCGAATTCAGTGCGTGTTGAAGAATTTGAAGCAGCGATTCGTAGCGTTTGCGAACCTATTTTTGAAAAACCGCTTAAAGATATTTCGTTTGGACAAGTGTTACTTGGTTTGTTTTCAACAGCCCGTCGTTTTGATATGCACGTTCAACCGCAGTTAGTGTTGTTACAAAAAACGTTGTTAAACATTGAAGGTTTAGGACGGCAACTTTATCCCGATTTGGATTTATGGCAAACCGCCAAACCATTTTTAGAACGTTGGTTTCAAGAACGTTTAAGTCCCAAAGCGAAAATCAAAAAATTACTTAAACAAATCCCCGATTTTGCAGATCAATTTCCAGAAGTCCCTTCGTTAATTTACAAAGCTCTCGATAATGCCGCTCAATCCGAAAGACGAGCAGAAACACAACAACGTGAATTTGCCTTGTTGCGTGAACAAATGGCAAAACAACAACGTAATCAATTATGGACTATTTTAATGGGGGCGTTAATGATTTGTGCTGCAATTTGGTTTCGATAATCGCAAAATAGAAGGATTAGCCAAATTTTGCAAAATGCAAAATCTAGCCGTTTGGTGATAACATAATCGTTTGATGTAATTTAATTATTTAATAATAAAAATGGAGGATGTATGAAGTTAATTGTTTTAGCCTTATTAGCCTTTCTGTTGCCGCAATTCGCATTTGCAGAAGGTTTTCAAAATTTAGACATGACAGGAACGGAACGCGGAATTTATACCGTGTTAATTTTCTTAATTGCTTACGGTTTCGTAATGACCGAAGAATTTACGCACATGCGTAAATCTAAACCTGTGATTTTAGCGGCAGGGATTATTTGGGCGCACGCAGCGATTTTAGCGCAACAAAAAGGCGTTCCAACTCATGAAATGCACTTAGCATTTGAACATGATGTAAAAGAATATGCAGAATTGATGTTGTTTTTATTGGTCGCAATGACTTATATCAACTCAATGGCAGAACGTAACGTATTTGAAGCGTTACGTTCATGGCTTGTTAGAAAACAATTCGGTTATCGCCAATTGTTTTTAATTACTGGCATCATTACATTCTTCTTGTCAGCGGTTGCAGATAACTTAACAGCGGCTTTATTAGTTGGCGCAGTAGTTATGGCAGTTGGCGCAGACAATGAGAAATTCGTTGCGATTGGGTTTGTTAACTTAGTTATCGCTGCAAACGCAGGTGGTGCATTCTGTCCGTTTGGTGACATTACAACTTTGATGGTTTGGCAAGCAGAATACGCAGAATTCTTCGATTTCTTCAAATTATTTATCCCATCAGTTGTAAACTATGCTATTCCGGCTTCGATAATGTACTGGGCGGTTCCGAATGAACAGCCGAAAGCAACAAACGAAGAAGCTGTTGTTTTAAAACCAGGTGCGTTAGTTATTTGCGGTATGTTCTTAATGACAATCGCGTTTGCGGTTAGCTTCAAACAAGTTTTACACCTTCCACCATTTATGGGCATGATGACGGGGTTATCATTGTTGATGTTGTTCGGTTACTACTTGAAAATGCAAGCGCACGCAAAAGGCGAACACGATGGTTTCAACATTTTCAATAAAGTAATGCACGCAGAATGGGATACATTGTTATTCTTCTTTGGTGTCGTTTTCGCAGTAGGTGGTTTAGGTTATATCGGTTATTTAGAATTGTTGTCTGGCGCGATGTATGAAGGTTTAGGTGCAACAACTTCAAATATCTTAGTCGGTTTAATTTCAGCGATTGTTGATAACATTCCGGTTATGTTTGCGGTATTGAACATGGGCGTTGATATGGATTTATATCAATGGTTGTTGGTAACTTTAACAGCGGGCGTTGGTGGTTCGTTGTTATCAGTAGGTTCAGCAGCTGGTGTAGCGTTAATGGGCGCGTCAAACCACAAATATACTTTCTTCAGCCATTTGAAATGGACTCCTGCGATTGCAGCAGGTTACGCGGGTAGTATTTTTGTACACTATTTAATTAACGGTTAATTTTTAAAACAAAAAGCCCATCTAGTTTTAGACGGGCTTTTTTTGTGAAACGCTTAATGATTCAACAACAATGTTCCGACACCTTGATCGGTGAACAACTCTAACAATACGGCGTGTTCAACACGTCCATCAATGATGTGAACGCTTGTCACACCACCTTTTAACGCATCTGTCGCACAACGTGTTTTTGGAATCATGCCGCTAGAAATCGTTCCATCTGCAATTAACGTATCAATATCAGCTAGCGATAAACCGGTTAACAATTCCCCTTGTTTATCTAAAATACCGGCTGTATTTGTGAGCAAAATCAGTTTTTCAGCATTTAATTCTTCAGCAATTTTACCCGCCACTAAATCGGCATTGATATTGTAAGATTGACCATCTTCACAAACGCCAATTGGTGCAATAACGGGAATAAAATCACTTTGGCTCAACATATCTAAAACTGCTGTGTCAATAGCTGTTACTTCACCAACATGACCTAAATCAATCAATTCAAAAGCCTCTTCATTATCAACAGTGGCTTTTTTGATTTGGATTTTTTTTGCCCGAATAAAATTACCATCTTTACCCGTTAAACCAACCGCTTTACCACCATTTTGATTGATAAGATTGACGATTTCTTTATTGACTAAACCGCCTAAAACCATTTCCACGACATCCATCGTTTCGCTATCGGTAACACGCATTCCATCAATAAAATCACTGGTTTTTCCTAATTTCGTTAGCAAATTTCCAATTTGAGGGCCTCCACCATGAACGACGATAGGCATTAAACCCACCGATTTCATCAACACAATGTCACGCGCAAAACTATTTTTTAACGCCTCGTCAATCATCGCGTTACCGCCAAATTTTACGACGATAACTTTGTTTTTAAATCGCTGAATGTACGGTAGTGCTTCGGTTAAAACAGAAGCAATTTGATGAGCGGCTTTTTTTTGCATAGTCATAATGAAAGTTAGCGATGTTGTGGTGGTAAATCGCGTTGCGATTCACCAACATATAACTGGCGTGGACGACCAATTCGTTGTTCTGGGTCAGAAATCATTTCATCCCAATGTGCAATCCAACCAATTGAACGTCCCATAGCGAAAATAGCTGTGAACATATTTGTTGGAATGCCTAATGCGTGTAAAACAATTCCTGAATAGAAATCGACATTTGGATACAATTTTTTATCAATAAAATACTGATCTTCCAAAGCAATGCGTTCAAGTTCTAAAGCGAGTTTAAACAATTTATCATCATGTAAGCCCAATTCTTCTAAAACTTCATAACAGGTTTCACGCATCAATTTCGCACGCGGATCATAATGTTTATAAACCCGATGTCCAAAACCCATTAAGCGGAACGAATCATTCTTGTCTTTTGCGCGTTCAATAAATTTTGGAATTTCAGACACGTCACCGATTTGTTTAAGCATATTTAAAACGGCTTCATTCGCGCCACCATGCGCGGCACCCCACAGACACGCAATGCCTGCTGTGATACACGCATACGGATTAGCGCCGCTCGAACCTGCTAAACGCACTGTTGAAGTCGAAGCGTTTTGTTCATGATCCGCGTGTAAAATCAAAATTCTATCCAACGCACGAACTAAAACAGGGTTTTGCACATAATCATCACACGGCGTAGCAAACATCATTCGCATGAAATTTTCGACATAACTTAATTTGTTATTCGGATACATAAACGGCAAACCAATGCTGTATTTGTAACACATCGCCACAATGGTCGGGACTTTCGCAATTAAACGAATCGCGCTTAAATCGCGGTCTCTTTCTGATTTAATATCAAGCGCGTCATGATAGAACGCCGACAAAGCACCTACAACACCAACCATAATCGCCATCGGATGCGCGTCACGACGGAAACCTTTGAAGAAATTGGTTAATTGGTCATGTACCATCGTGTGCATCGTAATGTTTTCTTCAAATGCACTGAGTTTTTCTGCAGTCGGTAATTCGCTGTAAAGTAATAAATAACACACTTCTAAAAACGAACCACGCTTCGCTAATTCTTCAATCGGATAACCACGATAACGTAAAATACCCTCTTCACCATCAATGTAGGTAATATCCGACGCACAACTTGCCGTCGAAGTGAAACCAGGATCAAAAGTGAACATTCCCGTTTGTTTATAAAGTGTCTGGACATCGATAACGTCTGGCCCGATTGTTCCCTTCAAAACAGGCAACTCACAGATTGGCTGTGAATTCTCGTCAATTAAAGTAAATATGCGTGTTTGGGTCATGATTTTTCTCGATTATAGTTTCAAAACGATGTAATTAACGATTCACGCCAGCAATGGCTTGTCGAGCAAGTTCGGTTACTTTGTCCCAATCCTTGTTATTTACAACATCCGCTGGTGCAAGCCATGAACCGCCAACACAAGCCACATTATTTAATTTTAAATAATCGTTGTAATTCGCCAATGAAATACCGCCCGTTGGACAGAAAGTAACTTGTGGAATGGGTCCAGCAATGGCTTTTAACATTGGAATACCGCCGGCGTTTTCAGCAGGGAAAAATTTGAAATGATCCAAACCGTATTCCATACCAAGCATTAACTCTGACAAACTCGAAATACCAGGAATTAACGCAATCGAACTATTTTGTGCGGCGGTTAATAATTTTGCTGTTAATCCTGGGCTAATTGCGAAAACAGCACCTGCATTTTCGGCGGCTTGTAATTGCTCTGGCGTTAAAATTGTTCCCGCACCAACAATCGCATCGGGAACTTCTTGAGAAATCTGACGAATCGCTTCTAACGCAACCGATGTTCGCAATGTGATTTCTAAAACACGAATTCCACCCGCAACAAGTGCTTTTGCTAGCGGCACAGCATTTTCTAAATCTTGAATTACCATAACAGGCATGACAGGACTAGCGTTTAAAACGTCAGTTGGTTGAATTTTCCAATGATTGTGTTGCATTTTTTCACTCGCTTATTTTTGAATGATTGAAAGGAATTTACTGCAATTTCGTGAGGTATTATCGCAGAATCCGCCTGTTTTTGTAGTCAAATGGTTGAGTTACTTTTTGCTTTCTAACATGGATTTCAAATTTGCAAATGGATTATGTGAACCCATTGGTACGTTTGAGGTGCTGCTAGAGCTATTGCCAAATCGTGTTTCTTCGTAACGTTGATGTTCATTATCATGGCAATACACACATAATAATTCCCAGTTGCTACCGTCTGCAGGATTATCATCATGGTTATGATTACGATGATGAACGGTAAGTTCTGTTAAATTTGTATTGGTAAATTCACGCGCACAGCGTCCGCAAATCCACGGATACATTTTTAATGCTTGCCCACGATACGATTGTTCACGATCAGCTTGATTTTTGCGGGCATCCGTCACGATTTGATTAAGTTTTTCTTGATTCAACACAACTTTTTTTATGGTCATAAGTCTTTCCGTATTTTGATAGTTTATAATGGTCAACAATATGTGAACTTTTATTATAAATCCGTTTCATTTCGATAACGCCATAAATCAAATTGGTTTTTTAAAAATGTGGTTATTTTGGCGGATTTTATTTAACAATTTTCGTAAGCCATCATTGTTGAGAGCTTTTTCAGGAATTTTTTTAAAGCAACACAGCGAGAATTCAAAGAATCATTCAAACTGAAAATTGAACAAATTATTCAATTTAAATTTCAATGTCACACAAATACGTTAATCTAAAGCAGTCATACAGTTGAATATAACGAGGAGATTAAAAGGTGATTTATGCAAAATTTTATTAGAAATCTCGCGCAAGAGAACGATTTCCAAGCGACCCGCTTGCTAAAAATTCTCCGCGCGGTGCAAGCGAAATACTTACACATTCCAAAACAAGCCATTGAACAGCTAGCTTTAATGCTGAATGTTCCCCGCACACAAATTCAAAATGTGGTGGCGTTTTACAGTTTTTTTCATTTTGAACCGCGCGGCAAATATGACATTTTAATCAGTAGTTCGATTACGGATTTAATGGTTGGGCAAGAGGAACTCATCAATTATTTTGCTGAAAAATTAGGCGTAAAAATCGGCGAAGTTCGTGCTGATGGTGTCGTGAGTTTGGCAAATACATCGTGTTCCGGAATGTGTGATCAATCGCTAGCGGGTTTAGTGAATGGCTACGCGATTACAAAACTTACAAAACCGCGCATCGACGAAATCGTCGAAAATGTGAATAAACAGTTACCATTAGAAAATTGGTCGCAAAACTTATTCGATGTACAAGACAACATTTTGAAGCCCGATTTGTTACTAAATCAAAAAACAACGCAAGGTGAAGCGATTAACACCACATTTGCACGCGGTTTGATGCAAACGCTGGATGAAGTTGAAAAATCAGGATTGCGTGGTCGTGGTGGCGCGGGTTATACAACGGCGTGGAAATGGAAGTTTTGCCACGAAGAACAAGCTGATCAACGTTACATCGTTTGCAATGCGGACGAAGGCGAACCTGGTACATTTAAAGATCGCGTGATTTTAAATTCTTACGCAGATTCCGTTTTTGAAGGTATGACGGTTGCGGCGGCAATTATTGGTGCAACACAAGGTTTTATTTATTTGCGTGGCGAATATCTGCATTTGCATGAAAAACTCGAAGCGATTTTACAAGCGCGACGCGATGCAAATTTGCTAGGTAAAAACATTCTGCAACACGGTTTTGATTTTGACATCGAAATTTGCTTAGGTGCAGGCGCGTATATTTGTGGCGAAGAATCGGCGTTAATCGAATCGCTGGAAGGCAAAGCAGGCATTCCGCGCAATCGTCCGCCCTACCCTGTTGTGAGCGGTTATTTGAACAAACCCACTTCGGTTAATAACGTCGAAACGTTTTTAGCAGCGGCAAATATCGCGATTCATGGTGGCGAATGGTTCGCAAACTTCGGCACAGCAAAATCGAAAGGTACAAAAATTTTAAGCATCAGCGGCGATTGTGCAAAACCTGGAATTTATGAATATCCCTTCGGTGTAACCGCTCAAACCATTTTGAACGATTGCGGCGCGAGCGATGTTTTAGGTGTTCAAGTAGGCGGTCCTTCGGGAACATTTATTTCTAATGATGAATTTGAACGCAAAATTGCTTTTGAAGATTTAGCGACAGGCGGTTCATTTATTATTTTCAATAATAGCCGGAACATTTTGGACATTGTTCACAATTTCAGTCATTTCTTCGCGCATGAAAGTTGCGGATTCTGTACGCCTTGCCGCGTCGGAACATCGTTGTTGAAAAAACAAGTCGATAAAATCGTCGAAGGTCACGGCAGCGCAGGTGATATTGTCGCGCTCGAAGAATTGTGTCAAATCATCAAAAATTACAGCCATTGCGGTTTAGGGCAAACGGCGGCAAATCCCGTTTTGACAACGCTTGAACGTTATCCCGAAATTTATCAGAAAATGCTAAAGAAAATCAGTTATGAACCTGGTTTTGATTTAGATAAATCGCTCGAAATCGCACGACGTATGGCGAATCGTGATGACGCGCACGCCCATTTGGCGCAAGTGGAGGACTAAAATATGAATAAAACAATCGTAATTGATGGAAAAGTGATTCCGTTTCAAGATGGACAAACCATCATGGAAGCAGCAGCGGAAGCGGGCATTTATATCGCACATTTGTGCCACAATCCACAATTCACGCCACATGGCAGCTGTAAATTGTGTACAGTGAAAGTCAACGGGCGTAACTGCTCGGCCTGTACGTTTCCTGCGTCGGAAGGTCAAAATATCACCAACATTTCAAAAGAATTGAACGACGATCGCGAAAAAATTACGCAAATGTTATTTGTCGAAGGGAATCATTTTTGCCCGTCATGCGAAAAAACAGGGAATTGTAATTTGCAAGCGGTCGCCTATCATTTGGGCATGACCGACAATCATTTTCCGCATTTCTTTGAAAACCGCGAAGTCGATGCCTCACATCCTGACGTGATGATTGACCACAACCGCTGTATTTTCTGCACGTTGTGCGTTCGCGCCAGCCAAGAAGTCGATAGTAAGAATGTGTTTGCGATTAGCGGGCGTGGACTTGAAAAACGCTTAGTTGTGAATTCGGAAAGCGGTTTGCTGAAAGATTCGGATTTAGACGTGAACGATTGTGCCGCGCATATTTGCCCAACGGGCGCGATTTTAATCAAACGCACAGGCTACAAAGTGCCGATTGGACAACGAATTTTTGACCACGCGCACATTGATACCGTCACTTTAGCGAACGAAGGAGCCAGCCATGACGAATAAAAAAGTAAAAGTGGCGACGGTTTCGCTTGCAGGTTGTTTTGGTTGCCACATGTCGTTTTTGGATTTGGACGAACGGTTGGTGGAATTAGTCGAACACGTTGAATTTGACCGTTCGCCGCTTACCGACATTGAACATTGCAGCGCAGATTGCGATATTGGTTTGATTGAAGGTGGCGTGTGTAATTCTGAAAATGTTCACGTTTTGCGTGAATTCCGTAAAAATTGCAAAATTCTCGTGGCAGTTGGCGCGTGTGCGATTAACGGTGGCTTACCTGCGATGCGAAATCACATCAGTTTGGAAGATTGTTTAAATGAAGCGTACGTTCATGGCATCGGCGTAGAAAACCCACAAATTCCGAATGATGTAGAATTGCCTTTGTTGCTCGACAAAGTGCATCCGATTCATGAAGTGGTGAAAATTGATTATTTTCTTCCAGGTTGTCCGCCATCAGCAGACGTATTTTGGAAGTTTCTGACCGATTTATTGGCGGGTCGTGAACCGTCGTTAAATTACGAATTAGTGCATTTTGATTAAAATCAAGCCATAACCCCCTGAATTCTAAAAATATAACTGATGGGGGTTTTAATGAAAAATTTGTGAACTACGCGACAAGTAAATTGTTATTACGATTTTAGGAAGTTTAGTTCACAAATCAAAATCTATCATTCCAAAAAAAATACGCAATAAAACAATCTATATCTTATCTTGTTCCATTTGAATTCTTGGTTTAGCATTGACCATATTATTTGTTGAAACTGCGTTAATTATTTAATAATTAAATAAAATTTAAAATTCAAGTGATTTCAATGAATTGGAATTTTTATGTCCATAGTTAATATCCGCAAAATTGAAACCCCTTTCTTTTCGCGCCAGCAAATTACGTTTTTAAACGCTAACACAAGGATTACTTCATGCCTTCGATTACGCCATTAACCGAATTAAGAGAAAAAATCGACTCCGTAGACTCACAAATTTTGCAACTTATCAATCAACGTGCTTGTTACGCGGAAGAGGTCGCAAAAACTAAACGCGCACAAGGCGAAAACGGATCATTTTATAGACCCGATCGTGAATCGCTGGTGTTAAGACGCATTCAAGATTTAAACACCGGACCATTATCTAACGAAACCGCAATGCGTTTTTTCCGAGAATTGATGTCTGAATGTCTCGCATTAGAAAAACCATTAGATGTTGCCTTTTTAGGACCAGAGGGAACATTTTCACAACAAGCTACATTTAAACATTTTGGTCACGCTGTCAAAACGATACCTATGACAAGCATTCACGCTGTATTTACAGCGGTTGAAAATGGAAATTGTGCATTTGGCGTGGTTCCCATTGAAAATTCGACAGAAGGTGTCATCAGTCACACATTAGATTGTTTATTTAATTCAACACTGCAAATTTGTGGTGAAGTGAAAATTCGTGTAAAACAGAATTTACTTACCAATGCAAAAAATTTAAATGAAATTACAGAAATCTTTTCGCACGCACAATCTTTAGCACAATGCCGTCAATGGTTGGAAACACATTTACCTAATGCACGCCTAACACCAGTTAGCAGTAATGCTGAGGCAGCATTATTAGCTAAAGATAATTCAAATACAGCCGCTATTGCCGGTTCAATAGCATCAGAAATTTATGAATTACCCATTTTTACTGCTAATATCGAAGATGATTCGAATAACACGACAAGATTCATTATTATTGGACAACAATTAGCTACCCCAACGGGTCATGATAAAACAACACTTGTTGTTTCAACTAATAATCAAGCGGGGGCGTTATACCAAATGCTAGAACCCATCGCTGTGGCGGGGGTTGATATGCTAAGTATCGAATCTCGACCATCACGACAAGGGCTTTGGGATTATGTATTTTTTATTGATATTGTTGGTCATAGTGACGACGAAAATGTTTCAGAGGCGTTAGCGAAATTGAAAACAAAAGTATCAATGTTCAAACGACTCGGATCATACCCGCAAGCTGTTTTTTAAAACGAATTTGTTTGAACATATAGGTTGAAGTACATAAGAAAATTAGTATAATTTTTGGCAATTTTGCCAGCAAAATGTAAATTTTAACCGCTTACACCACGTTCTGAACGGCGAATTTTTCGCTCTTTGGAATATAAAAATGAAAGATTTTATGGGAGATGTTGATGAGTAGCAGTGCAATTGAAAATGGCTTCGGCTTTAAAACTAGCGGCGATGAGCGGGTGTTGTTTGCTGTTTATCAGGGTTGTAAAGACAAAATAGATTTAACGGCGGAGGTATTTAAGGAACGCCTAAGTGCATCACCATTTGCCAATTTATTTATCAACGAGTATTTAGTTGCTGAATTCTTACGACGTTACAAAGGCGCAAACGATAAAGAATCTTTTGAATCTGAAATTGGAGAACGCCGTGACGCAAGTTGTGATATTTATCTTTCTAACAACAAACTAAGAGCAAATTTAGGGCTTACCCCTAGTTTTGGTGGTAACGAAATTCCACTAGAAGATGTTAAGAAAAAAATCGCTGAAAAAAACATCACCTGGGGACTTGTTTCAGATGAAGAGATTGAGGCTGTATTACTAAAAAAACATATTGCTGATTTTATCGTTGCTAAAGGTTTAGAGCCTGTCGATGGCGTTGATGCTCAATTCATCAATTTAATGCCAGAAGTTCATGAAAGAAAACCTTATGTCAATGAAAACGGGGACGTAGATTATCGAGAACTTGGCGACATTGTTATTGTTCATAAAGACGAAGTCGTCATGAGACGTATTCCTGCAGTTTGTGGTCAAAAAGGACGTAATGTTTTAGGCGAAATTATCGAGCCAGAAGGCGGTGTTGATATACCATTTTCAGGTGATAAAAAAGGTGTTTATGTCAATCCAAATGACCATAACGAATTGCTTTCGGCTTTAACAGGACAGCCCGTTCCTGTACCGCATGGCATGGTGGTATCGCCCGTTTTAACAGTTAAACAAGTTGATTTTTCAACCGGAAATCTTCGTTTTGATGGCACAATTATTGTTCAAGGCGATGTTAAAGAAGGTATGAGAATTTATGCTCTCGAAGAAATTACGATTGAAGGTAGTGTCACAGATTCTTTAATCGAGTGCATGGGTAACATTCATATCAAAGGTGGCGTAACCGGAAACAGCGAACTGATTGCAAACGGTGACATCAATGTAGTAGGTGGCATTCAAGGCTATCAGGAATCAGAAAAACCAGACAGTAAAAAAGAAGTTCAAACAGCAAAAATTGTCTCTCACGGTTCTGTTCTGGTTGGCTTTTCGGAAAACTTTAATATCGAAGCCGGTGTTGACATTGTTATTGAAAAATACAGTTTAAATTGCCAATTGATGGCAGGCAATAAAATCGTTACTGGTGCTAAAAATAGCGGTAAAAAACCTTCCATTATGGGCGGTACAACGTGGGCGATGCTTATGGTGAAAGGGACAATTTTAGGATCAAGCTCTGGAATTAGAACCCAAGTTCAAGTTGGTTCAAACCCTTACATTCAACGCCGCATTCAAACCATTCGTGCTGAACTTGCCGCTAATGATAAAAAACAAGCGGATATTCAAAAAATTCTGACATTTATTGATGATCATCCAGAAAAGCAAAACACTGAAACAATGGAGCAACTACACCATACATTAAGTAAATTAGTCGGTGAAGCAGAATTACATCAATCCGAATTGAGTGATTTAATGGGAAATATGACAGCGATGGATGATGCAAAAATAGTGGCAGATAGAGGTATTTATGCTGGCACAGAAATTCGAATTAACAATGTCTTATGGCGAGCGCAAGAAAATCGCGGTAAAAGTGTTTTTCGAGTAGAAAAACGTGAGATGACGGTCAACTCCCGTTAAACTATGCGACCTTAAAATTTTTATAGAGTTCAATTGAGAGAAAAATATGAGTAATGTTTTTAGTTTTACAGGGGCTTGCGGCTCGGATGCAGAAGTTCGTTATATCGCATCAGGTCAAGCCGTTCTTAGTGTGAATGTAGCTAACAACACGGGCTTCGGCGATAAGCAAAAAACCATGTGGATTCGCGTTACAGTATGGGGAAAACGCGCCGAATCAAACTTGAAAGATTATTTGAAAAAAGGTCAGCAAGTTTTCGTATCGGGTGAGTTAACCATGAGCGAATACACCGCAAACGATGGTACAAAAAGAAATAGCTTAGATTTAAACGCGACAATTATTGATTTAGTTGGCAAACGCGAATCAACGAGTGGTGGTTATAATCCGCCTGCGCCTGCTGGAAATTCCGCACCGCAAAATTATCCACAACCCGCCGCTCAAAATTACGCGCCCGCGCCTCAACAAAATTATGCACCACCTCAAGCTCCAAGACCGGCGGCAGCAACTGCGCCGACTTTTGACGCATCTTATGAAGACGATATTCCTTTTTAGGTGCAAATTCTTTTCTTGACATCCTCCCCGTCCTAAAGGGAACGGGGATTCCTGATTTAACTCATTTTTACAATCACTTCAAGTTTGATTGTTGATGTAACTACTATACACTTGACGCTATTTACAGTTTTTAGGTCAAACAAAATGCTTATTCAGTGGTATCCCGGACACATGCACAAAGCCAGTCGCGAAATCAAAGCCGCGATGGAACACGTCGATTTAATGATTGAAATTCTCGATGCCCGCATTCCGTTTAGTAGTCAAAATCCTGCTTTAACAAAACTTCGCGGCGATGTGCCTTGTATTAAAGTTTTAAGTAAATGCGATTTAGCCGATGAACAACGAACCCAGATTTGGCAAGATTATTTAGAGCGCGAAAAAAACGTTAAAACGTTAGCGGTGGCGATGAATCAACCTGAAAAAATTAAACAACTCACCGCGCTTTGTCACAAATTAGTGCCGCGTTTAGAAAGTCGTTCTAAACCCTTGCACGCTTTAATCACTGGCATCCCAAATGTGGGGAAATCGACAATTATCAACATTTTAGCGGGGCGGACTATTGCTAAAACGGGTGATGAACCGGCCGTAACAAAATATCAACAACGTATCGATTTAGGTAATGGATTGGTTTTATTTGATACTCCCGGTGTACTTTGGGGAAATATCGAAAATCAAAACAGTGGTTATCGTTTAGCCGCGACGGGAGCAATTAAAGATACCGCTTTCACACACGAAGATGTCGCGTCATGGACAGCGGAATTTCTGTTAAAACATTATCCAGAATTGATTAAAGCCCGCTATCAACTGGAATTGCTACCTGAAAATGAAACAGAATTGTTAGATGTAATTGGTAAAAAACGCGGTTGTTTAAAATCCGGTGGAAAAATTGATTTAGATAAAGTCGCGAAAATTTTAATTGGCGAATTACGCTCAACAACGCTCGGACGAATTACGATGGAAACGCCGGAAATGGTTGAAATTGAAATGGCAGAACTCGAAATTATTCGTGCTGAAAAAGCTGCGAAAAAATTAGCCCGAGCAAAAAAACGTGACTAAAAATTACGACGACATCGATGCAAAATTGATTAACCATTTACAAAATGGGTTTCCAATTTGTGATTTGCCTTATTTAGACGTGGCTAATGAATTAGGTTTAACCGAATCCGATATTTTAGAACGCTTAAAAAAGTTACTTGAAAACGGTACGCTCACTCGATTTGGCGCGTTATACCATGCAGAAAAAATGGGTGGTGCGTTAACGTTAGCAGCAATAAAAGTTCCCCAATCGGATTTTGAGAATGTAACTGAAATTGTTAATTCATTTCCTGAAGTTGCACACAATTACGCCCGAAATCATGCGTTAAATATGTGGTTTGTCGTTGCTACGGAAACACTTGAACAATTGACTAAAACACTCGCTGATATTGAACAACAAACAGGTTTGACCGTTTTTAATATGCCAAAAATTAACGAGTATTTTGTTGGTTTGAAATTGGAAGCGTAAATGGATTTTGATGAAATAGATTTGAAAATTATGCGTGCGACACAAGTGGGTTTGCCATTGGTTTCGCAACCTTATCACGCAGTAGCAGAACAGTTAAATTTACCCGTCGAAATCGTGATGGCGCGTTTTGAAGCGATGCAAAAAAGCGGCGTTATTCGGCGGATTGGCGTTGTGCCAAATCATTACAAATTAGGTTATCAGTTTAACGGCATGACGGTTTGGAATGTACAAGATGAAATGATTGATGAATTTGGAAATAAAATTGGCGGTCTTCCATTTGTAAGTCATTGTTATCATCGTCCGCGTCATCCACCAAATTGGAATTACAATTTATTTGCGATGGTTCATGGTAAAAGTCAGGAAGAGGTAAATCAACAAATTGAACAAATTACTTTATTACTCGGTGAATTTAATTTAGGAAATGAGGTGCTTTACAGCACTCGAATTTTGAAAAAAACCGGCTTTCGAAGCCGTAATGAATAAACAGAACTCAGAAAGTTTTCATGAATGTTCATTGAAAAATAGGCGTTAGGCAACTTTCTAATTTTAAACAATTTAATGAGTAACTATTGCTTCCCATTTATAGTAATAGCAACTAACTAAAAGATTAAAAAAAGAAAACTGCCTAAAGTTTCTATCTTGAGCGAGATTGTATTCGTTTGTTAAATGATTGTAATCACCCAAATAGGTGATATTCCACTCAAATGAGTGATACTGGCATAAAGAATTTTATATATGGATCAAAAATTAGATTATTTAATCAGTATTCTTTACGAAACCGCTTTAAATTCAGAGCGATGGCTGGAAGCGATGAAACTCAGCTGTGACTATCTCGGCGGAGCCGAAGCACATTTGCTCATATTGGATAAGAAAACGAATATACCCATACATAACATTTTTAGTGGTATGTCACATGATGATGAAGCGGTTAGACAATATATTGAACATTTTTATTATATCGATCCGCGCCAAAAAGCGATGAATACTTTGGCGGTTGGGGATTGGTTGCCCTGCCATCACATTTTTAATCAAGACTTTGTTAATCACAATGAGTTTTATCAAGATTTTAGTTTAAAACAGAATATCAGATTTACGATGATTGGTAGTATTGATGACACGCCAGATCACAAAACAATCCTAAAGATATTGCGAGCGACGGATCAACAGCCTTTCGATAAAGTAGAGCAAATCGCCGCAAAACGTTTTGGTGGGCATTTGCAAAGAACGTTACGATTGCAGCAATACACACAACATCTTGAAGCTAAAGTTGAATTAGGCGCAATGGCAATTGATGCGTTGTCGTTAGCGATGTTTATTGTTGATAATAGAGCAAAAATTTTACATTCAAACACGGCGGCAGATAATTTTTTAAAAGAAAAAGAAAGTGGCTTGAATAGCAAATTTGGCTTTTTATTTGCGTCGCATCCGGCTGAAAAAACACAATTCATGAGTTTAATTGTCACGGCAACAGGTCGTGTCGCAATAGGTGGCGCGATGTTTTTGCATCAATCTAATAAAAAACAAATTTTCGTTACACCCTTACCGCCTTCTTCAAGATTTAACAAAACTTGGCAAACACCATTAGCACTCGTTTTAGCTCTCGAAGCGGGAAAAAAATTGCCACAATCGCAATTTTTAAAACAACTTTATGATTTATCGCCTGCTGAATTACGAATTGCGATAGCGTTATTGGAAGGAAAATCTCTTGAGGATTACGCGACATCAATAGGCGTAACAATGAATACGGTGCGAACGCAATTGAAAAATTTATTCAATAAAACCGGCACGCATCGGCAATCTGAATTAGTCGCATTATTAAGTCGTTTTCCGTAAATCAAAAAAGGCGATTAAGAAATCGCCTTTTTTGTCAAAGCAAATACAAAACAAATTTAAGGATTAAGTTCTAATCGATTTTGTTCTTTGAAATTTGCCAAGTCATAAGCGTTAATTTGATTATTTGACAAGGTGTATAAACTATTGTCGATTCGCAAAATTCTATCTACAAAATAGTTAGAATAACTGAACGAATCGGAATCACCGTATTTAATGGTCATGTTTTTCGTAATAGGAAGTTGCGATAATTTTGCTTTTTCCACAAATCCTTTTTCGGGTGTTACTTCGTAAATGTAAGCACCTTGCCATTTACCACTGCCATACACCCAAGGATTTTTGGCATCGAAAGGAACGGATAATTCACTTACATCAACCGGAAAACCAAATAAATGTTTTTCTGCATCCCAATATAACGCTTTATGATTATAAGTTAAGGGCGAACTTGTGCCTTTGTCACCGATTGAAACGTTATAGAGTTCTTGTGGATTTTTCATATCAGTTACATCAAACAACGCCATTTTTAAACCTAATGGCACAGCAACACTCTGTCCATTATCGTAAGTATAAGTCGTTGAATTATGACCAAAACCGATTAAATGATTTTCGTCATACGGGTGTAAATACTCGCTATAACCGGGGATTTTTAATTCGCCCGCTACAAAAGGATTTTCGGGAACGGTCAAATCAATAGCAAATAATGGATCAACTTGTTTGAACGTAACAATGTAACAACGATTTCCCATAAATCGGGTTGAATAAATTCGTTCGCCTTTCGCTAAATCATCAAGTTTTCCGACTGTTGTCATGTCTTTATTCAATACAAATAATGAATTATGTGATTCATTTGTACCGCTGTACCAACTTTGCGTCGTTGTTGCAATACGGAAGTAATCGCCATTTTCATCCATTGAGAACTGATTTAATGCCGTGCCAGCCACTTCACCAGCGGCTGAAAAGGTAATCGCCCCTTTATCAATGCCGAATTTGTAAATTTGTGTACTTGATGTATTGGTTGGCACACTGTCAGCACTACCCCCAAAATTGTATTTCGAAGCGGATAAATATAAATTTTGCATCGACGCATAAACCAATTCTCCCGCGCCCATATACGCTTTAGTGGTCACACTTTTTGCTGTATTTGTCAAACTTAAACTGGCAACAACAACGTAATCTGGCTCAATAAAATCGGGGAAATAAGACAAATCAGAAACTGCCATAGTGCGTGTGGCGGTTTTACCATTTTTCGTTTCAACAATACTTGGCAACATATCTGTCGTTTTAATAGTCGTTCCGATGTCGCCGTACATATAGTAACGAGGATAAGAGCGTGTTACAAAATACAGATTATCACCAATTCGACGTGAATCTAAATAATCACCATCAATCGCCACATCTCGAATCTGCTTGGGATTGGCATGGTCGCTTACGTCATAAACTAAGGCGCGAGTTTGAGAATAACCGCCCCACCAACAACAGTTATAAGCCATTTTTCCACCGCTAGGTGTTGGCTGTGCTAACGATTGCCACGCCGAACCAATCACCACTAATTTCCCATCTTGAATGTAAATACCGGATGGCGTGAAATTACTATCAGGGAATTTTATGTCAGCGGTTTGCACCATTTCAACAACAGGAAATCCCTTAACAATACGAATAACACCGCCGTGAATTTGATAAATGTAACCGTCATCACCTACTTTAACGATGTCACTTTCATCTACGCCTTGAACTTGAATGTTGGTATCGGAATGACTAACTGTCGAATCCGATGTAACTGGTGCGGTTGGCGCAGGTGATGCAATAGTAGTCTCGCCTACTTTATCTATTGGGGCTAGCCCTATGATTGGCATTGCCGTATCACTGACTATTCCGGAATCGTAGCGATAAAAGCGATTAGTTTTATGTTTCATTAACAAATTTGCCAGCACTAATTTTGACGTAACTTTTAGTGGCTTGAGTTTGTTAACTACAGAACTCGTGGTGGTGGTCGAAACCGTACTTGCAGAAGCTGTGCCTGCAAAAACAGGCTGGGCGGTTATTGTGAATAATAAACTGCTGGCAAGTAGTAAGCCTTTATGATTTAACATAAATAACACCTCTAAAATAAATAAAAACAACTAATTCGAACTTTACATTGTCCGTTAGAATACAACTCTACTCTTTTTTATCTTATAAGAAAAGATTATAAAGCGTGGCTGTTACAATAGATTTTTTTAACGTAAAAACTTAGGATTTCAAAATGTTAAGAATTGGACAAGGTTATGATGTACACCGATTTAAAGAAGGTGGGGATGTTATTTTAGGTGGCGTAAAAATTCCTTATGAACAAGGTTTAGAAGCCCATTCAGATGGCGATGTCGTGTTACACGCTTTGTGTGATGCACTTTTAGGCGCAGTCGCTATGGGGGATATTGGTAAACATTTTCCCGACACTGACCCGAATTTTAAAGGCGCGGATAGTCGGGTTTTGTTGCGCCATGTTTATAACTTAGTAAATGAAAAAGGGTATTTTTTAGGCAACACGGATATTACGATTATCGCGCAAGCTCCGAAAATGTCGCCCTACACGGCTGAAATGTGCGCCAATATCGCCGCAGATTTAAACGTTCGCGTGGATTGTGTAAATGTAAAAGCTACCACAACAGAAAAATTAGGATTTGAAGGACGAAAAGAAGGAATTGCTGTACAGGCGATTGCTTTAGTTGTTAAAAAATAATTCAATTTGATTTCGATGGCGGCAAATACATTCCCACGGTAAATGCTGCTGTCAAAAATAATACGCCTAAACTTAACATGGCGGAAATTGGATTTACTTGCCGTGCTGCAGCGAAACTGTAACTACCGACGGCTAAAAGCATAACAACATTTTGAAAAAAACCTTGTAACGCAATCGCTCGTCCACTGCCAATTGTTTGCTGACCCAACTCTTGTAGTGCCGCATTAACCGGCACAATAAAAATCCCGCCCATTACGCCAATTGAGAATAACCCCCCTCGCGCTATCCACACTGTTTGCGTAAAACTTAAAGCAATAATCCACAACGCCATTCCGTAAGCCGCAAACCTCGCACGTCTTAATTTTTCTAACGGAATCAATTTCGGTACAACCGCTGAACCAATAACAATGCCTATCGCTAAAAATAAAGTAAGCTGTGCAATTTCGGACGCGCTGTGTAATTGCAAAACTAAAGGCGACCAAGCGACCAAAATAATACGCAACGTCGCGGC
>CAIQZX010000217.1 GCA_903876445.1 uncultured Pseudomonadota bacterium | reverse complement strand
CGGGGTTAGCCTTTGGAGAGAATGTAATTCCTGTGTAGTTAATCTGCATCGGTTGTTCTCGTTGAATTAGGAAGGTCTCAATAGCGATATTGGGAATCCCCGTTCCCTTTAGCGCGGGGAGAATGTCAAGGTGGCAATCACCTATAATCTTTCAATGTTTTTAGACTAAAAATAGCTATTTAAAAAATCAGAAATACTTTATTACCGGATTATGCCGGAATTCCTTTTAATCAGGACAAAATCGTTTGTCAAACTCGCCAAAATAATGGAAAAAAGGTAATGCCCTTAAACACAAGACTTATTGCTGCCCGAACATTAGTTCGGATTTTAGATGGCGGGCAATCGCTCACCAGTGTGCTAGAAAACACATCTTCCGCGCTCGAAAACTCTCAAGATAAAGCCTTTGTTCAAGCCGTTTGTTACGGCGTTTGCCGGTATTATTACCGTTTGCAATTTTTATTATCACAACTTCTGGATAAACCCATTAAAGATGCTGAAATTTATGCGTTAGCATTAGTCGGTTTATACCAGTTAGCATTTATGCGCGTAAAAGCTCACGCAGCAGTTTCTGAAACCGTTGAAGCAACACACAAAAAATCGTGGGCAAAAAATCTGATTAACGCCTTATTACGGCGTTATTTGCGTGAAAAAGAAAACCTCGACGCGCAAGCCGATTTGAATCCTTCTGCATTTTACAGTCATCCGAAATGGTTGATTTCAAAAATTGAAGCGGATTGGGGAAGCGAAACCGCCGCGCGAATTTTTCACGCAAACAATCAATTTCCACCGATGATTTTGCGTGTAAATGCGTTACAAAATTCACGCGAAATGTATTTGGAAAAATTAGCGGCATCCGAAATTGAAGCCGAAGCGCTTGATTTTTGTCATTCTGCCATTCGATTATTGAAACCTGTTCCCGTTTTTTCGTTGCCTGATTTTGAAAGCGGCACAGCATCGGTTCAAGATACCGCCGCACAATTTGCAGCCGGCTTGTTAGATTTAAAAGTTGGACAGCGCGTTTTAGATTTATGTGCTGCTCCAGCAGGAAAAACTGCCCATATTTTAGAGTCACAATCGAATATAGAATGTGTGGCAGTGGATATTGATGCGACACGGATGTTGCGGGTAGAAACGAATTTACAGCGTTTAAATTTGTCCGCAAAATTGATTGTAGGTGATGCCACGCAACCTGAAAAATGGTGGGATGGAAAACTTTTCGACCGCATTTTAGTTGACGCACCTTGTTCGGCATTAGGTGTCATTCGTCGCCATCCTGACATTAAAATGTTGCGTCGCCCAGAAGATTTAGTTGCATTGCCTGCGTTGCAAGCGGAAATTTTAAAAGCCGCATGGACTATGTTGGCGGATGATGGATTGTTGGTTTATGCCACCTGCTCAATTTTAAAAGCTGAAAATGAAAATCAAATTTCTCAATTTTTAGCTGAAAATTCAAATGCAGAGGAAATTCCTTTCGCTGAAAACCCCGCAAAACATGGCTGGCAGATTCTGACGGGTCATAATGATTGCGATGGTTTTTATTATGCACGCTTACACAAAACAAATTTATCGGCATAAGAATTGCTTTTATTTTCTTATTATTTTGCTTTATTTCATTTTTTGAGAACATCACATGACTAAATCTAAAACCCTTACGCATTTTGAGACTATTTTAGAAAAAGCACAAAAAAATACTCTGGACATTATGGAATTGTTAGCTGCTGGCGAATTATTAACGTCAGTACAACAAATTGAACTGTATGAAACATGGATTAAAAATACCGATTCACCGGTTCGTTACGCCGCCTATTTTAATTTAGCGGTAATTTTAGACCAGCAAAAATTACCCGACAGAGCAGAACAGGCTTATCGCGATTCAATTCAAATTCATCCAGATTTTATTCAAGGTCATTTCAATTTAGGTGCGACATTAGAACGTCAAAATCGCATCGAAGAGGCTTTAGATAAATGGCGCGAAATTGTGTCGAAATATGAATACATTGCGTTATCGGATGAAGATAAAAAAATCTATATTTTAGCGTTGAACAGTTTAGGTCGAGTTTTGGAATCTGAACGTCAATTTCAAGAATCTGAACAATTTTTGACACAAAGTTTATTACTGAATTCGGAACAACCTAAAGTTATTTCGCATTGGGTGCATTTGCGTCAAAAGCAATGTGAATGGCCGGTTTATAAACCGGTTTTAGGTGTGACAAAAGCGGCGATGATTGCGGGTACATCTGCGTTAGCGATGCTTAGTGCGTCGAATGACCCGCAAGAACAACTTGAAAATTCACTCAGTTTTGTCGATGAAAAAGTAGATAAAAACTTACCGCAATTAGTTGAAAATCAAGCTCCGTATAATCACAAAAAAATTCGAATTGGTTATTTGTCATCGGATTTTCGAACACACGCTGTTTCATTATTGACGGTTGAATTATACGAATTACACGACCGAAATAAATTTGAAATTTATGGTTTCTGTTTTACACCACCTGATGATTCAGCATTGCGTGCGCGAGTAATGGCGGGTATGGATCACTTTATTTCTGTCAATGATATGACGGATGAAGAAGCGGCACGTTGTATTCATTCGCATGAAATCGATTTGCTTGTTGATTTACAAGGTTTAACATCCGGCGTTCGTCCGAACATCTTGGCTTATCGCCCTGCTCCCGTTCAAGTCACTTATTTAGGTTTCCCTGGCACAACCGCGCTGCCAAATATCGATTATGTTATTGGCGATGAATTTTTAATTCCGCCCGAATTAACGACCTATTTCAGCGAAACACCACTTTATATGCCACACGTTTTCCAAGTTTCCGATAGAAAACGTCCCGTTGGTGTTAAACCAACTCGCGCTAGTTGTGAATTGCCAGACAATGCGTTTGTATTTTGTTCTTTCAACAACAATTACAAAATTACAGAAGAAATGTTTGCTTGCTGGATGCGAATTTTAAAACGTGTGCCAGATGGCGTATTGTGGTTGCTCGCGGATAATGAATGGTCGCATGACAATATGATGAAATCCGCCGCCGCGCATGGAATTGAAAAAGAACGTTTAATTTTTGCATCGCGCGTCACACCTGCCGATTATTTGGCGCGTTATCAAGTCGCAGACGTATTTTTGGATTGCACGCCATTTAATGGCGGCACGACCGCTAATGATGCGTTGTTTATGGGCTTGCCAATTTTGACATTGACTGGAAAAACATTTGCTTCGCGAATGGCGGGAAGTTTATTACATTCACTCAGTTTGGATGAATTGATTACTTACACAATGGCGGATTACGAAGAAAAAGCCGTTGAATTAGCTGGAAATCGTCCACACGTCGCGGATTTACGTCGTAGTATTGAAGCGCGTCGTTCTACTTGTCATTTATTTGATATGCCAAAACAAGTGCGTGACATCGAAGCGTTATACGAAAAAGCGATTGCACAAGGAATTCCAAATAAACAAGCAAAAACCGTTGCGCCAATTATTCATGCCCCGAATGATTATGCGGTTTTAAGTTTGTTTCATGGCATTGTCATTCGCATGAAACGCAATCCAAAATCAACAAGTCAACCGCATATTCATGCTGATTTTCAAGGCTTAACCGCGCGTATTACATTGAATCCGTGCGAAATAACAGAAAGTAATTTACCGACACGTCAAGAGCGTTTAGTGTTAGCGTGGGTGGAAATTCATCAAGATGATTTGCTGGCAAATTGGAATTTAGTTAATCACGGGCAAATGCCGGCTGTGATTGATGGATTAAGATAAAACAAAATTTTAAATTTATTTGGAGTAAGAAATGATTGATTTACCAAAAAACGTACCACCTGAATTGAATCGTGTTGTCAATTTCGATAACAAAACGAGCTGGGGCATTCGAGATATGCCACGCTTTTTAGAATTGATGGCGGAAGTGACAACACTTGTTGAACCCGGCTTTTATTTTTCTGACAATTTATTTACTTGGGGTAGAAACAACTCGTTAAATGACGATGCCGCATTCCAAAAAGCATGGCTCGACAACCTTAAAAACGACAGTGATTTCACAATCGCTTGGCGCAGATATATTTTAGCGACCAGCGCATATCACTGCATTCAATTGGAAGGCGACTTTGTGGAATGTGGCGTTTATTGGGGAACAGGCATTAAAACTGTTGTTGATTATTTAGGTGGCAAAGAATTTCCAAAAACCTTTTGGGGTTATGACACTTACGACTATCATCCAGAAGAAGGTCACGCCGCGTTTACCGACCAAAAAGAAGGTTTTTTTGAACAAGTTCAAGAACGTTTTGCTGGTTACGACCAAGTTAAATTGATTAAAGGTTTATTACCTGACTCATTTAATGGGAACTGCCCTGAAAAAATTGCGTACTTACACATCGATTTGAATAGCGCGAAATACGAAGTTGAAGTTTTAAAGGTACTTTTCGACAAAGTGGTTTCAGGCGGTATGATTATTTTGGATGATTACGAATGGGCGGGCATTTATCGCACACAAAAAATCGCTGAAGATGCTTGGTTTGATGAACGTCAATACCGTGTTATGCCTTTACCAACTGGTCAAGGCTTGTTGATTAAACGCTAATTTCCGGAGTTCCGTCAATGACTAGACAATCAACAAAAATGTACCAACACATTCTTCTTGCAGTCGATTTTTCAAAAGACACGGATTGTCTAGTTAAACGCGCATCAGAAATGGCTTTCCTTAACGACGCAAAACTTAGCATCGTTCATATTTTAGACAACATTCCAATGCCCGATGTGAGCTACGGAACAATCATCGCGACGAATGACGAAACCGATAATGCTTTACTCGAACAAGAAAAAACGAAATTGAACGCAATCGCAAAAAGTCTAAACGTATCAGATGAACAGTGCTGGTTGATTTGGGGCGCACCTAAAGAGGAAATTTGCGCTCTCGCAGAAAAAGAAAAAGTCGATTTAATTATTGTGGGTTCACATGGGCGGCATGGTTTAGCTTTATTACTTGGCTCAACGGTAAATGATGTTTTACATCATGCACCTTGTGATGTTTTAGCTGTTAGGCTAAGAAACGCCTAAAATTTCAGGAGGACAGAATGTTTGAAAATCTAAAACTAGGAACGAAATTAGTCGCTAGTTTTGTAATTGTAGCTGTCATCGGTTTAATTATTGGCACAATTAGCTTGTTGAATATGAAAAGCCTCAATAGCTACATTGAAAAAATATATTACAAAGACTTGATTGGCTTGTCTTACATTAAAGAGGCGAAAAATAATCGCTTAGATGTCGGAAGACATTGGCGTAATGCAATTTTAGTCAAGAACGATGACGAAAAACATAAAGCCATTGAATTACTTAAACAAAATCTAGCTCTGTATAATGAAAATCTCCACAAAGGCGCGGATTTATTTTATACCGAACAAGGCAAAACATTAGTGCAAAAACTTTATGTAACAACTGCAAAATGGGAAGAACTGACATTAAAAATGGCAGCCATGATTCTCGCAGAAGATTTAACAGAGTTAACGCCCGATTTTATAGCACTTCGAACACTTCAAGATCCACTTGGAAAAGAAATTAGCGCACAAATCGATGAATTAAACGCTTTAAAAGAAAAAATGGCTGAAAAATCAGTTACCGAAGCGACAGAATTATACGACAACACGTTTGTGCTTATGACGGGGCTAATTACATTCGGCTTCATTATTAGCGTATTGATTGGTATGGCATTTTCACGATATTTAATGCGTCAATTAGGTGGTGAATTAACGGATGCAATTGATGAAGTTAAAAAAGTATCGGCGGGAAATCTAAACAGAACGATTATATTGCAACCACGCGATACAAGCAGCTTACTTTATGCACTAAAAACGATGCAAGAAACCATTAACGAGTTGATTTCTGCACAACGAATGATGGCAAAAAAGCACAGCGAAGGATTTATTAGCGAAAAAATTGATACCAAGAAATTCCAAGGCACTTACAGTGAAATGGCGAGTGATGTTAATAATTTAGTGCAATCTCATATCGATGTAAAAATGAAAGTCGTCGAAGTCGTATCACAATATGCACGGGGTGATTTTTCGACAAACTTTGAACGATTACCTGCCGAAAGAGCTAAAATCACAACAGCCATCGATGCCATAAAAACAGCTTTGTTAGCCATCAGTAAAGAAATTGAGATACTTTCCTCGGCAGGTGCTGAAGGCGATTTTTCTAAGCGTGGGAATGCGAATAATTTTGAATTTATTTTCAAAGATATGCTGACCAATTTAAATAATTTAATGTCAAACAGTGAAGCTGTATTTGGTGATATTTTAAGAATTTCGAGTGCTTTAGCGCAGGGCGATTTAACACAGCAAATCGTGGTTAATTATCCCGCTGGAACATTTAGAAATACCACTAATGCGTTAAATGGTACAGTTGAAAATCTGAAAGCGTTAGTGGGTGAAATCAAAGAATCCAGTGATGTAATCAATATCGCTGCCCAAGAAATTGCAGCAGGAAATAATGACTTGTCCATGCGAACGGAGAAACAAGCCGCGAGCTTGGAAGAAACCGCTGCAAGTATGCAAGAACTTACCTCAACTGTTCAGGCAAATAGCCAAAACGCCAAACACGCTAATGAAATGGCATTATCTTCATCCGACATTGCCCGAAAAGGCGTAGCGGTTGTTAATCAAGTTGTTACAACGATGGAAGATATTAACGAATCATCGCGTAAAGTCGTTGATATTATTACGGTCATTGACGGAATTGCTTTCCAAACGAACATTCTCGCTTTAAATGCTGCCGTTGAAGCGGCGCGTGCTGGTGAACAAGGGCGTGGTTTTGCTGTCGTTGCGAGTGAAGTAAGGAATTTAGCACAACGTGCCGCCAGCGCAGCAGGTGAAATTAAATCACTAATTAGCGATTCGGTTGATAAAGTCGAAGATGGGACAGAATTAGTTGCCCATGCTGGTAAAACGATGGAAGAAATTGTAAATTCTATTCAAAGCGTCACCGCCACTATCGCTCAAATTACGGCCGCATCGTATGAACAAACGTCGGGGATTCAGCAAGTGAATCTTGCAATTACTGAAATGGATGATGTCACACAACAAAATGCGGCATTAGTTGAAGAAGCCGCCGCCGCTGCAGAATCATTAGAGCAGCAAGCACATCAATTAACAATTACAGTGGCAAATTTCAAAACAAGTAGCCAACCGATAAAATCCATTCCCGAAAAGATGTCTTCATCTACGGGATCCAAATCGAATGCAATTGACACTAAAAAAGACGTTCATGAAAAAGGAGTCTTTGCTGATGAATGGGAGGAATTTTAAGTCCTAGATACAAATCTAGGACTTGATTAACAATCACTTCTCTTTTTTAACCCGAAGTTAGCTGAAAAATGACAAAAATACAAAAGGCATTAAACGGGAAATCGAAACTAACATCGTTATTTGTTATTTGGTTTGTGTATAGTGTGGCAATACTAGTTTTCATGGCAATGAATGATTCAACGCCATCACATTGTTTTAACTTGACATCCTCCTCACCCTAAACGGGGGGGAGGATTCCCAATATCGCTATTGAGAACGTCCTAATTCACTGACAATTGGATAGTAGCATTGAGCCAACATCTCTTATATCGTCTCCAAAGGCTTAACATCCCGCAAGCCCTGCGGTAGGTCTAAAAGACGGCGTGAGCATAATAACAAGAGGAATTATTTATGTACAACGAAAATCAAAAGCACTCCTTACCTGAAAAATCATTATGAACATTAACGAAGAAACTTTATTAAAACCCATTCACACTCAGACTGATAAAGTCATGATGACTACGTTGGGATTGCTGCTCATGGTGTCTATTTTTGTTGGTTTGTTTTACGATGAATTATTTATTACCTTGCTAATATGTATTCCTTCTTTTGTCGTGCCGTTTTTAATTTGGAAAGTGGCTCCGAGAACATTTTTGTTACGAATAGCGATTGCTACAGGGTTGGTATTTAACGTAGCCGTTCATATTCAAGTTAGTCACGGTCTAATCGAAATGCACTTTGGTGTTTTTGCGATTTTGGCGTTTCTACTCGCTTATCGAGATTGGCGAATTATCGTTTATGCCGCTGCATTGGTAGCGATTCATCATTTAGCGTTAAATTTTTTACAAGCAAGCAACGATAATATCTGGCTATTTAAAGATGGAACAAGTTTTGGAATGGTTTTTGTTCATGCGGGGTTTGTCATATTTGAATCCTCTATTTTGGTTATGCTGGCGATTCAGTTTGAACGCGAATTGATACGCTTGGCATTTCTTGCAAATACCGCAGAGCTTATTGCAGACGGTGATTTAAGTACAAAAATAAATTCTGATCACGATGATTTTGTTGGATTATTGCTACATTCTATGGAGCGCATTCAAGATTCCTTAAATCATTTTGTGATTGCTCAACGAGAATTAGCGAAGAAACATTCGCAAGGATTTATTAGTGAACGTATTGATTCAAGTCAATTATCGGGTGTGTACAGTGATATAGCGAATGAAATTAACCAATTAGTTAAGTCTCACATTGATGTAAAAATGCAGGTTGTTGAAGTTGTATCACAATATGCGCGGGGTGATTTTTCAAAAGATTTTGAACGATTACCGGCTGAAAAAGCTAAAATCACAACGGCAATCGATGCTGTAAAAACCGCTTTATTAGCCATTAGTAAAGAAATCGAAATACTTTCGGCAGCAGGGGCTGTAGGCGATTTTTCTAAGCGAGGAAATGCTGAAGATTTTGAATTCATATTCAAAGATATGCTGATAAATTTGAATAATTTAATGTCAAACAGCGAAACAATGTTCCGTGATATTTTAAAAATTTCTAACGCTTTAGCAATGGGAGATTTAACGCAGCAAATATCGGTTAATTATCCACAGGGAACATTTAGAAATACGACAAATGCGCTAAATGGCACAGTTGAAAATTTGAGAGCTTTAGTGGGTGAAATCAAAGCGTCGAGTGATGTGATAAACACCGCCGCGCAAGAAATTGCAGCAGGAAATAATGATTTATCGATGCGAACCGAAAAACAAGCCGCGAGTTTAGAAGAAACCGCTGCGAGTATGCAGGAACTCACCTCAACAGTTCAAGCAAATAGCGATAATGCAAAACACGCTAATCAAATGGCGTTGTCGTCGTCCGATATTGCCCGAAAAGGCGTAGCGGTTGTGAATCAAGTCGTCAAAACTATGGAAGACATCAATGAATCCTCGCGGAAGGTCGTCGATATTATTACGGTCATCGACGGAATTGCTTTCCAAACTAACATTCTTGCGTTAAACGCCGCTGTTGAAGCCGCCCGAGCGGGTGAGCAAGGTCGTGGTTTTGCTGTCGTCGCAAGCGAAGTGCGGAATTTAGCACAACGTGCCGCTAGCGCAGCGGGTGAAATTAAGTCTTTAATTAGCGATTCGGTTGATAAAGTTGAAGACGGTACAGATTTAGTGGCTCATGCCGGCAAAACCATGGAAGAAATTGTGAATTCCATTCAAAACGTGACAGCCACTATCGCTCAAATCAGTTCTGCTTCGTTTGAACAAACGACCGGCATTCAACAAGTGAATCTTGCGATTGGCGAAATGGATGATGTGACACAACAAAATGCGGCGTTAGTTGAAGAAGCCGCTGCCGCTGCTGAATCGTTAGAGCAGCAAGCTCGGCAATTAACAATTACGGTTGCGAATTTTAATACCAGTATCCCATCGATTGAAGCAGATAAACCATTGCCTAAAATGCCAAATTCGAGCGCGTCTCCTGTTAAACAAGCAACGAAAACTTTTGAACCGGCTAAAAATATCGAATCTATCGACATTGATTTAGACAGCGCATTAAAAAAACACGCTGAATGGAAAATAAAATTACGCGCGGCAATTTCAAACAAAGAAATACTTGATGCTGAGATGATTTCTAAAGATGATTGCTGTGATTTAGGCAAGTGGTTACATAGTTCGGATTCACATTCAAAAGTTAGCCACCTAAACAGTTATAATGATTGCATCACCAAACACGCAGCATTTCATGTTGCAGCAGGAAAAGTAGCGGCTGTTATTAACGCAAAAAAGTACGATCAAGCAGATAAATTATTAGGCAACAATTCAGATTTTGTGAATGCGTCTAGCGAAGTCGGAAAGGCAATTATGCGTTTGAAAAAAGACACCACCGCAAAAGTGATTGAATCCAAAACTTCTTTTGATGACGAATGGGAAGAATTTTAAATCGTGAGCAAAATTACAGCTATTTATCCGGGAACATTTGATCCCATTACAAATGGGCATTTAGATTTAGTTCTGAGAGCCGCGCAGTTATATGACAAAGTTATTATTGCGGTTGCGGAAAATAAAACTAAAACCCCTCTTTTTTCATTAGCGGAAAGGGTGGAACTTGCAAAAGCCGTGACAACCGATTTTTCTAATGTAAACGTCATTGGCTTCGATAATTTACTTATCGATTGCGCGAAACAACATGGTGCAAGAGTTATTTTGCGTGGTTTGCGAGCTGTTTCTGATTTTGAATATGAATTTCAATTAGCCGGTATGAATCGGCGACTTGCACCAGAATTAGAAACTGTTTTTTTAACGCCCGCAGAACAATATGAATTCATTTCATCGAGTATGATTCGAGAAATCGCCCGTTTAAAAGGGAATGTTTCTTATTTTGTCGCGGAATGTGTGCATGAACAATTGATTAAAAAATTTACGAGGTCAGACGATGGCATTAGCAATTGATGCGGAAGAATGTGTAATTTGTAGCGCGTGCGAACCAATTTGCCCAAATCAAGCAATTAGCCGCAACGAAAAAACGTTTGTGATTGATGCAAAATTATGCACCGAATGTGAAGGATTTTTTAATACACCGCAATGTGTTTCAGTTTGTCCCGTTGATTGTATTCATCCTGCTGAAACGATGTTGCCGATTCCAACCGTTAAACGCGCGAAACTGTATCAACAAGTCGTAAAACTCTTTAATAAACCAGACAAAAAAACTTATTAACAAGGTAAAAAAATGGCACTAATTATTGCTGAAGAATGTATTAACTGTGATGTCTGTGAACCCGAATGCCCGAATGGTGCAATTTCACAAGGTGAAGACATTTATGTCATCAATCCCGAATTGTGTACGGAATGTGTTGGACATCACAACGAGCCGCAATGTATTGAAGTTTGTCCCGTCGATTGCATTAGCAAAGACAGCAAACACGTCGAAGAAAAAGAATCGCTTTATCAAAAATACCTAAAATTGATTGGTTAACGTAGCAGCGCACCGGTGTGTGCGCTATCAATGTAAGAATGCTTCAAAAACCAAAAAATCACACAAAGTTCAAAAAACCTTCACTTTTTTCGTTTTTAAGCGTTTCACTAAGTTTAAGTTGAGCATAATCGAATAAAAATGGATAATTCAGCCATATTTTACAAACTAAACCGCGAAAAAACTTTTAAGCATCAAAATATGTCAGATACTCCACACAATCCTAATTTTTTTATGATCCAAATATTGAATTTAAGTAACAGCTAATGAACACATCAACAATTAGCGGGTTCACATTCATACGCAACGGTGTTGAACTTGGGTATCCTTTTATCGAATCAATAAAATCGTTACTTCCCATTGTGGAAGAATTTGTGATTGTGGTCGGTAAAAGTTCAGATAATACACTTGAACTGATTAAAGCCTTAAACGAGCCAAAAATTCGCATCATTGAAACCATTTGGAACGAGAAAATGAGCGAAAAAGGTTTTGTTTATGCTCAACAAAAAATGATTGCTCAGTATTCTTGTGTTTGTGATTGGGCTTTTTACTTGGAAGGTGATGAAGTGCTGCATGAAGATGATTTGCTGAAAATAAAAGAAACAGCTCAAATTTATCATCATGATGATAATGTGGAGGCTCTTGCTTTTAACTATTTTCATTTTTACGGTGATAAAAACACTTATTTAGATTCACCGGCATGGTATAAAACTGAAGCACGCATTATCAAGAACTCTATTAGAAGTTACGCACCAGATGGTTTATTTTGGGTGATTATGGATAAATATAAAAAAGGAAGAATACCTAAAGCAAAGTTAATTGATGCTTATATTTATCATTATGGCTATGTTCGGCATTCGGATTATATGCAACAAAAGATTAACCAAGTGAGTAAGTATTGGGAGAGCGAAGCGGTTAAATTTGATTATGGCAATATCGATAATCAAACATTAAAGCAATTTACAGGCACGCATCCCAAAATTGTAAAAGATTGGCTAAATCGAGAAGCTCAACAAAATTTTAGTTTTAATCCTGATTACCAATTATCAAATCGTGAAAAAAAACATCGATTAGTTAGAAAAATTGAAAAATTACTCTCAATGGATTTAAGCAAAAAGCATTACCACCTCATTTAAAAAGGCGAACAATAGCAATGAATTTTAATTACTCACATTTACCAAACTGGCTTGAAAACAATAAGTTTTTTAGATTTGTATTTATCATGAGAAAACTTTATTTAACTAGGACAAGTTTTCGCCATTATTCACAATTTGCTGAAGATGTTTCTATTGCACGTTTTTTCGAGAAAAACTATAACGGCTTTTTTGTTGATGTAGGGTGTTTTCATCCTAAAAAATATAACAATACATGGAATCTTTATAAAAAAGGGTGGCGTGGAATTAACATTGATATTGATTCTATCAAAATAGATGGCTTCAATATCGTTCGACCTAAAGATACGAATGTTGCGTGTGCAGTATCCAATATAGAAGGTGAATTGAGTTATTACTCAAATGGTTTTTATTCGTTGACTATATCGCTAGATAAAAAATTTACTGAAAACAGAGATAATTATATTGAGCGAAAAACAAAATGCAGAACATTAAATAGCATTATTAGTGAAACAAAATATAAAGATACAGCTATTGATTTTCTTTCCGTAGATGCCGAGGCACATGATTTGGAAGTTTTAAAATCATTAGATTTTGAAAAATATAATCCTAGGTTAATTGCAGTTGAAACACATTATGCTTTGTTCACAGATGTTTATGAATCGCCGCTTTTTAAGTTTTTACTGTCAAAAAATTATTGCTTAGTTGGTTGGTGTGGTCTGACATTGCTTATGGCGAATAATGAATTACAAAATGAATTGACTGTAAAACAATAACGATATGTTGAGCGTTGTCATCATCACGAAAAACGAAGAATCATACATTGCAAAATGCTTAGAATCTGTGAAATGGGTAGATGAAATTATTGTTTTAGATTCGGGTAGCACAGACAAAACTGTTGAAATTTGCAAGCAATTCACGCCGCACGTTTTTGAAATGGATTGGCAAGGTTTTGGAGTTCAAAAACAACGTGCTTTAAATAAAGCGACAAGTGATTGGGTTTTATCTATTGATGCAGATGAGATTATTTCCCCTGAACTTCGCACCGAAATTGAATACGGAATAAATCACAATCAATACGACGCTTTTTTGTTGCCTCGATTGTCGAGTTATTGTGGCAAATTTATCAAACACGGGGGCTGGTATCCCGATTACATTTTGCGTTTATTTCGTCGTGAATTGGGATATTTCACCGACGACGTAATTCATGAACGAGTAATTTTTGAAGGTGGAATTGGTAAATTAAACACGCCAATTCTGCATGAATCCTACAGCGATTTGAGCGAAGTGTTAGAAAAAATTAACAGTTATTCATCGTTAAACGCGCAAAAGTTATTTGAACGTGACGTGAAAAGTTCATTATCAAAAGCGATTTTTCGTGGACTGTGGAAATTCATTCAAACCTATTTTGTGAAAGCCGCATTTTTAGATGGTAAACACGGTTTAATGCTGGCGATTTCAAGTGCAGAAAGTGTTTATTACAAATATCTAAAATTACTCGAATTACAAAACAGATGTCGATAAAAATTGCTCACATCAATTTGGCAAAAGGTTTGCGCGGTGGCGAAAATCAAACGCTGGCGATTATCCAAGGGTTGAAAAATTTTGAGGTGGAGCAAACGTTAATTTGTCGCAAAAATAGCTTGCTCGAACAACAATCTATAAAACTTAACATTTCTGTGATTTCAATTCACAAACCGTTTCTGTTAAACGTCGCAAAATTAAAAGCGTTCGATTTAGTTCATGTTCACGAGGGACGCAGCATTTATTTTGCGTTAGTTGTGCATCTGTTATTTCAAAAATCATATTTAGTCACTCGCCGCGTTTTAAATAAGCCACGCGAAAAATGGTTAACAAAATTCGCCTATAAAAAATCAGCTCAAATTGTTTCGATTTCACAAAAAATTGATATAGTGATGCGTAAGTTTTGCCCAAATCAAAAATTTAAAATTATTCCCGACATTGCACGCAATCTTGAATTAAATTTACAAGAAGTTACGAATTTAAAAACACAATTTGAAGGTAAATTTGTTGTTGGTCATGTTGGCGCATTAGATGATGAAATAAAAAATCAATCGTTAATTTTAAAAACTGCAAACCAATTACGCAAACATGAAAACCTCATTTTTATGCTGCTTGGCGTTGGTAAAGATGAAGCGAAACTAAAAAATTTAGCCATTGAATTAAATTTAACTAACGTGATTTTTGAAGGTTTCAAAGAAAATATCGCTGATTATTTCGCGTTGTTTGATATTTTTCTTTATCCGTCAAAAGAAGAAGGTTTAGGCTCTGCAATTTTAGAAGCCTTTCAATTTCAAAAGCCTGTGATTGCCGCAAACGTTGGTGGAATTCCTGATATTCTAGGCGATAACGAATATGGTTTATTGGTCAATCCGTTTGATGATTTTGAATTAGGCGCGGCAATTTTGAAATTTTATCAAGATGAATCACTGCGAAATCACTACACAAAAATGGGTTTTAATCGAAAAGACGCTTTCAGTTCAGATAAAATTTGCGATGATTATTTTCAACTTTATCAATCTTTATCACCCCTGAATGCGCCGAAGCATATAAATACAATTTCTTAATCGACTTCGTTAACAGTCAGATTTTCCGCGTTTTGAAAAAAAAGCCCAAATCACAAAGTTATCAAAACGTTGCAATTCGAGCTTTTGAGCTAGCGTTCACAAATGTTACTTCGCCGCAGTCGAACGATAATACTCAATGGCTGCACCAACGCCACTACCGGCTTTGATGTCGAAACCACAATCTAACATTGCCATTTCAGCCCCTGCAATTGCACCAAGCATCGAAACGTCGTTCATATCGCCCATGTGACCAATACGGAAAACTTTACCCATCACTTCCGATAAACCGCCACCGAGTGAGATGTTGTAACGATTAAACGCGGTACTAATTACTTCACGCGCATCTTTGTCCGCAGGAACGACAACCGCTGTCACTGTGTTTGAATGGAAGCCGTCTTGAGCGCAAGTGGTTAAACCCCACGCTGCAATGGCACGACGAACGCCTTCACCTAAACGGAAATGACGCGCATAAACATTTTCCAAGCCTTCCGAGAATAATAAATCTAATGATTTACGCAAACCGTACAAAATCGGTAAATTCGGTGTGTAAGGTGTGTAGCCAGTTGCATTGTTAGTAATTTGGTCTTTTAAATCCAAGAAACAACGTGGGAAAGTTGAGGTTTCTGCGGCTTTCAACGCTTTTGCGCTGAAACCTAAAAATGCACCGCCAGCGGGTAACATGAATCCTTTTTGTGAACCGCTGATAACCGCATCAACGCCCCATTCATCCATTTTGAATTCGATACTTGCGATTGAACTTACGCCATCCACGAATAAAAATGCAGGGTGATTTGCCGCGTCTAATGCTTTACGCATTCCGGCTACATCAGACGTAACGCCGGTTGAGGTTTCATTGTGTGTTGCCAAAACAGCTTTGATTTCGTGAGCTGTATCTTCTTTTAGACGAGCTTCTAATTTGTCTAGTGGTACGCCTTTACCCCATGTTTCTTCATGTAATTCCACTTCGAAACCTAAACGGGTCGCCATATTTGCCCATAAATGTGCAAATTGTCCGAAACGGTAAATTAAGACTTTATCACCTTGATTTAAAACGTTTGTTAATGCGACTTCCCAACCCGCCGTTCCTGTTGCTGGAAAAATGAACGCTTGACCGGTTGTTGTACCGAAAACTTTTTTCAAATCTTCAAGTAATGGCGCGAACAATTTTGGAAAAATCGGTGAACGATGATCTTCCATCGGAACGTGCATGGCATTTAAAACTTCGTTCGGCACATTGGTTGGACCTGGAATATAAAGGTGATTACGACCTGCCATAATTTTCTCTCTTATAAATTTCAATGTTAAAAAAGGAGCAATCATGACATAGCGACCCTTAATCAGCAAGGTTTGACGCACAAAAAACGAGTGAAAAAAATTAAATTTTTTTACCACACAAAACTAAAATCCTTGAGCGCAATACTGATAAAATAGCGGTTTTACAATTCTAATTTTGCAACACGAACATGACCGATATTTTAAAAACCATTCTTGCTAAAAAAGAAGAAGAAGTCACCCGCCGCCGTATTCAAACGCCAATTGAAATGCTGCAAGAAATTGCCAGTGGCGCAGAAAAACCACGCGGTTTTGCTGCTGCTTTACAACGTAAAGTTATGCTAAAAAAACCAGCGATTATCGCTGAAATAAAAAAAGCCTCGCCGAGCCAAGGTGTAATTCGGGAAAATTTCCAACCCGTTACTATCGCACAAGATTACGCGATGAACGGCGCGACCTGCTTATCGATTTTGACCGATAAAACATTTTTTCAAGGTTCTGAAGCCTATTTACAAATGGTGCATGATCGTTGTCCATTACCGGTTTTGCGTAAAGATTTCATGATTGATACTTACCAAATTCAAGAAGCACGTTCCCTCGGGGCAGATTGTATTTTGTTAATTGTCGCAGCATTAAGCGATGAAAAACTGCATGAATTGTCGGATTTTGCGAATGAATTGGGCATGGATGTTTTAGTAGAAGTTCATGACAAAGACGAATTGCAACGGGCTTTGACACTTGAGACAAAATTGATTGGCATCAACAACCGGAATTTGCGGACATTTGAAACCGATTTACAAACTACCTTGACCTTAAAAGAAGGTATTCCTGATGACCGATTAGTAATTACCGAAAGCGGCATTCATAGCCGTGAAGATGTTGAATTGATGTTATCAAATGACGTTTATGGATTTTTGGTTGGCGAAGCGTTTATGCGCGTTGAACAATCAGGACAAAAAATGCGCGAATTGTTTGCATTATAAAAATATGAATTATTCCCTTCGACGATTATTACTTTTTAGTTTGCTCACCGCTTCAATGTGTATTTGGGGTGTGACCGCATTTTTGACATATAAAGTAACTCGTAACGAAGTCGCAAGTTTATTTGATGCCGAACTCGCACAATCCGCGAAAGTGTTGCACAGTTTTATTGAAAATCTATTGCGTGAAGGTTCATTATCTAGCCATTGGATGCAAACGCAAAAAGATGAAAATTTACACCTTCCTTTGGGGCGAAAACACAATAAGAATCATACTTTTCAGTTGCTTACCGATGATGAAAATAATTTATTAAAACCTGAATTTGTACCAAATGTATTACTGCATAATTTCGATGCAAAAAATATCGATGATCAATTATGGGGCGTTTTCGATGATTTATTACAAGCCAGCGCGTTAGGACACAAATACGAACGAAAAATTGCGTTTCAACTTTGGTCAAAAACAAACGGAATTGTTTTACATTCAGACAGTGCGCCATTATTTCCGCTTTCTTCGGTTGATCACGGTTTTACAGAAACAAATATCGACTCACATTTGTGGCACGTTTTCAGTATTGCCAGCACAAACGGCGAATATGTTGTTCATGTTGGGCAAAAAGAAGAAATCCGCGCCGAACTAACCGATGAAATTTCGATGCAGTTGGTTACGCAATTTTTAGTCGGGTTGCCAATTCTAGGATTGGTCATTTGGTTAATTGTTGGGCGTGCGCTAGAGCCGTTAAATCGTTTAGAAATAGCCCTTTCGCGTCGTGAAGCGAGTTATTTAAAACCGTTATCGATTGAGAAATTGCCCAATGAAATCGTGCCAATTGTTAATGAAATAAACATTTTATTTGTTCAGCTTGAACAAGCGTTTGAACATGAACGCCAATTTACCGCTGATGCGGCGCACGAATTACGCACTCCTTTAGCCGGTTTGTTGACTCAAGCACAAGTCGCATTACGGACAGCAGACGAAACAGTGCGAAATCAAGCATTGAAACGTATTGAACAAGCAGTTCATAGAATGACGTATTTAGTTCAACAATTATTGACATTTTCACGGATTGATTCCAATACCGAATACTTAGCAAAAGCAGTCACGCACGTTGAAAAGGAAATTGTGCAAGTCATTACAGAACTTGATTCCGAAGCCTATAAAAAAAGGATTCGTGTGGAATTCATTGATGAAAATGTCGTTCCAATTATGGCAAATACGTTGTTGATAAACATTTTATTACGAAACATTATCGATAATGCCATTAAATACACGCCGTTACGCGGCAATATTAAAGTCGGTTTGATTGGCACGCATGATGAGTTGATTTTTTGCGTCGAAGATTCAGGACCGGGTATTGCACCGAATGAATATGAAAATTCATTAAAGCGTTTTCACCGATGTGTCGAAACCGCTCACACCGCGCAAGGCACAGGTTTAGGATTTTCAATTGTGCAACGAATCGCAGGTATTCATCATGCCGAATTGGTTTTAGGTGAATCTGAATTGGGCGGATTGAAAGTTAAAGTGATATTTCGATTGCCGCCGCGTGTTCAAACGAAAAAAAATTCCCGAAAATTACGTTTTTTTACAACAGAAAGAAGTTAATAATGCACAATTTAATTTTTTATTTCAGGTTTACACATTGACATAGTTGTGAATTCCATAGAAAAGTATCTATGTTCATCTAAACGCTTCAACGCCAACTGCTGCCGCGATAACTCGCATTAGTCTTACATAAGCTCTGCGTTCGTATAGCATTGACAACTCTCAATGCTCCTTTCACGATT
>CAIQZX010000216.1 GCA_903876445.1 uncultured Pseudomonadota bacterium | reverse complement strand
CGGTGCGCCGATTGAGGTTATTCGTAAATATATTGAGCAACAGCAAACCCCTCGTTGATTATCTTTAAAGCAGGCGGCTATCACCGCCCGAGCTATCCATCCCCGCCCTGAACGGCGGGGTTTTTCGCTCGTTTTGATAAAAAAAGAATTCCTAAAATTGGAACAAAAGTAGCTATTCAAGTTGTCGAAAAAGTATTGGCATTTAATCCAACTATCGTTAATTACATCAATGTAAAATCGAATTTTTTGATTCATTATCATCGAAGCCCTAATTATTGGATTAGGTCAATGGATTTTGAACCGTACTTTAAATCGCCAACGAGTGACCGTTCTATGCACCACTTTCGAGATTTGAGAATGGTGGATGAAAAAATATCTAAATATGTCGGAGCATTATTGAATAGCTCTTTATTTTTTCTTTGGTTTGATTTATTTGGTAATAATCGAAATATAGCAGGAATAGATATTAAAACATTCCCCTTAGGTAAGCCGAATCAGCAACTTACAGAGAAAAATTCATCACTGTTTGATGATTTAATCAAATCTTATCAAGAGAATTCAACTAAATTAGTTAGGAAAGATACCGAATTACAACAATTTTACCCAAGCTATTCAAAACCAATCATCGACGAAATAGACAAAGTGCTTGCCGCGCATTATGGCTTTACCGATGAAGAGCTGGATTTTATTATCAATTACGACATTAAATATCGCATGGGTAAGGAGTTGGATTGTTGAACGCACAACAAATGCTATTTCAATATGAAATTTTGCAACCCGAATTACAAGAACAAATGATGAAACAAAGAACGGTGGCGATTATAAACAAAATTCGGATTCACGATGATTTTGATGCGCCGTTATCGCTTTAAAATGTACACTTAGTAATTTTTCCACTTAACTAAATAAAAATTTATGTTTGAAGACCTACGCGATTTATACCAAGAAGTCATTTTTGACCACAACCGCAACCCGCGTAATTTCTACGTTATGGAAGATTACGACCGCATGGTTGAAGGATTCAATCCGCTTTGTGGCGACCGTTTAACGTTATTTTTGAAAATGGACGGCGACACCATTACCGACGCAAGTTTTCAAGGCTCGGGCTGTGCGATTTCAACCGCTTCAGTTTCGTTAATGACAGAAATTATCAAAGGTAAAACGCAAGCGGAAGCCGATGCGTTATTTCACACTTTTCACAAAATTACGACGGGGAAAAGTGAAGAGTTACAACTTGAAGCCGTTGGAAAATTGGCAGTTTTAGCAGGGGTGCGTGAATATCCCGCACGGGTGAAATGTGCGACCTTAGCGTGGCATACATTAGATGCGGCGTTGAAAAATGAACAAACGTCGATTTCAACCGAATAATGTCGGCGCAAAATCAACTCGCCGTACTTTTTGAAGGTAACGGCGACTTTTCAAAATTCGAGGAACTCGCCGAACGTTTAAATGTACCGATTCGCCAAGCGCGTGAACCAAATCCCGAAGCGTTTTTTTTAACGTGGCGCGACGGCGAATTGAAATTACTGGATAAAGAATTGTTTAAAAAAGGCGGTTTAAGCGTAGATATTGCACCGCGAAATGGTGAGCAGCGTTCTTATCCTGCGCCAAAAGAAGGCGCATTCGCGCAGGCGATTGGACGTAAAACTAAAACCGTTATCGACGCGACAACAGGATGGGCGCAAGATAGTTTGTGTTTATTTCGGATGGGTTATGACGTAACGTGTATTGAACGCTCACCAATGATGGCGGAATTACTCGCCGATGGTTTTGAACGTTTAATGCAAGAATCTTGGGTGAAAAAACTAGAACTTTCACCGCCAACTTTATTGAGTGGCAATGCAATTGAGTTACTGAAAAATTTAGAAAGCTCGCCAGATTGTATTTATTTAGATCCGATGTTTCCGCCAAAACGAAAAAAATCGGCATTGAGTAAAAAAACCATGACAATTTTGCAAGAAGTGGTTGGTGAAGATTTAGATAAAAATGAATTATTTGAAACGGCTTTGGCGGCAACGGGAAAACGTGTTGTGGTGAAAAGTCCCGATTATGCCGAACCATTAGGCGGAAAACCGACTGAAAGTTTCGGCAGTAAATTATTGCGTTACGACGTGTATTTAACTGACCGTGCGAAATTCCCCACCCAGAGCTGATAGGCTTGGGTGGGGATGGATAGCACTCCTCTGGCGTAGCTATCTTTTGATTTTTTGGCATTCATTCTGTAAAATCCTCATGTGCTTACATTGTTGGTCATCG
>CAIQZX010000215.1 GCA_903876445.1 uncultured Pseudomonadota bacterium | reverse complement strand
GTTGGCGTTGAAGCGTTTAGATGAACATAGATACTTTTCTATGGAATTCACAACTATAACAATAGCGTTTTGATTAAACGCGGATTTGCATCAAAAAAAATCGTTAATTTAGATTCCGACATTATCGCCATCTTTAAAACCACTGGCGAAAATTGGCAAGCCAAAATGAACGATGTTTTACGCGAATCGGTGAATTGTCATCCAAATTTACAACACAACGAAGGCTAAAAATGAACACCACACAATTCACATTTTGGAAAGATGAGGCATTTTTCATCGGTTTTTTAAACAATTATCCCGATTACAAAACGCAAGCATTCAGCAAGCAAGAACTGATTGAAAACCTAAAAGACTTGCTCATTGACTTAGAATCTGACGATGTGCCATACATTCGTCACGTCGAAGAATTAGAGTTCGCGTAAATGAAACGCCGCGATTTAATCAAAAAATTGGAATCTATGGGCTGTGTTCTCACTCGTCATGGTGGTCGTCACGATTGGTACACAAACCTTATGACAAAACAATCTCAACCCGTACCGCGCCACGTTGAAATCAACGAACATTTAGCAAAATCAATCATCAAAACATTGGCAAACTAAAATCACGAGGAATCACAAATGAAAACATTAAAGCACATTCCCCTAACCTCCTTCAAAGGGGGAGCAGCTCTTGCCATCGCCTTTTTGCTCGGCATGGGAATTCAACAAATTACCCCCGTTGGTTTAACAATATGAATCTGCCAAAAATTCATACTGTCTGTGCAACCAAAAATCACCAGTTGTTGGTTGAGTTTGAAAACCACGAAAAACGCCAATATGACGTAAAACCGCTTTTGAATAATGAAATGTTCGCGGATTTAAAAAACGTAGCATTTTTTAAAAGTGTCAAAGTTGAACAACGCGGTTATGCGGTAAGTTGGAATGATGGCATCGACATCATGGTTAAAATCACATTTTAATAAGGACAAAACAATGCAAGTCGTATTAGCAAAAGATTTTGTAATGGATAATTCGCACAGTTTCTTATTGTCTGATTTACCCATTTCAACAGGTGAAAAATTTACGGTTATTATTGTGCGAGACGAAACTATTCCCATTGAAAAGCCAGCTCGTAAAGTCTTTGCACACCGTATTGCAGTTAATAGCATCGACTTACCAACGCGAGACGATTTGCATGAACGATAAGGCTTTTATTGATACCAACATTTGGGTTTATGCCCATTTGCAAGACACGAAAAATAACAAATGTGACATTGCATTGGAATTACTGGAAACCTTGCCGCAACTGATTTGTAGTACGCAAGTTTTGAATGAATACTACAGCGTCATGCTGAAAAATAAAATTGCGGATAATTTAATTCAGGACAACACGGAAATTATTATTGCGGTTTCCAATGTTCAAGTTATTCAGATTTCGACAATACAGCAGGCGCATAAAATCAAACTGAAATACGGTTTTTCTTATTGGGACAGTTTGATTGTTGCAAGTGCGTTAGAGGCAAATTGTGAGCAACTTTATTCTGAAGATATGCAGCACAAACAAGTTATCGAAGGACGTTTAACAGTTCTTAATCCATTCAAAACGTTGCTCATTTGAGCTGAATTATGAAACGATGGTTAAAACCAAATTTTAACAAGGAGCAAAAAGGTCAATATAGTTATGCTTCAGAAGATATAAAAGGCAACAAGCAAACCTAAAACAACATAGGAGAAGAAAATGGGTTATAACGAAGATGCTTTAAAAAGAGCGGAACAAGCTCAACAATCTGTCAAAGATGCAATTAGTTCATCATCACAGCAACATCAACAGCAATTAAATAGTGGAATGCTATTTAGCGTACCAAAAAATAATATAGTGTTTACGCTTCCAGTATTTTCAGCTAGTGACTTTGCAGGAACTTATATTGCGCCAACAAATACACCAGTTGCAGTTGAAACGCCTGTTTATACTCCAACGTATTCAACGCCAGTTGTAAAAACGACTCCTTCAACTAGCTATGCCCAACAACCTATCAGTATAACAACCAATTTTCCAAGTCTAGCCAGTTTAAATGACGCTAAGACTGCCGTCTTATCTACATCATTGCCGCTAATTTCAGCTATAAATTATTCTCATCAGGCGTATAACAACGCATTTACTTATTCTTACAGCACCTACGATGCGCGGTCATCTTCAAAAGTAGCTGGGACTTTGACGAATGGCGATTATGGTGTGGCGTATGGCAACAGTTTAACGTTGTACCCTTCAACGCTTACACAAGGCGATTACACGTTTGCAAATTCAAATGTGACTGTTAATTTTTATGGTTCAGTTTCTCAAGCAAACGCTTACGCTTACAAAACGGGCTACCTTGATAAAATAATTGTTAGCAGTGGGCAAGCCAAAGTCACAATGGATGGATATGTTGGTGTTTCTGCAAATAATGGTGGAACACTTACCGATTTCGTTGTTCAAAACGGTCAGGCTTCGTTAGCAGGTGTTGGTAATTTTGCTATTCAAAGTTCGGGAAGTGTTTATAGCGGTTATCAATCGTCAATTTCAGGGACGCTAAGTTCAGTAACTCTTTCGTCAGGCAATAACTCTATAGCAATCAGTGGCTCCATTGATATTGCATCATTGAGTAGTTATAGCAATTTTACTGATTTTTTAGCTGCGACAATGAGTGGCAACGATAACGTTACAGGAACAAACGCCTCGGAATATCTCATGGGATACGCTGGCAATGATAATCTTAGTGCAGGATATGGCGATGACACACTCGATGGAGGAATAGGCAATGACATTTTAGAGGGTGGTTTGGGTACAAATACCGCCATTTATAGCGGTTATAAATCCAGTTACAGCGTTTCAAAAAGTGGCGCAACTTATTTGATTAGCAATTTATTTGAAGGCACCGATACTTTGACTAACATTGCCTATTTAAAATTTGCCGACAGCACAGTTGCCATCGATGACGCATTACCAAAACCAGTCATAACACCGCCTGTGGTGATTGAAACGCCAAAACCTGTTACACCACCTGCAATCATTGAAACGCCAAAACCTGTTATCAGCACCACACCAACGAATGGCGACGATTTACTCACAGGTACCAAAGGAAACGATACTATTTCTGGGTTATTGGGCAATGACACTCTCGTTGGTGGTTTAGGTGCAGATCAATTACAAGGTCACAAAGGCGCAGACGTTTTTAAATTTAACGACATTAACGAATCTGGCATAACCTCGAAAACCCGCGACACGATTACAGATTTCACCAGTAAAATTGATAAAATCAGCCTTGCTCCAATTGATGCAAATGAAAAATTAACGGGAAATCAAGCCTTTACATTTATTGGTAATAGCGCGTTCAGCAAAACCGATGCAACCGGACAACTGCGTTTTGATACAACGAATCACATTCTTTATGGCAGCACCGATGCGGACACCACGCCGGAGTTTTCTATTCAACTCAATGGTGTAAAAAGTTTAGTTGCCGCAGATTTTGTTTTGTAATTCACCTAAAACCGCTCGTTTTTTTTAAAAAAGCGGGCGGTTTTGTTTTTTCATTTCCTCAATTTTTAAATAACCCATAAAATCCCTCATCTCAGAATGATTCAAGAACTTATTGTTACCACTCAAAATGCCGACGGCATTCCACATCTCGCGCCAATGGGTGTTCATGTTCACGGCGATGAAATTCACATTTTGCCGTTTAAACCGTCAACCACGTTAACGAATTTACTCGAAACCCAAACCGCTGTTTTAAATTATTGCGACGATGTGCGAATTTTTGCAGGCTGTTTGACGGGACGACGTGATTGGAACACAACAGATTTAGTTTTGGATGGTGCGTTGGCGCACAGCGAAGTCGAATTAGTACGAATCGAAGACGACGAAATGCGCCCGACGTTGATTTGTCGTATTTTAAACACCGTCAATCACGCGCCATTTATGGGATTTAATCGCGCTCAATACTCGGTTTTGGAAGCCGCAATTTTAGTCAGTCGTTTAAAAATGTTGCCATTAGAAAAAATCGACAGCGAAATCGCCTATTTAAAAATTGGACTGGAAAAAACCGCAGGCGAACGTGAATTGGAAGCGTGGCTGTGGTTAATGGACGCGATTGAAACATTTAAAAAGGAGAATTCAAAATGACGGGAATGTTAGCCAGTGTTAAAAATTTAGTCGAAGCCGAATTCGTATTTAATGCAAAGGTCGATATTATCGATTTGAAACAACCCGAATTCGGTGCGTTGGGTGCATTGCCTGTCGAATTGGTTACGGAAATTGTTGAAAAAATAAACAGACGTTGTCCTGTTAGTGCAACGGTAGGCGATTTACCAATGAATGCTGAAATCATTTTTAACGCCGTTTCAGCAATGGCAAAAACGGGCGTGGATTTTGTCAAAATTGGTTTTTTCCCTGACGGGGATTGGATTTCGATTGTGCAGAAACTTGCGAATTTGACCCAAAATAAAAAATTGATTGTGGTTTTATTTGCCGATACGAAACCTGATTTCTCGATTATTCCCGAACTGAAAAAAGCGAATTTTGCAGGTGTAATGCTCGACACAATGCACAAAAAAAATGGTTCGTTGACAGAGGTTATGTCGAAAGAAACGATTGCGAAATTTGTCGAACTTACTAAAAAAGAAGCGTTAATTTGTGGTTTGGCGGGTTCGTTGCGGTTGGAAAATATCACCGAATTGTTGCCGTTTGACGCAGATTATTTGGGCTTTCGGGGCGCGTTATGCAATCAACACAATCGTATCGGAGAATTAGATTTGAACGCACTCCGAATGATTCACGATGAAATTGTTACAACTCGCTCATTGCCCAGCGCGGTCTAGCAAAAATTTCTAAATTTTGCGTTTCTTTCATCAAAAAACGCTGATAACCCGCATACGCAATCATTGCGCCGTTATCCGTACAAAATTCTGGGCGCGGAAAAAAAATCTGCCCATTTTCACTTTCGAGCATTTTTGTTAGCGTGAGGCGGATTTGGGTATTTGCACTCACACCACCCGCTACAACTAACGTTTTTAAGCCAGTTTGTTGTAATGCTCGCCGACATTTAATCGCCAACGTATCCGCAACGGCATCTTGAAATGCCAACGCAATATCTGCCTTATCTTGATAGGTTTTATCACTTTTTTGAAATGTTGTTAGCGCAAAAGTTTTTAGACCACTAAAGCTAAAATCTAAACCCGCTCTATCTGTCATCGGACGTGGAAAACGAAAACGAATTTGCCCAAATTGCGCTAATTCTGAAAGTTTTACGCCTCCTGGATAAGACAAACCAAGTAACTTGGCAGTTTTATCAAAGGCTTCACCCACCGCGTCGTCTAGTGATTCGCCTAATAATTCATATTTTCCAACACCCGAAACTTTTACCAATAAAGTGTGACCACCCGAAATAAGTAATGCGACAAACGGAAATGACGGGGGATTTTTTTCTAACATGGGAGCAAGTAAATGTCCTTCCATGTGATGCACGGCTACAACAGGAACTTGCCATGCAAACGCTAAACTTTGAGCAGTTGCTGCTCCGACTAATAATGCGCCCATCAATCCAGGTCCAGCCGTATAGGCGATTGCGGCGATGTTGAGTTTGGTTAAATTGCTTTCAAGCAATAATTGTTTTACAAGTGGAATCAATTTACGAATATGGTCGCGCGACGCAAGTTCTGGTACGACACCGCCGTATTCGCTGTGCATTTCAATTTGACTATAGAGTAAATGGTGGACTAAACCGTTTTCGGAATGATAAATGGCTACGCCAGTTTCATCGCAAGATGTTTCGATGCCTAAAATATACATTTAAGATGTAATGTTCCCGATGTCATGTTAAAAGCAATAAATTTAAACTGATGAATGGAAGGGGATGACGCTATTGATGATAATAGTTTATGTTCATTTTATAAACATAGGAATTTGGTACGCTTGGCAGGACTCGAACCTGCGACCCCCAGCTTAGAAGGCTGGTGCTCTATCCAGTTGAGCTACAAGCGCAAATTTGGTCGGGGTAGAGAGATTCGAACTCCCGACATCCTGCTCCCAAAGCAGGCGCGCTACCAGACTGCGCTATACCCCGAATATCTTTAATTTTCTTGAATTGCAAAAAAACTCTGAATTACTTTTCCTAGTATAGTCGGCTAATGATTTAGCGTCAATTTTTTTCCATAATTGAAATAAGAATGCCACGCTTCACCCAACGATTTATCAATTTTCTTTCAAAAATAATGATGTATTGATTTCGTCATTTTCACGCACAGGATCAACTACCGTATCTAAAATAAATACACGCTCATTCGGTACGCCACCTTGTTGAACAATATATTTTGCAATCGCTCGCGCTCGCCCCGCCGCAAGTTTAGTTAAACGTTTTTGTTCAACAGGTAATGCCTCCATAAGTGTTTGTTTTGCAATACTGTAAAATTCCCCCATTTCAGGTTTTACTAATTCAAACTCGCCTAAAAATGATTTTTTTACTAATTGTGGAAATTTGGCTTTAAATTCTTGTGCTAATAAACGTTGCGAATCAACCTCATCTAATTCGACATATTCGGGCAGCGTTTTTTGTTTATTTTTACGATTTAATTCTTCGGATTTCAATGTTTTTAATCGATCAATTAAAGCCATCTCACGCAAAACTAACCAATCTTGTTTTTCAAACGCAGCCCCTTTTATTTCTAATTTCAAGGCTTCACGTTCGCGCAAAACTTTTGCTAATCCATCTAATTTTTGTTTTTGCCAATCCGTTAATTGCAATTCACCTGCTGAAAATTGCACAATACTTAAATCTTCTTCTGTTCCTAAAAGGCTTGAAATGGCTTGAAATGGCGATGTAATTACCTTTGTAATCATATTCAACAGTGCATCACCAACAAGACTCCCAAAGTTAAAATGCGGATCGTTCAATGAACCCGTAATGGGAACATTTAAATTGATAATGCCATTCATATCTTTAAATAATGCGATGGCTAAGTCTAATGGCGCATCAATTGCATTTGGATTTTCAACTTTTTCACCAAGTTCAAATTGTTCAATCAATAAATTATTTGTGGCGGTTAATTGTCCGTTCACGACTTCGTAATTCATTCCGAGTGACATTTTTCCTTTTTCCAGTTTATAACCGGCAAATTCCGCCATATATGCCGACATTAGCGGTAAGGGCATTCCTTTAAAACTTAATGCCGCTTTGTAATCCCCAATATAAGGTTGAATTTTCCCTTTAATATCAACCGGTGCCAGATCGTAAGCGTTACCTTTGAGTGTAATGTTAATCGTTGATTCATGTTCTGATGAAATTCCTGACGCGCCACCTTCTAAGCCCCGAATTTCTGCCGAAAATGGTAGAATCATCGACAAATCCGCAAAAGACGATGCGCCATTTGAAATTTGCACTTTATCGAGTTTAAAATGAAAATCTGGTAACAAGGATTGTTTTTCATTCAAATTTTTGGCGTTTTTGCTTAACTCACGGTTGATTACAATATCCGAAAAATTAAGCGTTTTATCTTTTGTAATAACAACGCGAGCATAAGGTTTTTCGATTAACAATGCTGATGCACTATAACGTTGTGCCAACACATCGGCTTCAACATTTTTCAGCGTCAAATTATCCCATTTCAGCAAATCTTTATTTTGAATTTGATCACGAGTAATTAGCCGTGCAATACCCGTATTGCCTTTGAATTTAACATCTAATTCACCTTGTGCGCCACGCGCTACATCAAGTTTTCCATCTAAATTAAATACACCTTTTATCAAATCTAAATGCGCGAATTTATCAATGTAAGATTGGAATTTTTCCAAACCCAGTGCATTAACATCTACATCCGTGTGTGCAATTAAAGGATTTAAGCCAACGCTGCCTTTTAAATGCAATGACCCACTATTGTTAATACCAGTATTGAGTTCAAAAGGAAGTTTTGCACCAAGTTCATTACTCAATTCTGTTAATTTTAACGACAACGGTTTGATGTTAATTATTAGTGGTTTTGGCAGGCTTTTATCTTCAAAAGCTGCGCTAAAATCAGTGAGTTCGATACTACCAATTTTTATGCCCCAAAATGCTTCGCTGGTGGAATTACCATCCGATTTTTCGGCGTTTACTTGCGCTTCATCTTCTGGCAAAAGTGTTTGATAATTTAATTCACCGGTTGGATTTAACCATGCTTTAAAATCTGCATTTTTAGCTTGAATTGCGCCAATTGCGAGTGTTTTCTTTTTCAAATTAAACAGTAATTTTTTAAGTTCCAATTCAGGTAATTTAAAAAGTAGCGTATTTTGTGTTGTGTCTAAAAGTTCTGCCGTATTTAGCAAAGCATTGCCGATTTGGAGGTTTTGATTTTGTAAATTAAAACTCAATTCATTAAATGAAAGCGTTTGTGAATCAAATTGAATGTATTCATCAATAAATTTAAATCCATTTAATTCTAATGATTTAAGCTGAAGCATTTTTTTTGGGCTATCGAAATTTAAATTATCTAAAGCAATTTTGTGCAATGTTATTTTATTTGAATAACCTAAATTTCCGAATGAAATGTGACCATTTTCAATTTTAATTACCGGTATTTTTTCATTGAAATCAATATGATAATTAAGTGTGGTTTCACCTTCGCCGGTTAATTTAATTTTGTTTTCTGGTATTAAGGAAAGCAATTTAGACAATTGAATTTTTTGAAATGTTATTTTTCCGTCTGATTCTAATTTTTCAAATTGAAAATTACCGCTCGAACTGAATTCGCCGCCGGTTTGCCATGTTGCCGTTAAATCAAATTTGGCTGGTGCTGAATTTATTGTACCGAAATTGGAAAGTGTAAAATTTATCGGCATAATTCTTTCGGTGATTTCACCCTCTTGAAATAAAAATTCCCCTTGCGATAAAACAAATTGTTTAATTTTTAACGGAAAAATCGAATTATTTTCGGTTTCTGGGGCATTTTTTGAAGGTAAAAAAGTATCGATATTTAACGCGCCATCTTTATATTTTTTGAGTTGAAAAAAAGGGTTTTTCAAGGTGATATTTTCAACAACAAGACTTTTTGTTGCTAAAGATTCTCGCCAATTTAGTTGTATTTCTAACTCATCAAAATGTAGTAGGTTTTGAATTTCAAATTGTTTTAACTGAAGTTGAAGTGTGATGGGATTAAATTTTGCGCCACTTAAATCCGCCTCTAAATTTATTTCCTTTTTAATTATTGCCGGCAAATTATGTTGTAACCATGTCGGAAAAATATAAAACCCTGCTGCTAAATAGCCGCCCACTAATCCCACTGGAATTAAAATTGCGCCGACAATTTTAGTAATTCTTTTCACGATACGTTTAAAACAGGTAGAAAAGGAATTTTATTCTTGAAAATCATTCTAGGCTTTTTTGATAAAAAAAGTATGCACTCTTTCATTTTTTGTAATGGCAATAATTTCGTGAGAAGCCTGCTCGCAAAAAACACCAAAATCCAAATGGGCGGCGGGATCTGTAACGAGAATTTTAACAATTTCGTTAGTATTTAATTGATTAAGGGCTTTTTTTAGTTTTAACAACGGCATCGGACAGTTCAAGCCAATGGCATCGATTTCGAGAGTAAAAGTTGTCATAAGTTTTTTGTAAATAAATGTTTAATTTTTACCCGAAATTTCGAGCGTATTTTAGCGTTATGCCATAAATGATAGTCGAGACCTAAAGAAAAAACCAATCGTTAGTTGTCAGGTTTTTGATGGTTGTTAAATGGTCAATTTAACTTAGGCGAAATTCTTATGGAAAAAGGCAAAAATGGTAGTTCACTATCTAAAATTTCCATTGATTTGAACGTATTTTTTCTTTTACATTATTCATCGTAATTTATATCAAAACATAGTTGTTTGTCAGGTTTAAAAAGTCGGTTTCTATGCGTCATAATCCAAAACACTTGAAAATTTTTCACTTTCAATTACACTCAGCAGCACTTCCTATTTAATGGTGAAAGGAGCATTAAGAGTTGGCAATGCTGCTTATGTGAGACTAATCCGATTTATTGGGGCAAGCAATTGGCGTTGAAGCGTTTAGATGAACATAGGATACTTTTCTATGGAATTCACAACTATCAGCCACATAAAAATACAAAAGTATCAAGTGGATTTTCACATATAAATTATGAATAAACTGGAAACGTTAAATTTTAAGTTACAACAACGAGAGTTTCCCTATGTACTAACGGTGTTAGCCGTCGCATTTTTGTATTTTCTAACAGGATTATTAAGTTTGACTGTCATGACAAATGCAGCGCATAACATAGTCACGCCTGTGTTTTTTGTCGCAGAAGGTATTGCGTTAGCAGCGGTTATTTTATTAGGTTCTCGTGTTTGGCTTGGTATTTTTTTAGGGCAGTTGATACTTGCATTAAATAACGATATTTCATTTTTTCCGGCATTTTTGATTGCTGCGATTAACGCATTTGAAGCCGTCCTTGGCGGTTTTTTATTTAAACGGTTTGAGCTTAATTCGTCAATGCGCCGAATTAAGGATTTCTCAACCTTGGTTTTTTTGGTTTCTTTTGTATTGCAACCGTTTAGCGCGTCGTTAGGTAATCTTGTTTTGTTAGCAACGGGAACTATTTCAGATAGCCATGTTTTTATTCAATCATGGATTAACTGGTGGTTAGGAAATTCGATGGGGCAATTTTTAATTACGCCATTATTGCTTATGATATTTTCTAATCAATATACATTTAAAAAACCGGATTTAACGTTACTCATTCCAATTACGTTAATCATTTTTGTCGCTTATTTTACCTTTGAAGTTGTCCAAGTAACTTTTCCATTAGCGTTTGCCATTTTTGTTCCTTCTTTGATGTGGGTTGCTTACCGTGGAAATTTAGTTTTTATTTGTTTAATCAGTTCATTAGTTACGGTACTGGCTATTCATGGTACATGTAATGGTGTTGGTATTTTCACGCGCGATGGAAATGCACATATTTTAGAATTAAACGTTTTTATTATTTGTTTCACTTTAACCGCACAGTTTATTAGCGTTTTAATTGCAGAAATGCTGGACGCAGAAGCACAACTTGAACAACAAACTAATCGTTATTTTGAGCAGCATTTTGCGATTGATAAAGCGGCTATTTTTGCCGAAACCGATGTATTCGGTACTATTACGCACGTTAATCAACATTTTTGTGTTCTTTCCGGTTATAGCGAAGAAGAACTGGTTGGTGCAACACACAGCCTTTTAAAATCCAGTCAACATCCACGAGAGTTTTATAGCGACCTTTGGGGAACGATTCAACGCGGTGAAGTTTGGCGAAATGATATTTGTAATCGACATAAAAATGGTTCGTTGTATTGGGTCAATACCGTGATTGTGCCGATTGTTAATTTTCATACTCAAAAAATTGAGAAATACATCACTATTCGTTTCGATATTACTAATCGTAAAAAAGCCGAACAGGAAACCCTTTTCTTACAACAAAAGTTATTTAATACCCAACGTCTCGAAACAGTCGGGATATTCACTAATGGCATCGCCCATGAATTTAATAATATCTTAGCGGGGGTTTTAGGTTATAACGAATTAGCGTTATGGGAAGTTGAAGATTGTGAAGACGGTAAATTTAAAGACCAAATGAATGCGTACTTAGATGGTATAAGAATTTCAGGTGGAAATGCCGTTGCGTTAGTGAAAAAAATGCTCATTTATTGCCGCGAAGAAAAAATGACAGTCAGCGAACCGATTGATATTTCGCCTATTATTATGGATGCAGTGCAGATATTTGAAGTCAGTTTTGATAATAAAATGCAATTAGATGTGGTGATTGAAAACGATGTGCCATCTATTTTGATTGATGCGGCACAACTACATCAAATTGTTACAAACTTAATGGTAAATGCGCGGGATGCAATAATTAGTGCTGAGAATAGTCGTCGTGGTTATATTAGTGTCAATTTATCATTCTCTGATGATAGTTTATCGGGTCATTATTGTGATGCGTGTTTGGAAAAGTTAAATGACGAAAAATACCTAGATTTAAGTATCTCGGACAATGGAACGGGAATCGAACAAGATCAGATTTCGCGGATTTTTGATCCGTTTTTTACCACAAAAGAAGTTGGCAAAGGAACGGGACTTGGATTATCGGTTGTTAGCGGCATAGTACATAATGCGGGTGGACACATTTATGTATCTTCTAAACTCGGACAAGGTAGCGGTTTTCATTTATTGTTTCCGATTCCAAATGAGCAGAAAACCACCCAAAGCAAATAGCGTTTGAGTGGCGAATTTGACGCGGAAAATTAAATATCGCGAGCTAATTTTTCTGCGTAACCGACATAATTACGCGGAGCTAAAGCTAATAATTGCGCTTTAGATTCGGCAGGAATTTCCAATTTTTCAACAAATTCATGTAATTGTTCCGGCGTAATTCTCGTGCCGCGTGTCAATTCTTTCAATTTTTCATACGGTTTTTCGATGCCGTAACGACGCATCACCGTTTGTATTGGTTCAGCCAAAACTTCCCAATTTGCGTTTAAATCATTTTCAAGCGCGTCTACATTCAATTCTAATTTTGACACGCCTTTTAATGTTGCTTGAATCGCAATTACCGTATGCGCGACACCCACGCCGATATTTCGCAAAACGGTTGAATCGGTTAAATCGCGTTGCCAGCGTGAAACCGGTAATTTTTCAGCTAAAAAGCTAAACAACGCATTGGCTAGCCCTAAATTGCCTTCCGAGTTTTCAAAATCAATTGGATTCACTTTATGCGGCATGGTTGAAGAACCAACTTCGCCGGCAATCGTGCGTTGTTTAAAATAACCAAGTGAAATATAACCCCAAATATCGCGGTCAAAATCCAATAAAATCGTATTGAAACGCGAAAGTGCATGAAAAAATTCAGCGATGTAATCGTGTGGTTCGATTTGAATGGTGTAAGGATTAAAAGTTAAACCCAACGAAGTCACAAATTTTTGAGCAAAATCCGCCCAATCCACTTCCGGATAAGCGATGGCGTGCGCGTTGTAATTTCCGACTGCGCCGTTAATTTTTCCGAGTAATTCGACTTTTTCAAGTTGGTTCTTTTGACGAATTAAACGTGCGACGGTGTTCGCGATTTCTTTGCCGACCGTTGTAGGTGTCGCAGATTGTCCGTGCGTGCGTGAAAGCATCGGTTGTGCGGCGGTATCTTTTGCTAATTTAGTGAGCGACGAAATTACCGCTTCAATTTGCGCTAAAATCACTTCGCGTCCCGCTTTCAACATCAAAGCGTAAGACAAATTGTTAATGTCTTCCGACGTGCAAGCAAAATGAATAAATTCACTGACTTTTTCAAGCTCTGCGTTGCCGGCAATTTTTTCTTTTAAAAAATACTCGACGGCTTTTACATCATGATTTGTCGTTTTTTCGATGGTTTTGACCCGTTCCGCGTCATTTTCTGAAAATTGCGAAATAATCGAATCGAGTTGTTGATTTGCTGTTTCGCTAAACGGCGCGACTTCAACAATTTTAGTTTGATTTGCTAAGGTCTGAAGCCAACGCACTTCAACTTGAACTCGAAAACGAATTAAACCGAATTCGCTAAAAATGGGGCGTAATACATCGACTTTGTCAGCGTAACGTCCGTCAATGGGTGAAATGGCAGTTAAAGAAAAATGTGTCATAAAAAAATCCAAAAAATAAAAAATAATCAATATGCCGTAAAGGCTTGGAATAGTTTACTTGATTATGGTTCACTTTTCGCCGCCAACTTTAATGTATTTAATTCTAAAACCCGATCATCTGTTTTTGCATCGTCGCCCCACCAAACTAAAACATTTACGTTAAATAATTCGACGGGTAAATCACGCAAATCTAATTCTGGAGAAATAAATGTTTGTGGATTGACACGCACACGCCAATGATAAAAATCGTTTTCAATGCCCAATTCTTCACTTATTTTTAGAGGTGTTTCGACACCTGTTTTTGCGATTAAATTATTCGCAATTTGCACTGCATTTGTATAATCGTCAGCGACTTGCGCGGTGGTAATTCCTGTTGAAAAAATCTTCAATAAAATTCCTAATGACACAGCCAAAATCGAAAACGCAATGAGTATTTCGAGCAATGAAAAACCGTGTTGTTGATTTGATTTAACTGACCGTGCGAAATTCCCCACCCAGAGCTGATAGGCTTGGGTGGGGATGGATAGCACTCCTCTGGCGTAGCTATCTTTTGATTTTTTGGCATTCATTCTGTAAAATCCTCATGTGCTTACATTGTTGGTCATCG
>CAIQZX010000214.1 GCA_903876445.1 uncultured Pseudomonadota bacterium | reverse complement strand
GTCAATGGAATAAAGACTTCACTCGCCACTTGTTCAACAACGTGAACCATCGTGGCGCGATTATCATGTGTCGCGGTGATGTCTAAAAAGGTAATTTCGTCTGCGCCTTCGCGGTCATAACGTCGGGCAATTTCAACGGGATCGCCCGCGTCGCGAATGTCTACAAACTGCACGCCTTTGACGACGCGCCCATTATCTACATCTAAACAGGGAATAATTCGTTTCGCTAAACTCATGTTGATTTCCTAAAATTGGTCTGCAATTCGTTGACCTTCGGCGAAATCTAACGTGCCTTCGTAAATCGCTCGTCCCGTAATTGCGCCCATAATGCCGTCGCTTGCCACTTTACCGAGCGCGTAAATATCATCCAAATTGGTAATGCCGCCCGATGCAATCACGGGAATTGAAATGGCTCGCGCCAATCTTGCCGTGGCTTCAACGTTTACGCCTTGCATCATGCCATCGCGTGCGATGTCGGTGTAAATAATTGCCACAACACCATCATTTTGGAATTGCGTTGCTAAATCAATCACATCAAATTCTGATACGGTTGCCCAACCGTCGGTGGCAACTTTGCCATCTTTTGCGTCTAAACCGACCATGACGTGACCCGCAAATTTCGCTGCCATTTCACGGACAAATTGCGGTTCTTGCACAGCTTTTGTACCGATAATCACATATTGAACGCCTGCATCTAAGTAGGCTTGAATCGTTGCCTCATCACGAATGCCGCCGCCAATTTGCACGGGTAAATTCGGATAGGCTTTAGCAATCGCGGTGACGACTTCAGCGTTGCGTGGTTTGCCGGCAAACGCGCCATCTAAATCCACCAAATGAATCCGTTTCGCACCTGCTTCAACCCATCGTCCAGCGACTTCAACAGGGTTATCTGAAAATACGGTGTTATCTTCCATGCGTCCTTGACGCAAACGGACACATTTTCCTTCTTTTAAATCAATCGCAGGGATAAGTAGCATAAAATAAAAACCTATTTAAAAACTTAAAAAAACAAACGCTTTGACGGATTCAATCGTACAAAGCGTTGCAAAAAAATCAAAATAACAATGTTATTCCATTCGATAATTCTTTCTAAGCTGCCTATTCGGCAGTGAACTCATACACTTTCGAATCTTTTACTCCATTCGATAATTTGGAGCTTCTTTAGTAATCGTTACGTCGTGAACGTGACTTTCACGCATTCCCGCGCTAGTCACGCGAACAAACTGAGCTTTTTCGCGCATAATTTCAATTGTTGCACAACCTGTATATCCCATGCTCGCACGAATTCCACCAAGTAATTGATGAACTACCGCTAGCATTGAACCTTTATACGGCACACGCCCTTCAATCCCTTCAGGGACTAATTTTTCCACTGAATCGGCAGATTCTTCTTGAAAATAACGATCGCTAGAACCTTGTGATTGTGACATTGCGCCAAGTGAACCCATGCCACGATAGGATTTATACGAACGCCCTTGAAATAATTCAACTTCGCCAGGAGCTTCTTCTGTTCCGGCAAACATTCCACCAAGCATAATAGCGTGTGCGCCAGCCGCTAAGGCTTTTGCCACGTCGCCCGAATAACGCACGCCACCGTCCGCAATTAACGGAACGCCTGTACCTTTCAAGGCATCTGCGACATTACTTACCGCTGTAATTTGTGGTACGCCAACACCAGCCACAATTCGTGTTGTACAAATTGAACCAGGACCAATTCCCACTTTTACGCCGTCTGCGCCTGCTTCAACTAACGCTAACGCGGCGGCGGCCGTCGCAATGTTGCCACCAATAACTTGTAAATTGGGATAATTTTGTTTCACCCAGCGCACGCGATCTAAAACGCCTTGCGAATGTCCGTGTGCGGTATCAACAATAATCACGTCAACGCCTGCTTCGACTAATGCCGCAACTCGTTCTTCAGTGTCGTAACCTGTGCCAACTGCTGCGCCAACACGCAAACGTTCTAATTCATCTTTACACGCATTTGGATAATCTTTGGCTTTTTGAATATCTTTCACCGTAATCAAACCACGCAAATGAAATGCTTCATTGACAACTAACACTTTTTCGATGCGATGTTTATGCAATAACGCTAAAACGTCTTTACGATCCGCATTTTCATTAACGGTAATTAAGCGTTCTTTGGGGGTCATTACCGACGAAACCGGCTCGTCAAAACGGGTTTCAAAACGCAAATCCCGACTTGTGACAATTCCAACTAATTCATTGCCATTAACAACAGGAACACCTGAAATTTTATTCGCTTGTGTTAGCTGCAATACGTCGCGAATACTGACATTTGGCGTAACCGTAATCGGATCTTTAATGACACCTGTTTCGTATTTTTTAACACGATGAACTTCGTTAGCTTGCTGCTCGATAGTCATATTTTTATGAATAATACCGATACCGCCTTCTTGGGCAATTGCAATTGCTAACCGTGCTTCCGTTACGGTATCCATTGCCGCCGAAACGAGCGGGATATTTAACGAAATACCGCGTGTTAATTGAGTTTGCATTGACACTTCGCGCGGTAAAACCGTTGAATGTGCTGGAATGAGTAAAACATCATCGAATGTCAATGCTTCTTGAATAATTTGCATAACTACAACCTACTTATTTATGAAATAAACGTCCTATTATAGGGCGAAAAGGAAGGGGCGTTTCCTAAAAAAACAACCCATCGATTGGAGAAGAAGCCGAGGCAAAACGTTTTCGTGGCATTCGACCCGCTAAAAAAGCTTCGCGTCCTGCTTGAATGCCTTTTCGCATTGCGGAAGCCATTAAAATTGGATTTTTCGCTTCGGCAATTGCCGTATTCATTAACACGCCTCCACAACCTAATTCCATTGCTATCGCGGCATCGGACGCTGTTCCTACGCCTGCATCCACTAAAATCGGCACATTGGCATTTTCAACAATCGTCAAAATGTTATACGGATTCCGAATTCCTAAACCCGAACCAATCGGTGCAGCCAGTGGCATGACGGCAACACAGCCCATTTCTTCTAAACGTTTCGCGGCAATCGGATCATCATTGGTATAAACCATGACCTCAAAGCCTTCGCGTACCAAAATTTCAGCCGCAATATAGGTTTCAGCGACATTTGGAAATAATGTTTTTTGGTCAGCTAAAACTTCGAGTTTCACTAAATTATGACCACCCAATAATTCACGCGCCAATCGACACGTTCGCACGGCTTCTTCTGCGCTGTAACAGCCAGCCGTATTGGGCAAAATGGTATATTTGTCCGGTGAAATGACATCCAATAAATTTGGCTCGCCTGCATTTTGTCCGATATTTGTACGACGGATGGCAACGGTCACAATTTCTGCGCCACTTGCTTCAATCGCCAAGCGCGTTTCTTCTAAATCTTTGTATTTTCCTGTCCCAACCAACAAACGCGATTGGTAGCGTTTGCCTGCAATAAGAAAAGAATCATCTTGTCCGCCGCCAATCGCCTGAACGATTTCTAATTTATCATTCGCCTTTAAAATGTGTGTGGCAAAATTTTGGAATGGCAAAATTTCTTCGTTCAATTCAATTGCAATTTTTTTATCTGTTAAACCTAATTCGGCAACAACGTCATAAATCACGCTATTTTCAGCTATTTCACGTCCGTTACCATTGACATAAATCATCATATTTTTACACTCCGTCTTTTTTGAACTGCATTCGCAAGGGTTTGCAATAGCGGCAACGTATCTTCCCACGACAAACAGGCATCGGTAATACTTTGCCCATAAATCAATTCTTGATTCGGAACGACTGATTGAGAACCCGATTTCAAATGACTTTCAATCATCACACCCATAATGCGTTTATCACCGTTCGCAATTTGCGCGGCAACATCATCACCGACAATCAATTGTCGTTGGCATTGTTTTAAACTGTTTGAATGACTGAAATCAATCATAATGTTTGGGCGCAATTGGACTTTTTCCATACTTTTCGCCACTTGATTTACATTTACCGCGTCGTAATTCGGCTGATGATTGCCACCACGCAAAATAATATGCACATCTTCATTTCCTGTTGTGGAAAAAATGGCTGAATGTCCTGCTTTCGTCAATGATAAAAAATGATGTGGACTCATTGCCGCGCCAATCGCATCAATCGCAATTTTAATTGTGCCGTCGGTTGCATTTTTGAAGCCTACTGGACAGGATAAACCCGACGCTAATTCACGATGCACTTGGCTTTCCGTCGTTCTCGCGCCAATCGCGCCCCATGAAATTAAATCCGATACATATTGCGGTGTGATTAAATCAAGATATTCCGTTGCAGCAGGAATGCCCATATCATTCACATCAAGCAATAATTGCCGCGCGATTCGCAAACCTTTATTGATATTAAAACTGGAATCCAAATCCGGATCGTTGATTAAACCTTTCCAGCCCACCGTGGTACGCGGTTTTTCAAAATATACCCGCATCACAATCAACAAATCTTTTTCATGTTCAGCCATCGCGTTTTTCAAAAGCGCGGCGTATTCATGCGCGGCTTTCGTATCATGAATCGAACAAGGACCCACGACGGCAACCAATCTGTCATCATAACCCGCTAAAATGTTGTGAATGGCTTGACGTGTTTGAAATGTCGTTTGTGCCGCTTTTTCTGAAAGCGGTATTTCCGCATGAACTTCCACAGGGGCGATCACTTCTTTCATGCCTGAAATGCGTAAGTCATCGGTGTTATATTTTTGCAAAATGAATTTCTCCTGTTACTTTCAATTTAGTGGCGCATTATAATCACAATGAATTTCAATCTACACTCAAAAACGGTTTGCTATGAATCTCAATGATGTCGCGATACATATTCCACATTACCATTTACTTGAATTATTAGGTGAAAGTTTAGAATCATTAGTTTTCAAAGCTGTGTTGAAACAACAACCTAATGACTTCTACATTTTGAAATTATTTAAGCATCCGTTGCGTCAAGAAAATCAGCGGCGTTATTTACATCAGAAAATTGAACGCCTGAAAATTATTGATGATGAACGAGTAATTACACCCATCAAGTTTGAATGTTTTGGTGATACGCAGTTTATTGTACAACGTGATTTTTCGCACTTTTCGTCTCATTTTCCACTTGATGAATGGAGCGGTGGAAATGCAATTTCATTTAATGATTTCTTTAAAATCGCCCGACAATTAGCCGAAATTTTGAATGTGATTCATGAAGCGGGAATTATTCATGGTGGCGTAAAACCGCATAACATTTTAATTCATCCCGATACACTGGCTGTACATTTGACAGATTTCATTACGCCGATTGATATTCGAGAAATCAGCCATTTTATTTATGACCAAGATTTTGTTGAAGGTACATTAGCTTATACCTCACCGGAACAAACCGGACGTATCAACCATCGTGTTGATTTTTCTACCGATATGTATTCGTTAGGTGTTGTGTTTTATGAATTATTGACAGGAAAATTACCCTTTAAAAGTGCAGATCCCTTAGAGTTAATTCACTCACATCTGGCTGAACAAGCGGCACCGGTGCATCACATCAATAAAAATTTGCCGCCAATGTTAGGTGAAATTATTGCTAAAATGTGTCTGAAAGAACCTGAAAAACGTTATCAAAGTGGTTTAGGTTTATATAAAGATTTAAATCGTTGTGCAGAGGAATATAACAGTTCAAAAAACGTGGTGAAATTCAAAATCGGTTTACAAGATCATCAACGGCGAGTCATTTTTATTTCTAAAATGGTCGGGCGACGCATCGAAGCGAAAACCATTTTAAATCAATACGATTTAGTGACGCGCGGCGGTTTTTCAACTGTATTTATTTCAGGTTTACCCGGAATTGGGAAAACACGATTGATTCAAGAATTACAACGCCCATTGGTTGAACATCGTGGTTATTTCACCTCAGGAAAATTTGATCAATATCAAAAAAACATTCCTTACAGTTCGTTATTGCAAGCCTTGCGAAATTTAATTCGCACGCTTTTGACAGAAAGTGATTTGCAAGTCGAGTTTTGGAAAAGTCGTATTTTAAAAGCGATTGGGACACAAGGGCGCGTCATTTCGGACGTGATTCCGGAATTAAAAATCCTCATTGGCGAACAACCCGACGCATCGAGTTTGCCGCCTGTTGAAGCGCGAAACCGATTTAATAATTTATTTGGACGGTTTTTGGCGTGTTTAGCACAACGTGAATATCCGTTAGTGCTGTTTATTGATGATTTGCAATGGTGCGATAGTGCGACGTTTGATTTTTTTCGGCATTTATTTTCCAATGTGTCCGATTATCCGTATTTATTTTTCATTGGCGCATATCGCAACAATGAAGTTGACGCGAATCATCCGTTAAGTCAACTTATGAAAATGATGCAAGAAAAACGTTTGCCATTACATGATTTGCGTTTAACACCCCTCAATAAAAATGATTGCCATGAAATGGTGGCTTACATTTTAGATTTGGAACACAACCAATGTGAAGCCTTGGCGAATTTTTTAGTTGAACTCACAGAAGGAAATCCATTATTTGTCAGTGAAAGTTTATCGTGGTTACACAATGAACAATTATTAAACGTCAATGAAGAAGGGGAATGGGGTTGGGACATAGCTAAAATAAGTCAATCTCACATGCCTACCAGTGTGGTCGAATTATTTGGTTCAAAAGTAAGGCAATTACCTTTAGAAACCATTGAAATTTTGATGTTGTGTGCGTGTATGGGAAATCGTTTTTCTGCGGAAGAGGTTGCTCTGATTCATGAAATTTCGTATCAAATGCTATTTGAAAGATTAAAACCGGTATTAAATTTAGGTTTGTTAATTGAAAATAAAGCCGAATTACAATTTATTCATGATCGCGTTCAAGAAGCGGTTTTATGTTTTCTAAATCCGGAAAAACGTCGGGCTATTCATTGGCAAATTGGATTACATTTATTAGGCGACACGTTAATTAACACGCAACTTGAACAACAAGACAATTTATTTACTATTACGGCGCATTTGAATTTGGGACGACTTGAAACTTTAAAAGAAGAAGAAATGTTGGAATTAGCGACCATCAATTTCCATGCTGGCAATAAAGCCTTGAATTCGCTCGCGACACTTGCCGCAAATGAATACTTCCGAAATGGTATTGATTTATTACCTCAAGATGCGTGGGAAAAACATTACGCGTTCACTTTCCGTTTACACCAACGATTAGCGAAAACGGAATTGATGGCGGGGCGTTATGATTTATCAGAAAAGTTGCTGGATACATTACTAAATCAAGCTGTCGATGATTTAGACCGCGCCGAAGCGTTAGCGGAACAAACTACGTCGTTATCATCGATTGGTAATTTTATTAAAGCAATTGAAACCGCAAATCGGGGTTTAAGCTATTTTGATAAAGCGATTCCTGATGAGGCAGAAAAAGCCTCGCAACGCACCGCTGAACTGATGGCAAAAATTCATGAAAATAATCTTGATGTATGGCAAAAAATTCTTGAAATGCCTTTTACACAAGAGCGGCGCAGCAAAATTGAATTAGCATTTTATAGCGAATTGATTCCAGATTTATATATGTCGGGTCGTGTTCCGCAATTATATTTATCCGCCGCACAATCGACGCTGCATTGTTTAGAAGGCGGCATGGACGAATCGGTTATTTATTCATTTTCGATTATGGGACTAAACTTGGGTGAACAAGGACAATTTGATTTAGCATTTAAATATGAAGATTTGGCGCATGAATTATGCACAAATTATCCTGATACATTTGGCGCAACGCGCGGAATTAACGGCATAGTATGGTGTAATATGCACTCACGCAGTCATCCGGCTGAGATTGTGGCGTATTGTCAGAAAGGTATTCAAAGCGGCAAAAATTGCGGCGATTTATACAATGCCGGATTGACTTACGCGCCATTGATGTGGAATTTACAAGTGCAAGGGGCGGATTTCCAAAAAATCGAAACTATTGCGACGGAATGTTTAGATTTTTCACAAAAGAATCAATTGAGTTTTTCAGTTGGGATTGCTAAAGCGATGCAAGCGGGTTGGATTGAACCGATGAAAAGTCACTCTGCGCCACTGATTCCAATGATAGAAACTTTAAAATTATGGGAAAACAATAATCATGTTGCCTCGGCGGGCAGTTATTTTGTGCATTTAGGAATGTGCCATTATTACTACGGGCGTTACGAAGAAGCGGATGAAAGTTTACAGCGAGTAAATCGTTATTTAACAGGCTTAACCGATAACGTATTGAAGCGGCAATGGTATGTTTTTCAAGCCTTGAATGCGCTGCGTTTACATATCAAAAATGGCGGCGATAAAGAAATTTTAATGATAAAGTTGGACGATTTAATTGCCCCTGTCAAAACCTGGGCAACTTTAGGAGTTTTATTACAACCTTATTTACAACTTTATCAAGCAGAATACGCTTATTGTTTTGGCGATTTTTCTGAAAGTTGTCCACGATATATTGAAGTTATTGAAACAGCACGTCGTTTAGATTATACGTTTTTAGAAGGATTCGCTAACGAAAGTTTTAGTGATTGGTTGCGTGAAACGGGGCATCAAAGCAATGATATTTATTGCCGCGAAGCAGTACGTTTATACCGTTTGTGTGGCGCACGCGGAAAAGAAATTCAATTACTTGAACGTTTACCCATTTCTTTTGAAGATGAACGTCAAACAAATAACAATTATATTGAAAATTTGAGTAGTCTGGTTTTGCCGAATTTAGATGTCGATTATTTAGTGAAATCGTCGCTGATATTATCGGCAGAAATTAACCAAGAGAAATTGCTCGCTAAAATTATGGATGTGGTATTGCAATCAAGTGGCGCACAACACGGTTATTTATTGATGCAAAATAACGGCGAATGGATTGTGCGTATCGCAAGCCATATCAACAGTGAAATGGAACTTGAAAATAGTTCACAATCGGTAAATATCGAAACCGAATTGTGTCGAGGAATTGTAAATTATGCGTTCCGCACGTTAGATACGGTCGTTTTAGCGGATGCACAAACGGCTGTGGAATTTAAAAACTTGCCTGAAGTAACCAAACTTGGTTTGCGTTCACTGCTATGTTTACCGTTACGCCAACAAGGGCAATTTATCGGTATTTTATATTTGGAAAATCGACTCGCGCCCGATATTTTTACGCCAGACCGTGTACGAGTTACGGAATTACTTTGTCAGCAAGCTGCAATTTCAATGGAAAATGCGAGGATGATGGCGGAAATTGAGCAGTTTAACCTCGCGTTAGAAAAACGTGTGGCGGATGAAGTCGCGCAAAATCGTGAAAAAGATCATTTACTGATTCAGCAATCACGTTTAGCGGTTATGGGGGAAATGATTAACAATATCGCCCATCAATGGCGACAACCATTAAACGCCTTAGGTTTGGTGCTTGGGAATTTAAAAGATGCGAATCGATTTGGGGAATTAACCAGCGAGTATTTAGAAAATCAAATTGTAGAAGGCGGGCGATATATTCAAAATATGTCGAATACAATCAACGATTTCCGAAATTTCTTTAATCCGAATAAAGATAAAGAAGTTTTTAGTTTAAATAATGCGATTCAAAAAGCGGCAATGTTGGTGGGGGCAAGTTTTAAAGCAAATAAAATTGAATTAGTGATTGATGCACCCGTCAGCATAGAAATAGAAGGTTTTCCTAATGAATATACGCAAGTGCTTTTGAATTTAATGACAAATGCAAAGGAATCGATTTTAGCGAAAAAAAATAACAGCGGTTATATTCATGTACAGTTACGGAAATTAAATAATTTTGCCAAAGTAATTATTACAGATAATGGTATTGGGATTAACGAACAAATTTTACCACGTTTGTTTGATCCTTATTTTTCAACAAAAGAAACCGGTACTGGAATTGGGCTTTATATGTCAAAAATGATTATTGAAAATAATATGAATGGTCAAATCAATGTACAAAATGTAAAGGAAGGCGCAGAGTTTGTAATTCTGACACCGATTTCTAGCAAAGAATTAAAATTATGAACAACAATCAAGCCGATTTAGATTATTTAAAAAATTTAACGATTCTTTATGTTGAAGATGATGACCATATTCGTGAGCAACTTTCACAATTTCTTAGAAGACGCTGCTCAACGTTGCATTTAGCGTCAAACGGTCAAAAAGGCGTTGAACTTTTTATTGAGCATAAACCGGATGTTATCGTAACCGATATTTTGATGCCTGTTATGGATGGTTTGAAAATGGGGAGAGCGATTCGAGACATCAACCCAAAAGTTCCTATTATCATTACTACCGCATTTGAAGAGCCATGTTATTTTCATCGTGCTATTGATTTAGGCGTAGATAAATATGTGGCGAAACCTGTGGATTTAGATATTTTAGAAGATGCACTTTTAAAATGTACACGAATTATTCGAGCTGAAATGGGACTAATTGAGTTACAAAAACGCACAAATGAGTTACAAGAAGCGCAACATATTGCAAAATTAGGTTATTGGCGATTAGATTTACTCAATGACAAGCTATCGTGGTCGAACGAGTTTTCACATATTTTTGAAATCGAAGCCCCGCTTTTTAGTCTAAATTACCTTTCTTTTTTACAACTTATCCACTCAGATGATCGTGAACGAATTGAAACGCTCTATCAAGCCCATTTAAATGAAAAAATCGATTATGATACGGAATACCGTTTATTGCTTTCAAATGGCGAAATTAAACATATTCACGAACGTCGTCAAACAGATAGAAATGAAAACGAAAAACCGATTAGTACACTCGGTACGATTCAAGATATTACTGAACGAAAACTGATTGAAATCGAACTAATTCAGCATCGCCAACATCTCGAAGAATTAGTTTTTATCCGCACACAAGAACTTGAAAAAACGAAAAATGAAGCGGAATGTGCGAATCGGGCGAAAAGTGTTTTTTTAGCTAATATGTCACATGAACTCCGCACGCCATTAAATGCCATTTTAGGATTCGCGCAACTGATTGAACATGATCCACTTTTGAGTGATGAACATCATAAAGAATTACAAACAATCAATCGCGCAGGACAGCATTTACTTGGGTTGATTAACGATGTTTTGGAAATTTCGCGAATCGAAGCCGGTCAAAGCTATTCTCAAAATGATTTGTTTGATTTTTATGAACTTTTACAGGTGATTGAAGAAATAATTCGAATGCGAGCGGAAGCCAAAAAACTGGATTTTAAAATTGAAAGATTAAGTGAATTGCCGCATTTTGTTGAGGGCGATTCGCATCATTTACGGCAAGTGCTAATCAATTTATTAGGCAATTCGGTTAAATACACCAACAAAGGAACGGTCAGGTTAAACATTACTGCCGAGAAAAAAGATTCAATTTGTTTTGAAGTAATTGATACCGGTGTTGGAATTTCTAAAGAAGATTTACAAAATATATTTGGGGCTTTTTATCAAACAGAAAATGGCATTTCGAAAGGAGATGGCTCTGGCTTGGGTCTGACAATTAGTAAAGAATTTGTTCGTTTAATGGGAGGAAAAATTATAGTTAAAAGTATAGAAGGGCGGGGCAGCTCCTTTACCTTTACGATTCCATTGCCTGAAGTTGACGCGCCAGAGACTGCACCAAAATTAAAAGGAGCTGTTATTTCACTTGCTGAAGGGCAAAAAAATTATCGGGTATTAGTTGTCGAAGATAATGTCGATAATCGCGATTTATTGACAAGGATTTTAGAAAATGTCGGTTTTAAAGTAAAAGCCGTTGAAAATGGCAAACAAGCTATTGAAGAATTTCAAATATGGTCGCCCGATTTTATTTGGATGGATATGCGAATGCCGGTGATGGATGGTTACACGGCGACCAAAAAAATTCGGGATTTACCAAATGGTCAAAACGTGAAAATCGTGGCTTTGACGGCGAGTGCTTTTTTCGAAGATCGTAAATCGATTTTATCCGCCGGTTGCGATGAAGTTTTGACAAAACCGCTTCGAGAAGAAGATTTATTTGAAATCATGCGGCGATTGTTAGCGTTAGAATTCCGTTATAACCTTGTACCCCAAAAAAATAATTCAACAACAATTGCGTTAAATTTAAATTGTTTGGAGTTTAAATTGCGAGAGGAATTAAGTTGCGCGGCTGAATTATTGGATATTGAAGCCGTACAATCGATAATACAAAAAATTAAAGTTGATTTTCCAGAACAAGCGCGGATTTTAGAAAAAGCGGTTGGTGAATTTCATTTCGATTATATTCTGCACGCTTTGCGTAATTCGTAATAGGTAAAAACTTGATTTGTACAAGCGATTCACAGGCTGTTAAACTTTTCGTCTAAATTATTATTCATTCAACTTCACACGCATGACTTTAACTCGTTCACTCAAACTATTATTTTTATTATTATTTACTACATCGCTTATGGCGTGTGGTTTTCATCCGCGTGGCGGAAGTACATTACCAACCGAATTAAAAAATGTGTATCTCGAAGGTGGTTCACCTGCATTACGCGAGCAAATGTTTCAACAATTACGAAATGCAAAAAGTCAGCTCACGCCCTCCCTCCAAACGGCAAGTATTGTTGTGAAATTATTTAACGAACAATTTCAACGGCGCGGCGTTTCATTAAGTGAACGCGGTAAAACCAATGAATACGAATTGGTTTATCGATTGGAATATGAAATTACGACACCCAAAGACGAAATGTTAGCCGCGCGTCAACCATTAGAAGTCCGCCGTGATTATTACAATGATCAACAGGCAATTTTGGCGCGCGATAATGAAGAATCGGTATTGCGTACTGAAATGACACAGCAAGTTGTGCGAACATTGTTGAATCAAGCACGTTTTGCCTTGGAAAAAAGTGGAAAATAATGCGCCTTAAACCTGAAGAATTAGTAAAATCATTACAAAAAAATCTTGGTGCGGTGTATTTATTTCATGGTGACGAACCGTTGCAAATTGTTGAATTAGCAGACGCAGTTCGACAAGCGGCTAAAAAAGCAGGGTTTTCACAACGAGAAATTTTTTCGACTGACACCGGTTTTGAATGGTCAGAAATTACGACTGCCGCGTGTTCCATGTCTATTTTCGGCGATAAAAAAGTGCTGGATGTGCGTGTTCCTTCGGCAAATTTTGGGCTTGAAGGTTCAAAAACATTAGCATCGTATTGCGAAAAACCGCCAGCTGATACCATTTTGTTAATTACCTGTGGAAAATTGAACGCAGCAGGTATGAAAACTCGTTGGTTTGAAGCTATCGATAAAGTTGGTGTAACCGTTCAAGTTCGTCCATTAGAAGGGGATGATTTATTGTTATGGTTGCAAACACGATTACAACGCCGTGGCTTGAGTACAGACAGAGATGGACTTTTGTTATTAGGTGAGCGTGTTGAAGGAAATTTACTGGCAGCGGCACAAGAAATTGAAAAATTGTACGTCATTTACGGCGCAACGATGTTAACGCAGGCGCAAATTTTTGACGTTGTAGCGGATAATTCGCGTTACGATGTGTTCAAATTGGTGGACGTACTTTTGAGTGCAAATACAAATCGAATTTTTAAAATTTTAGCTGGTTTAAAAGCAGAAGGAATCGCACCACCTGTTGTACTTTGGGGGATAATGCGCGAAGCACGAACATTGTGCAAAGTAAAATTAGAATTACAGCAAGGCAAAAACAAAGAGAGTGTTTTTAGAAATAATCAGATTTGGGATAAACGTGTATCGTTGATTGAAAAAGCATTGCGCTATTTACCTCAACCGCGATTGTTAGAAATTCTCACCCTCAGCGCAAAAGCGGATAGACAAGCAAAAGGTCAAGAATCGGGCGATGTATGGGAAACAATTTTAGCTATATGTTTGTTGTTTACCAATTACAATTTTAAATACTAACTTTTAGAGAGATTTACGATGAGTAAAAAAATTAGAAAAGCGGTTTTCCCTGTTGCCGGTTTAGGCACGCGATTTTTGCCTGCGACAAAAGCCAGTCCCAAAGAAATGTTGCCGATTGTGGATAAACCGTTAATCCAATATGCGGTCGAAGAAGCTGTTGCGGCAGGAATTGACACCATTATTTTTGTGACGGGTCGTAGTAAAAACGCGATTGTTGATCATTTTGATAAAGCCTATGAATTAGAAAATGAATTAATGATTCGAGGGAAAACCGAAACATTGCAAATGATTCGACAAATGATGCCGCCGAATGTGACGTTTATTTTTATTCGTCAAGCGGAAGCACTCGGTTTAGGTCACGCGGTGCATTGTGCAAAAAGTGCGATTGGCGATGAACCGTTTGCGGTGATTTTAGCGGACGATTTTATTCAAAATGGTGATAATGGCTGTTTAAAACAAATGGTCGCGCAATATCATAAAAATCAATGCAGTATCTTGGGTGTTGAACGTATCAATCCCGCTGAAACGGACAAATACGGGATTGTAAAAACGAAAGAACTCACACCAAATTTAGGGCAAGTTGATTTAATTGTCGAAAAACCTTCGCCAGAACGTGCGCCATCTAATTTAGCCGTTGTTGGACGTTACATTTTAACGCCAACGATTTTTGAAAAAATTGAAGAAACCGGAAAAGGCGCGGGTGGTGAAATTCAATTAACCGATGCGATTGCAGCGTTGATGTTGGAACAAAATGTTTTTGCTTACGAGTTTGAGGGTAAACGCTACGATTGCGGTTCGAAATTGGGTTATTTACAAGCGACTGTTGAAGAAGGGTTAATTCATGAAGAATTAAAAGATGATTTTTTGGCATATTTGAAAAATTTTGTGGCAAATTTACCCGAATAAGACATGAAAAAGATAGAGTGCGAAATGAAGAAAAAAATTCCTTTTATCAGCGTTCTGATTTTCGCGCTATTTTTAACGGGCTGCGTGTATTGGATTCGAGCGTTTCAGGTTTATCAGCAAATGAGCGATTTCGATAAACATTTCGCCATTGTTGTGACTGACGAATTTATGCTGCAATTCAAAGAACCCATTTTATATAGCCAAGATTTTGTCTCGTTATCCAGGTTGCATCCAAGCGATGATTCACCAACGGCGGATGGTCGAAAATGGCGTTATTGGTTTCGGAAAATTGACGCAGCGGGCAATATCATAAAACCCGAAATCAAATTTTATTCAGACTTATATTTCAATAAAGAAAGTAAGTTGACTGCGTGGTCGTTTTCATCATTATTTTTACAAATTGCGCCGCCAAAATTTTTAGAAGTTTCATTGCGTTCAATTGGTGGCGCGGAAATCGATAAAGATAAAAAGCAACTTAAAGCAAATAGTGCTTTACTGGAAAAAATAGCCGCCGATTTGCCAAAAAAATTAACGGTTGTAGAAGCATTAGGCGCACCATTGGAAATCAAAGATGAGCCAGAACAAGAAATTTATATTTACCATTTTTTACTTGAAACAAATCAAATTGAAAAAGGGTTTGAAGACCGTGCATTAAATGAAGTTAAAATTACATTTGATAAAAAAACACAGGAATTAACACGAATGGCGGGACGATTTGCCGGTTTGAAAGTGTCGATTAACTATAAAAAGTTTTTAGCCGAACAATCCGAGGCAGATTGATTTATGTCAGTTAAGCGTATTGAACACATAGACGTGTGGCGGTTCTTTGCCGTTATGCTGGTAATAGCTGAACACGTCTTTTTATTCAGTGGTGTAGATAAGTATTGGTCACAAGTCGAACTCTATTCATTACAAATTGAACGGTTTGGTGAATTAGGTGTATTGATTTTTTTTAGTATTAGTGGCTTTGTAATTTGTACCGCATTGAATTCAGAAAAAAATTCGACAGGAAAAGTGTGCTTGAGTGCCTTTTATGCCCGCCGATTTTTTCGTATTATTCCGCCTTTGTGGCTTTATTTAGTTTGTTTAACATTGTTTAATAAAATAAGTAGCTTACAGGCGTTAACGTCAGCGGCTTTTGTTTGTAATTTCTCTGTTTTTATTAAAAATTGCCCTTGGTTTGTCGGACATACATGGTCGTTAGCGTATGAAGAACAATTTTACTTAGGGTATCCGTTGTTATTTTTATGGGCGTGGCGTGGTGGAAAAAGTTCACGATTGTTAATTGCAATCAGTACGTTAATGCTCATTGCACTCGGTTTGCGTTATTACGGGCATTTGTTCAGCTCTGAGTATTGTGTTTATTTTTTATTTTTATTAACAGGCTGTTTTACGGCTTTATTGCCCACAAATTGGATGCAACGTTTACGAAATTTATCGTTCCTTGTTTGGTTTTCCGCCGTGGTTTCGTTAATTTGTTTAATTTGTTTTGTACCCGGTAATCAGGATAGTTTCTTGAAAACAATCTTTTATCCCATTTTGGTTCAGATTATTGTTTTTGGAACGCCAACCCATTCATCTATTTCGATAGTTAAAAACATTTTTCATAATCATGGTTTAAGTTATTTAGGGCGAATTTCTTATAGCGTATATTTATGGCAGCAAATTGCGACCGCATATTATCCGGGTACAGTATGGTGGCAAACCTTGTTTTATTTAGTTTTGGTATTTGGATTTGCGGCATTATCGTTTCAGTATTTTGAATTACCTTGTCAGAAATTGGGGACGCGGGTTTCAAATCGATTAAAAATGCGAACTTAAATGTTAAAACCATAAAAATTAAATTCGTTAATTCGCGGCTTACTCTCTGATTATCAATCACAAACTCAGGTTATAATTAGCACATTCTGAATTGTTATTAAAAGTGGATTTTTTATGCAAAACACTGTTGTTACTCCCGCAGATTTAAAAACGGCATTGATGGATATTCGTCATTCAGCTATTGAACTTTACCGATTTACTGAAAAATTAACGTTGTTAAAAATGGTGACGCAAGTTGCGATTCAAATTATTAAAGCCGTAGATACAATTCAAAAAGAAATTAGCACATTGTCGGGAGAAGCCTTGCTCGATGCGCTTGAGTTATCAAAAGCGGTGGCATTTTTAGATGAAATTGTTGATGCTGACGCGATAAGTGAATTGGAAAGCTATGTTTTGCCGTTTGCTAAAAATTTAGACGACGAAGCGTTAACGTGTTTTTTAAGTGAAGTTACGGATAAAGTTGAAGCAAAATATAACGCAATGCTTGAAAAAACACATGAATTTAATGCGTTAATCAAAAATGAATTGGAGTAGTTTTTCAACGTTAAGCCAATTACATCCTATTGCCGTTAGTATCGGATTGTTAATTTTTGGCAATGTTTTTATGACGTTTGCGTGGTACGCCCATTTAAAAGAATTACATGATAAACCTTGGATTGTGGCGGCGTTAGTCAGTTGGTTTATTGCTTTATTTGAATATCTGTTACAAGTTCCGGCTAATCGTATTGGTTTTACTGTTTTAACAGTTGGACAACTTAAAATTATTCAAGAAGTGATTACGTTATCGATGTTCGTTCCTTTTTCTGTCTACTATTTGCGCGAGCCTTTGAAATTGGATTATTTGTGGGCATTTTTTTGTTTAATTGGCGCAGTCTATTTTGTATTTCGTGAAAAACTCTAAGGCTTGCTTTTTATTATAGAAGCGTTAAGTTATCGTATCGCTTTAATCATTTAATTGAGGAAACTTTTTATTATGAAACGTATCTTTTTATTTTTAGTCACTAACCTTGCCGTAATGGTTGTGATTGGCGTTATTTTTAATCTATTAGGTTTGCACAGTTCATTAGCGGCAAACGGCGTTGATTTAGATTTAAAAAAATTGTTGGTCATGTCCGCCATTATTGGTTCAGCTGGCTCAGTTATTTCGTTATTTATGTCGAAATGGTCGGCAAAACGCAGTATGGGCGTTGTCGTTATCGAACAACCACAAAACCAAACAGAACAATGGTTATTAGATATTGTGGCGCGTCAAGCACAATACGCCGGAATTGGTATGCCAGAAGTTGGCATTTTTGAATCGCCTGAACCTAATGCGTTTGCGACAGGTGCGAATCGTGACAATGCGTTAGTTGCAGTTAGCACGGGGTTGTTACACGCAATGAATGCTGACGAAGTTGAAGCCGTTGTAGGTCATGAAATTAGCCATGTTGCAAACGGTGACATGATTACGATGGCGTTAATGCAAGGTGTTGTGAATACCTTTGTGTATTTCTTTGCCACAATTATCGGACATTTTGTTGATAAAGTGATTTTGAAAAACGAAGACGAAGGTTATGGCTGGGCATATTATGTCACACAAATGGTGGCTCAAATTGCATTAGGTATTTTAGCTTCTATGTTGACGATGTGGTTCTCGCGTTACCGTGAATTCAGAGCTGATGTAGGTGGCGCGAATTTAGCAGGTCGTGAAAAAATGATTGCTGCACTTCAAGCATTACAACGCGCTCATGAACCCGAAGCTTTACCTGGTCAATTAGCCGCTTTTGGAATTAGCGGCGGTGGTGCATCAAGATTATTTATGACGCACCCACCACTTGAAGAACGCATTGCGGCATTACAAAATTTACGTTAAAAGACTAGGTGAAAGGTGCAAGGCAAAAAACCTTTAGTCTCGTGTCTTTCACCTCTCACCTTTCACCTTTCACCTTACTTTATAAAATGAACATCCAACTTTCTAATCGCGTCAATGCTGTAAAACCTTCACCGACCTTAGCAATTACCGCAAGAGCCGCACAAATGCGAGCCGCAGGTCATGACATTATTGGTTTAGGCGCAGGCGAACCCGATTTCGACACGCCTGATTTTATTAAACAAGCCGCGATTGAGGCGATTAACAAAGGTTTTACAAAATATACGGCTGTTGATGGCATTGCACCATTGAAAAAAGCCATTATCGATAAATTCAAAAAAAATAATGGTTTGGAATATAACCCAAAACAAATTTTGGTTTCATGTGGCGGCAAACAGAGTTCATTTAATTTAACGCAAGCTCTTTTAAACGCTGGCGATGAAGTCATTATTCCAGCGCCGTATTGGGTTTCATATCCGGATATGGTTTTACTTGCCGATGGCGTTCCTGTCATTATCGAAACCACACAAGCGCAAAATTTCAAAATTTCACCTGAACAATTACGCGCGGCAATTACTGAAAAAACCCGTTTGATTTTTATCAATAGCCCATCGAATCCTTCAGGTGCGGCGTATTCATTAGATGAATTGAAAGCGTTAGGCGATGTGTTAGCGGATTTCCCAAACATCATTATCGCCACCGATGATATGTACGAGCATATTCTTTGGCAACAAGGTACGTTTGTGAACATTTTGAACGCGCATCCTGAATTTTACGACCGCACGATTGTAATGAATGGCGTATCAAAAGCGTATTCAATGACAGGCTGGCGAATTGGTTACGCGGCAGGAAATGAAAAATTGATTGAAGCGATGTGTACGATTCAATCACAAAGCACATCAAATCCGACTTCGATTTCACAATATGCGGCAGTGGCGGCATTAACAGGCAATCAAAGTTTTATTGCTGAAATGTGTGTGGAATTCAAAAAACGTCACGATTTTGTTGTGGCGGAATTAAATACGATTGATGGCGTGGAATGCGTTGAAACAGATGGCACGTTTTACGTTTTCCCAAATATCGAAAAATTACTTGAACGTTTAGATGGCATTGATGACGATTTGGCATTTTCAGATTATTTAATTGAAAAAGCCGGTGTGGCACTTGTTCCGGGTTCGGCATTCGGAACGGCAGGACATATTCGTATTTCTATTGCGACCAGCATGGACAATCTCAAATCCGCGCTGGAACGAATTAAAAAAGCGATTTAAAGTCGAAAAGGCGATTTTTTTAATCGCCTTTTTTTGTTGCCGCAAAAAATCATTTTTAACCCTCTGAATCGCCTATGACAAGAAAACAATCCGGAAGTTTTGACGACGAAAATTTATTTCGGCAAACCGTCGGCAAAGTACAAGCGGTCAAACAAGATAAAGTCGCTTTACATGAACAGAAAAATGTAAAACCAAAACCCTATCCGAAACCATTGATTGTGAATTTTGACGCGCATTTGAGTTCACGAAATACCGAAGATATTGCGACTGTCGGAATTTATGATTCGTTGAATTTCTTATCTGCCGGTTTGCAAAATAATGTGTTGAAAAAATTACGACGTGGATTTTTTGGCATTGATGCTGAAATCGATTTACATGGTTTAAATACTAACGATGCCAAACGACAATTACTCCATTTTTTACACAATAGCGTCGAAGAGGGTTGTCGTTGCGTGCATATTGTTCATGGTAAAGGTTATCGTTCGTTAGATAATTTACCGATTATAAAAAATGAAGTAAATCGCTGGTTGCGCCAGCATAAAGATGTCCAAGCCTTCTGCTCGGTCAGTCCAAAAGATGGCGGAACAGGCGCATTGTTTGTTTTATTACGCCTTTCAGATAAATACGGCTTTGAAGATTACAATTCGATGTGATGAGCAAAATTATGCAGCGTACAAATCAAAAACACGCCAGCAGAAATTAGCGCAATTTGTTGGAGTGAGGTTTTTATATCGGTTTTTTTATGTAACGACGGAATTAAATCTGCCACCGCAATGTAAATAAAACTCGAAGCGGCTAGTGCTAGAAAATAAGGTAAATAATCATGCAAATTAGCCAAGCTAAAATATGCTAACACACCACCAATAACAGTCGTCAAACTCGCTAGCACATTATAAAAAAGGGCTTTGCGTTTGGAATATCCACTGTGTAATAAAATCGCAAAATCTCCAACTTCTTGCGGAATTTCATGCGTCGCCACCGCTAAACTAGTAACAATTCCCAGTTTTACATCTGTTAAAAACGCGGCAGCAATCAAAACACCGTCAACAAAATTGTGAATGCTATCACCCAAAATAATAAACGTGCCTGCGGTTTTTGCGCCATGCGAATGTCGGTGATGATGCGAATTTTCTTCGGGATGTTGATGCTCATCATCGCCGTGCGCTTCACATTCACCAAAATGACAATGTCGCCAAATCAATAATTTTTCCAACACGAAGAAGCCCAAAATTCCCGCTAAAATCGTACCAGACAGTTGTTGAATCTGTTCAGGTTGCGCGTGTTCAAACGCTTCTGGAATTAAGCCCCAAAATGCGACGGCGAGTAACGCACCAATTGCAAAACTAATGCCGTGCGGAATAATTTTACGTTGTGTTTTCTCGGAAAGTAATAAAAAAATGCTAGCGACTAGTACACTTAATACGCCACCAATTGCGGTAAAAATAATTATAAGAACTAAAACAGAATTGAACATTTAGAAGACAACACTTTTGTAAATTTTGAAAATCGTAGGTCGGGTTAGTCTATTACAAATAGCTTATGACATAACCCGACAGAGCTTTATCGGTGAGAGTTTTAATCTACGATAAACAAATTTGACGCGCCAGTTTCTGCTGACGATGCACCTAAACGGAAATGCCCAAACATTTCACGCCCCATGCCCATGTGATGATTGTGCGCTGAATTTGGAGCTGCAACACGCGCGTTAAATTCCACTTCATCCATTAACACATTAATATTACCTGTTTGTAAATTCAACGAAATAATGTCGCCATCATGTACTTTTGCAAGTGGACCGCCCACTTCACATTCTGGGCATAAATGAATAACAGACGGTACTTTTCCTGATGCGCCAGACATTCTACCGTCTGTAATTAACGCCACTTTGAAACCTTTATCTTGCAAAACACCCATTGGTGGCGTGAGTTTATGGAGTTCAGGCATTCCGTTTGCGCGAGGTCCTTGGAAACGAATAACGGCAACAAAATCTTTTTCTAATTCGCCACGACGGAAAGCGGCTAAGAAATCTTCTTGATCATCAAAAACAACGGCTGGAGCTTCTACTATTTGATGTTCTGGTGCGAGTGCAGAAAGTTTCGATACACCACGACCTAAATTGCCTTTCATAACGTGTAAACCACCGCTTGGAGCGAAGGGTTTTTTAACGGTACTTAACACACTTAAATCTAATGGTTCAGACGGTACATTTTCCCAAACCAATTTATTATCAATCAATCGTGGTTCTTGGCAATAATTTGCCATGCCGCGTTTATTGGCAATCGCAATCGTATCTTCGTGCATCAAGCCGTTATTTAATAATTGCGAAATTAAAACTCCCATTCCGCCTGCTGCGTGGAAGTGATTTACATCCGCCGAACCATTTGGATAAACTTTTGCTAGTAATGGAATCACTTTCGATAATCGATCGAAATCGTCCCAATTCAAATTGATTCCTGATGCACGCGCAATCGCGATTAAGTGCATCGTATGATTAGTTGAACCGCCTGTTGCAAGTAATCCAATCACCGCATTGACAATCGCTTTTTCATCTACAACATAAGCAAGTGGACGATAATCGCTGCCTAAATCCGTGAACTTCAAAATCTGACGGGCGGCTTCTTTTGTCAATTCATCACGCAATGGCGTATAAGGATTAACAAAAGAACTACCAGGTAAATGTAGTCCTAACATTTCCATCATCATTTGATTTGTATTTGCTGTGCCGTAAAAAGTACACGTTCCCGCACTGTGATACGATGCTGATTCAGCGGCTAATAATTCTTCTCGTCCAATTTGTCCTAACGCATAGCGTTGACGTGCTTGAGATTTTTCTTTGTTCGTAATACCACTTGGCATTGGACCAGCGGGAACAAAAATCGCAGGTAAATGTCCAAAACTCAATGCACCAATCAATAAACCCGGAACAATTTTATCGCATACGCCTAAATACAGTCCGCCATCAAACATATTGTGACTCATACCAATGGCGGTCGTCATTGCGATTAAATCGCGACTAAATAGCGATAATTCCATGCCGGCTTGACCTTGTGTAATACCATCACACATGGCTGGTACACCTGCTGCAACTTGTGCAACGCCGCCTGCTTCACGAATCGCCGCTTTAATTAAATCCGGTGCATCTTTATAAGGTTGATGTGCAGAAAGCATATCGTTATATGACGTAATAATCGCGATATTCGGTTTCTGTTCGGCAGTTAAATCTGTTTTTTCCTCAGAGCTACAGGCCGCAAAACCATGTGCTAAATTCGCGCACCCCATTCCAACTCGTTGTGGTTTTTTTCTACTGCAACTATCAACGTGTTTTAAATAGGCAGAGCGAGTAGCATGGCTGCGCTCCATAATTTCATGGGTAACGCTTTGAATAATTGGATTCATATTTATGTCCTTTTTTTAGTTTTTGTTTTGAGTATTGCCGATTATAGTACAAAAGCATTGTTTTCTTTTAATGGGAATTCAATTTCAAACGACTTGAAAAAATGCACTATGAACCAAAATACGCCTATAAAAATTCACTTTTTTAATAAAAAATAACGGGTATTTTAAACGACTAACTGGGGGTGAAAATGTGGAATTTCCTTAAACGCTTTATAAAATTATTTCGTATTGGTTTAGTAACAAGAAAAATTCATGCCAGTCAAAATGAAATCGAAAAATTACTTGCCCAACGCGCCTTAGTCGCTTTACTTGCCGATGCTCGGGGTTTCAGTTTAAAAATCGGACAGCTTTTTGCTACCGTCGAAGGAGGAAGTGAATTTCAATCGCTGACGGATAGTGTTCCGGCTTTACCACTCAACGTCATATTGCCTGTTTTGGAAAAAAGTTTAGGATTTGCACCCAAAAAAATCTTCAAAAACATTCAACCTTCAATTGCCGCTGCATCCTTAGGGCAGGTTCATTTAGCTGAATTAAAAGATGGCACGTCCATCGCCATTAAGATTCGTTATCCCGATATTGTCGATGCCATTCACGCTGAATTAAAATTAGCAGATTTGATGCCAAGCGTTGGCAAAGTTCAAGAATGGGGCTTTGATTTAAACGGATATAAAAAAGCTCTTTTTGATACGCTGAATGCAGAACTTGATTATCGCTCGGAAGCGACACGTCAAACGTATTTTCTGGAGAACGTGTGCGTACCACGTTTAGAAATCCCGCGCGTTTATGAGGCGTTTAGTAGTGAATGTGTCTTAGTACAAAGTCGCGCAACAGGTGTCACATTTCCTGAAATTGTAAATTGGTCAGAAGTTGAACGTAAACTAATTGCGGAAACATTGTTACAAACGTTATTTACCAGTGTTTTTGTTGCCGGATGTTGCCATGCCGACCCGCATAACGGGAATACATTTTACAACCATGCTGAAAATCATTCGATGGTGACGTTATTAGATTTTGGATGTACAGTTTCGTTAGATGAAACGCGCCGTTTAGCACTTTTAAAACTGATTATTGCTTGTCGAGAAAAAAATGCTGTAAATCCCTTGGATTGTTTTGTCGCAATAGGGTTTGATGCTCAAAAACTCGCGCACATTCAAGGTGCGTTAACGATGTTGAGTCAATTTTTATTTCGTCCATTTTTAGTTAATCACGTTTTCAATTTGTCGGATTGGCAGCTTGAACAAAAAATTACGGATTTGCTAGGAGAAAAACGCTGGTGGTTTCGCTCGGCAGGCGCGGCAGATGTATTATTGTTAATGCGTGCTTTTCAAGGTTTGACACATCAGTTACAACAGCTTCAAATCAGTTTAAATTGGTGGCATATATTAGAAAAAAGTGTCGGTGAAACATTGTTACAGCAAGCACGCGATTTAGATTTGCCGGTAATAAATGTGACGACCACGCAATTTAAAACCCTAGACTTTGCCACTCAAGCTACAAAGTTACACGTCAAAATCACTAAAAATAATGCCTTGTTAGTGAGTGTTTGTTTACCGGCAGAAGCTGTTTTAGATTTGGAAAATCTAATTCCTGAAAATGTACGAGTTGAATTATCACAAAATAGTTCAGTCGATTTAGCTACTATTTTACAACGTTTGAAATTAGAGGGTTTAAGTTCACAAGTTTTATTCGATTGTACGATTGATGAAAAATCTTACAGTGTTTGGTTGGATTAACCTAAAAATTTAGGTATCGCATAAGTACCGCAAAAATTAGCAACGCGATGGATAAGCCGATTCGAAAGGTCAACGCTTTGAGTGCTTTTTGTGAACTTTCTTGGTCTTTGTGTTTTACTAAATGAAACAACGCATTACCTAAACTGACGATAATCGCTACAAATGCAATAATAACGAATGTTTTAAACATAATTTTTTTTGGGGTGTCGTGAAAAAAGAAAAACCTATTTTCGATGATTTTACGACAACGACGCAACTTTTAAAAAGGCAGCAAGACGAATGAAACTAAGATGGCTAGTCGCGTATTTGAGTTTATTTACATTATTTTTGAGTTTAGGCATTTGGCAAATCCATCGCGCTAACGAAAAACAAGATTTCTTAAATGTAGAGGCGCAGCGTGTGAATGAATCGGTGCAATTACTTTCAGAAACGTCGGATGATTCAGTTTCACTACGCTACAAACCGGCTACGGTCACGGGACATTACGATACAACAACACAGTTTTTACTTGATAATCAAATCGATGGCGGTAAAGCAGGTTATTTTGTTTTTACTCCGTTTCGATTGCAAAACGGTTCAAAAGCGATTTTAGTAAATCGCGGCTGGATTCCGTTAGTTGAACCGCGTGCTACATTACCAAATGTCGTATTTGAAGCGGAAAATGAAATAACGTTAAGGGGCAGAATTAACGCATTTCCAAGTATTGGATTGAAATTAGACGGCGCAAATCAGCCGACAAAAACAAATCCTGCCGTTGTGGGAATTGTGGATGCGAACGTTTTAGCAAAACAGTTAGGTTATGAATTATTCAGTTTTCAATTGGAATTAGACGCAAATTCGCCAAACGGTTTTAAACGTGAATGGTCAGCCGCAAAAATTATGCAACCAGAACAACATTTAGCTTACGCGCTACAGTGGTTTGGATTAGCGTTTGTTTTGACCATTATTTTTATTAAATTTTTTATGTCACGCTCTGCTCAAAAAGACGATTCTTCTTTTTTTTGATTCAACCAAGATTGCAAAATTAACTGTGCGGCGAGTTCATCTTGAACCGCCCACAATTTCGTGGCATTGACATGAATATCATCAAATAACAATTGCTTTGCTTCAAATGTAGAAAGCGTTTCATCTTGTTGATGAACCGGTAAATTAAAACGTCCATTTAATTGCCGGCAAAATTTGAGCATTTTTGCGGTAACTGGATTATCGGTTCCATCGAGTTGGCGTGAAATGCCGACAACAAAGCCAGCCGGTTGCCATTCTTTGACTAATTGTTCAATCGCTTGCCAATTTGGTGTTTGATTTGCGGAGCGCATAGTTTGCAATGAATTAGCGGTTGCCGTTGTTAATTGTCCGACAGCCACACCAATTTTTTTCGTACCAAAATCAAATCCCAAAAAAGTATCGGTCGATTGACGCGCTAAAGGATCACGCATGACCTGAACCGAAAGTTAATTGATTGATGTCTATACCAATTTGGCTCGCTGCCATTTGCCAACGTAAATCGATGGGCGTATCAAATAAAATGGGTTCACCAAATGGTGTGTTTAACCACGAATTTGCCAGTATTTCTTGTTCTAATTGTCCTTTACTCCAACCCGCGTAACCCAATGCGACAAAATAACGTTCTGGTCCTTCGCCTTTTGCAATGGCTTCAATAATATCGCGCGATGTTGTGAGTGACATTGTGTCTGAGATTGGCAAGGTAATCGCCCATTTCCCCCCCGTCGTATGTAATACAAAACCGCGTTCTTGTTGAACAGGTCCGCCGAAATAAACCGGCGCATTTGCTGCCGTTACCGAAGTAATCGGAATATCCATTTGCATAAAAATTTCTTTAAGTTTCATTTTGGATTCTCGGTTTATAACAATTCCTAATGCGCCATCGGCATTGTGTTGACAAAGGTAAATTGCTGTACGCGAAAAATTATCGTCCGATAAAGTAGGCATTGCAATAATAAATTGGTTGTCTAAATAATGGTTTTCAGTCATGTTTGGTTTTAAATGTGGGCATGAGAAATTCATGCTGTTTTTTCGAAAGGCACAAATAAATTCATGCCCACCTGCTGTAAATAAATGCTTTTTCTTGGTAGATTATGAACGCAAACAGCGTACAAACCAAGATTTGTGCATCAATTCGCAGCATATTTTTCAGCATACAAACTTTGATTTGCACTACAACTTTTAGGATTAAATACTTTGTGATTCACTTTATATCCGATTTACATTTGTCTTTCGATAAACCCAAAATCACGCACCATTTTACGCATTATTTACAAACACAAGCTCGACAAGCAAAAGCCGTCTATATTTTAGGCGATTTATTTGATGCTTGGGTTGGCGATGATGATTTTACATCGCCTAATGGTCACATTCGCCGCGAATTAAAAAAACTGACAGATTCTGGTGTGGAAGTGTATTTGCAACGCGGAAATCGAGATTTTTTAATTAGCGAACGTTTTGCTCGTGGAACTGGTGTGACGTTATTAGACGATTATGCGATTATTGAATTAGAAGGCGAGAAAACATTATTAACACATGGTGATTTATTATGCAGCGATGATATTGCCTATCAAGCGTTTCGTTCAAAATCCCGCACGCTGGAATGGCAACAAAATGTTTTGTCAAAACCATTATGGCAAAGATTACTTTTTGCGCGATGGTATCGAATTCGCAGCTTTTTTCATAAACAACAAAAATCTCATTATGTGATGGATGTTAATCAAATGACAGTCGAAAAAGTGATGCAACAACATGGTTGCACGCGCTTAATCCACGGGCATACGCACCGTCCGGCGTTACATAAATTTAATTTAAATGGTCAAAAAGCGCAACGATTTGCGCTTTCAGATTGGAATAATAACGGCGGTGAAGTATTAAGTTTTGGAGCAAAAAATGAGTAAGCGAAAATCAGGATTAAATGTTCATGGCATTATTTTATTAGATAAACGTTTAGGCGTGTCATCGAATAAAGCGTTGCAAGAAGTACGGCATTTATTTAATGCGAATAAAGCCGGACATACAGGGAGTTTAGACCCGTTGGCGACTGGACTATTGCCGTTATGTTTTGGCGAGGCAACGAAAGTTTCCGCGTTAATGTTAGATGATGACAAGCGTTATCAAGTGACTATAAAGCTCGGTGTGATGACGGATACGGGCGATGCGGAAGGACAAATTATTGAAACTAAACCGGTTCCGTTGTTATCGCAGGAACAAATCCAAACCTGTTTAACAAAGTTTACCGGCGCACAAACGCAAGTTCCACCTATGTATTCCGCGTTAAAACACAACGGTAAAAAATTATATGAATTAGCGCGGGATGGAATTACGATTGAAAGGGAACCGCGTCACATTACAATTTACAACCTAAATTTGCTCGATTTTACCTCTGATACATTGACGCTGGATGTGGCTTGTTCTAAAGGGACTTATATTCGTTCACTTGCTGAAGATATTGGGCATGAGTTAGGTTGCTGTGGAACGGTCACAGCATTACGCCGAACTCAAGCTGGAAAATTCCATTTGCACGAAGCAAAAACGCTTGAACAACTGAGGGCGATGACTTCCGACGAATTACACGCTAATTTGATGCCTGTTGATAAACCGTTAGAAAATTTGCCAGCGATTCATTTATCGCCCGAACAAGCAAAAGCCATTTCTTATGGTCAAGCGATTGATTTTAAAACTAATGAAAGTAAGCAAAGTGTGCGTTTATATGCAGAAACTCTGTTTTTAGGTTTGGGTGAAATCGGATTAAATGATAAGATAACAATTGTTAGATTGTTCAATTTAAACGACTAACATTTCAAGTTTCTACACCCTATTGTGGAAACGCTTTTTCCATTCGTGGCTAAACAAGCCGCTTAGAAATAAACGTGGAAACTTTCATTTTTTAAATTTTAATTTTTAGGGATTTACCCGCAATGCCATTTACAGCAGAACAAAAAAAAGCCGTCGTTGAAGCCTATCGTCAATCAGAATCAGACACGGGTTCACCAGAAGTTCAAGTTGCCTTATTGACGGCGCATATTCAACATTTAGCCCCACATTTTGCAGCGCATAAAAAAGATAATCATTCACGTCGCGGTTTATTGCGTATGGTTAATCAACGTCGTAAATTGTTGGATTATTTGAAGAATAAAGATGGCGAGCGTTATCGCACATTGATTGGACGCTTAGGGTTGCGTAAATAAAAAACCACTTAGAAAACGGCACATCTTCTGTGCCGTTTTTGCTTTAGCTTTATAAAAAACTCATTTTTCCAAATTACCTTCAAACAAAGGAAACCTCATAGTGAATCCTATTAGGAAAGAATTTCAGTACGGCGATCAAACAGTTATACTCGAAACAGGCGAAATTGCGCGTCAAGCTGACGGTGCCGTCATGATTGATGTGGGTGGCACATCCATTTTAGTCACCGTTGTGGGCAAAAAATCTGCATCTGGTGGCGACTTTTTCCCTTTAACCGTTAATTATCAAGAAAAAGCCTACGCGGCGGGCAAAATTCCAGGTGGATTTTTCAAACGCGAAGGTCGTCCTTCCGAACAAGAAACACTGATTTCGCGTTTAATCGATCGCCCGATTCGCCCTTTATTTCCAGAAGGCTACACCAATGAAGTGCAAATTATTGCCACTGTGGTGTCTTTAAATCCCGATGTAGACACAGAAATTCCTGCATTATTAGGCGCATCTGCTGCACTTGCTATTTCTGGCTTACCATTTAATGGTCCAATTGGCGCAGCAAATGTTGGCTATAAAGATGGTCAGTATTTACTTAATGCTTCTCCGACCGCTTTGAAAGAATCTGAACTGATTTTAGTCGTTGCTGGTACAGCAAACGCCGTTTTGATGGTGGAATCTGAAGCGAAATCCTTGTCTGAAGAAGTTATGTTAGGCGCGGTTTTGTTTGGTCACGAACAAATGCAAACTGCAATCAACGCTATTAACGAATTTGCGGCTGCCGTGAATCGTGCGCCTGTTGAATGGATTGCCCCCGAACCGAATCATGAATTAAATCGTTTAGTGAGTGCCATTGAGTCTGATGTTAAAGCGGCTTATTTGATTCCAGAAAAATTAGTTCGCCAAGAAAAACTGAAAGAAATTCGCACGGCTTTAATTGAAAAATTAACCGCTGACGAAACTTATACAGAAGCCGAAATTAAAGCTGTCATTGAGCAATTAGAATACGACGTTGTGCGTAGTGCGATTTTAAATGATGGACAACGTATCGACGGTCGTTCACTTGATAAAGTTCGCAAAATCACGATTCGCACAGGTGTTTTACCACGCACACACGGTTCGGCATTATTTACACGCGGTGAAACGCAAGCACTTGTTGTGGCAACATTAGGCACGCAACGCGATGCTCAAGTAATTGATTCACTCGCGGGCGAATATAAAGAACCTTTCATGTTGCATTACAATTTCCCTCCGTACAGCGTTGGTGAAACAGGTTTTGTGGGTTCGCCAAAACGTCGTGAAATTGGTCATGGACGTTTAGCGAAACGCGGCGTGTTAGCTGTTTTACCGGATATGGTGGAATTCCCTTACTCAATTCGTCTTGTTTCTGAAATTACAGAATCAAACGGTTCGAGTTCAATGGCTTCCGTTTGTGGTAGCAGTTTAGCGTTGATGGACGCTGGTGTTCCATTATCTGCGCCTGTTGCGGGAATCGCGATGGGGTTGATTAAAGAAGGCGACCGTTTCGCTGTAATCTCCGACATTTTGGGCGACGAAGACCATTTAGGCGATATGGATTTCAAAGTTGCAGGTTCTGAGCAAGGCGTTACCGCATTGCAAATGGATATTAAAATCCAAGGCATTACCGCTGAAATTATGAGAGCCGCCCTCGCACAAGCGAAAGAAGGTCGGTTACATATTTTGGGCGAAATGAATAAAGCGTTGGCAACATCGCGTTCTGAAATGTCAGATTATGCGCCGCGTATTATCACGTTCAAAATTGACCCAAGTAAAATCCGCGAAGTTATCGGCAAAGGTGGTGCAACTATTCGTAGCATCGTTGAGCAAACAGGCGCAGCGGTTGATTTAACAGACGACGGAATTGTAAAAATTGCATCGGTTGACAAAGCCGCTGGCGAAGAAGCAAAACGTTTGATTTTGGAAATTACGGCTGAAGTTGAAGTGGGAAAAATTTACGAAGGCAAGGTAATTCGTTTAATGGATTTCGGCGCATTTGTCGCTATCATGCCTGGTAAAGATGGTTTAGTTCACATTTCACAAATTTCTGATGAGCGCGTCGAAAAAGTCAGCGATCGCTTAAATGAAGGGGATGTTGTAAAAGTGAAAGTGCTTGAAATTGATCGCCAAGGTCGAGTTCGCTTGAGTATCAAAGAAGCGATTAAAGAACTCGAACAGCAAGCTGCATAATTTTTCAATCAAAATATCACGCGGCTTTACATTGAAATTCATCAAAAGTGCCGCGTGAAATCAAAAACTAAAATTTATTTCTTCACATTTCCAGCGTGTAAACCGCATTCTTTTTTCGCACTATCTTCCCACCACCACCGTCCAACACGTTCATGTTGATTTGGCAAAATGGCGCGTGTACACGGCTCACAACCAATACTGATAAAACCTTGTTGATGTAAGGAATTATAAGGCACTTGATAAGCCTCGATATAATCCCAAACTTGCGCTGAAGTCCAATTTAACAACGGATTGAATTTTATTAACATGTGTTCGGGTGTCGAAAAAGCACTGTCAATTTGGACTTCTGGAATATCTTGGCGAGTGTCAACACTTTGGTCTTTGCGTTGTCCTGTAATCCACGCATCAACATTTGCCAACTTTCGGCGCAATGGCTCAACTTTCCGAATTCCACAACATTCTGAATGTCCGTCTTCGTAAAAACTAAATAACCCTTTCGTTTTTACAAAATTATCTAATAAATCGCGGTCAGGACTTAATACATCAATGTCGATACCGTAATGTTTTCGCACCTGTTCAATGAAACGGTACGTTTCAGGATGCAAACGTCCCGTATCCAAACAAAAAACGTGAATATCTTTCCGAATACTCAATGCTAAATCAATTAACACTACGTCTTCTGCGCCACTAAAGGAAATAGCAATGTTCTCAAATTGTGCTAAAGCCGATTTAAAAATTACACGCGGATTTTTGCCTGTAAGTTCAGTTAGTAAATTTTCTATATTCATAATTTATTTTCTCAAATTTCAGTTTAATTTTGCGCCACATACGTTATGCTAACGTAGAATTTAACACAGATAATAAACAACTTGATGAGAAATCACTATGTTAGGTAAAGCACTCGAAGAAACTTTAAATATGGCTTTCAAATATGCGCGTGAACGTCGGCACGAATTCATCACCGTAGAACATTTGTTATTTGCCTTACTCGATAATCCAGATGTTATTCCTGTTATGAAAGCCTGTGATGCAGACATTAGATGGTTGCGCGGTCAATTATCGCGTTTTATCGATGAAACAATTTCATATTTACCTGAAAATACAAAACGTGACACGCAGCCAACGTTAGGTTTTCAACGGATTTTACAACGTTCGGTTTATAACGCTCAGGATTCTGACAAAGTTGATGTCACAGGCGCAAATTTGTTAGTGGCGTTGTTTTGTGAACCCGATTCGCACGCCGTGTATTTATTGAGTAGACAAGATATTTCTCGGATTGATGTGGTGAATTTTATCGCGCACGGAATTTCGAAATTCGATGACCCTTACGAAGAGCGTGAACAATTAACCGGACGCAAAAACGCTGAAAGTGATAATAGCAAGCCGCTTGAAAAATATGCGACAAATTTAAATGAAGAAGCGGCAAGCGGACGTATTGATCCGTTAATTGGGCGTTCTGCTGAAATTGAACGCACAATTCAAACATTGTGTCGTCGTCGAAAAAATAATCCGTTATTAGTTGGTGAAGCGGGCGTAGGTAAAACCGCTATTGCAGAAGGTTTAGCGAAACGGATTGTCGAAGAAGATGTCCCCGATGTATTACTTGATTGCGTGATTTATTCGCTTGATTTAGGCGCGTTAGTCGCCGGAACAAAATACCGTGGTGATTTTGAAAAACGATTGAAATCCTTGTTAAATCAAATGAAAAAAGAAGCACACGCGATTTTATTTATTGATGAAATTCACACCATCATTGGCGCGGGTTCGGCATCGGGTGGCGTAATGGATGCCGCAAATTTAATTAAACCTATGTTAGCGGCTGGGCAATTGCGTTGTATCGGTTCGACAACTTATCAAGAATATCGTGGGATTTTTGAAAAAGATCACGCATTAGCGCGGCGGTTTCAAAAAGTTGATATTTTAGAGCCGTCTGTTGAAGAAACCGTGCTGATTTTAAAAGGTTTAAAATCCCGTTTTGAAGATCATCATGGTGTACATTACTCGCCGGAATCTTTGCGTTTAGCGGCTGAATTGTCTGAGCGTTATATTACAGACCGTCATTTGCCAGATAAAGCGATTGATGTGATTGATGAAGCCGGTGCAAAACAACGCATGGCAAATCCAGGCAAGAAAAAAGAGCTAATTGAAGCGGCTGAAATTGAAGAAATCGTGGCGAAAATCGCTCGTATTCCTGCAAAATCGGTCTCGAGCAATGACGTTGATAAATTGGCAAATTTAGAAAAAAATCTGAAAATGTTGGTGTTCGGGCAAGACGAAGCGATTTCGGTTTTAACATCAGCGATTAAATTATCGCGGGCTGGCCTGCGTGATGCTCAAAAAACGATTGGTTCATTTTTGTTTGCCGGACCCACTGGCGTTGGAAAAACCGAAGTGACGCGCCAATTAGCTAAAGTGTTAGGCATTGAGTTGATTCGTTTTGATATGTCCGAATACATGGAGCGGCATACTGTCTCCCGTTTGATTGGTGCGCCACCAGGATATGTGGGTTTTGATCAAGGTGGTTTATTGACTGAGCAAGTGAATAAACATCCACACGCCGTTTTATTGCTGGATGAATTAGAAAAAGCCCATCCCGATGTATTTAATTTGTTATTGCAAGTTATGGATCACGGTACATTGACGGATAACAACGGAAGAAAAGCGGATTTTCGTAACATCATTTTAGTCATGACAACCAATGCGGGCGCAGAAGAAGGCGGACGAGCATCCGTAGGTTTCACGCCGCAAGACCATTCTAGTGACAGTCTAAAAATGGTTGAAAAAGGTTTTTCGCCAGAATTCCGTAATCGTTTAGATGCGATTATTCAATTCAAACCGCTAGACATCAGTATCGTCGGGAGTGTTGTGGATAAATTCATTTTCGAATTAGAAAATTTACTTGCGGATAAAAATGTCACATTAACACTGACACCAAAAGCGCGTTTGTGGCTAGCTGAAAATGGGTGTGATGCCAAAATGGGCGCACGTCCAATGGCGCGATTGATTCAAGAAAGCATTAAAAAGCCGTTGGCTAATGATTTACTTTTCGGCGAACTCGCGCACGGGGGACACGTTAAAATTAGTGTGAAAAATAATGAATTAGCATTTACGATTGAAAGTGCTGAAATGCTATTAACAGATTAACAACAGAAACGATATGCGTAGGCAAAATTAACGCACTCGGAAAGTGATGCGACCTTTGGTTAAATCGTAAGGAGTCATTTCAACTTTGACACTATCACCGGTAAGAATACGAATATAATGTTTACGCATTTTTCCAGAAATATGCGCGGTGACGATGTGACCGTTTTCGAGTTGCACGCGGAACATAGTATTTGGCAATGTGTCGATAACTTTGCCTTCCATTTCAATTTGATCTTCTTTAGCCATTATGTAATTTTTTCCTCGAAGGGTAATTTATAAAGCTCAAATTATAACATATTGACAGTGTTTAAAAAAAACACGCGGCAATCCATGTTCAAGATTGTCTTTTTTGCAAAACATCATTTGTGCAAATAGCTTTAACATGAATCAGGGAAATTTTAAAAATGTTTTTCATAAAAGTGGCGGCATTTAGTAGTTAAATGATTGACAATCATAGTATGTTTTTCTTTTACATTTTTCATAGCAATTCATATAAAAATATAGTCGTGTTTCAGAGTTTGAAACACCGTTAACATTATATCT
>CAIQZX010000213.1 GCA_903876445.1 uncultured Pseudomonadota bacterium | reverse complement strand
TTCACCTTCAAAAACAACTTGAATTTGGGAAGTGCCTAAGTGCCTTCAAGCCACTGGAATAAAGGCTTCTGGAAAAATAGCGTGGGACTTTGACTCCTTTTGTTTACTGCTGCCCTTTTGGTGATGAATCGCTTACGATGGGCGTTAGAGCAATTATTCAAAATACTATCTATTTTGATGGCGTTCGTATTGAAAAAAATGGTCTATTAGGAAATAGTGGATTCGGTCTTGAAATAGCTAAAACATCTTTTAATATCGGACGACTTGGTATTTCTATAGCAAGCATGGGTGTTATTAAAAGAGTCTCGCAACTTATGTGTCGTTATGCCGAACGTAGAAATTTATCTACAGGCTATCTGTCCGATAATACGAACTTCCGCGAACAACTTTATTCAAATTTTCAATCATTATTTGCGTTGGAAACATTCATAACATTTTTGGGCAATCAAATCGATAGAGGAATCAGCGTACATGATGATTTTTTTAATCTATTGAAAATGATTTGTCCAGAGTTGGCGTACACAGCAGTAGATAACGGAATGCAAATTATAGGTGCTAGAGGTTATATTGAAACTAATTGCATTCCTCAGTTGAGCCGTGATGTCCGTCTCTTTCGTATATTTGAAGGATCTACAGAGGCATTAGGTGACAGCTTAGGGCGTTCATATATTCGCTATAACTCCGATGCTATGCCGCATTTGCTTGTAAAAACGTTGAATGCTAATGATTTATTGGAAGAATTAGAAGAATTGAAATCTGAAATTATTGTGATTATTGGTGATGTTGATGATTCAAGAATTTATATTAAGTACGCTGACTTAGTTGGTTATGCCTGCATATTTGCAGTTAATCGAATTATTAGCAGTGATGTTCAAAACACTGGGTTAAGTTGGGCAGAAAAAAGGTATAAAAAGCACTATTACGAGTTAAAGCAATAACTAGCTAGTTTTGAATTACCCCCAAATTTTTCTTTATTGCAAAAATTAGCTAACGAACTTGTTCAAGAGATTGGTGATGTATATCAACAAGCAACTGATGAAGAACGTTATTTTGATAGTTACCTTGTTCCAGACGAATATCGTAACAAGCCACTGGATAATACAAATCCCAGCTCACTTGATACTAAAAACAAAGAAATCTCCCGTTCGGTTGAAAATGAAGCTACTGTCGAAAAATGGTTAATTGAGCAATTATCCATAATGCTGAAAACTGATTCTTCTCTGAGTTCAAATACCAGTATCTATGATTTACATTTGGATTCTATTAACGCTGTTGAATTGATGATTCAAATAGGTTCACGTTATGAAGTAGATTTGGATGAAAAATTCTTGTTTGGTAACTTTTCTATCGCTGACATTACTTTTGAGATAGTTCGTCAAATTAACGAAAAATCGGAGGCATAATTATGATGGATACGGAATTTTCTAAAAAAAGCCTTTTTGATTTCATTACTCCACACGGAAAGACTTTAGACGAGCGGACTAACGCGCTTTATTCGTGGACTACGGGTAGAAAAGATGCAGGCGTTTTTGCTTTTGGGCGAGTTTTGCTTCAACCAGCATTACATGAAACGATAATTGCTGATAGTAACGGACAAAATCCCACATCTGGGATTAACTTTGCGTCTCAAGATTATTTAGGGCTTGTTTATAATCAAGATGTTCGTAATGCCGCACATGCTATTATTGATGAGTATGGTGTACATAGTGCTGGCTCACCTGGTTTTTGTGGGCGTACTCGTTATTCTTTAGAACTTGAATCGAAATTAGCTAATATCACGGGTTATGAAGATTGCACCCTTTTCCCTACAGGCTGGACGGCTGGTTTCAGTGTGATTGCCGCACAAGTTAGAGAAAATGACACATTGATTATGGATTCTTGTTGTCACAATTGTTTAACGGAAGGCGCACGCCATGTGACAAAAAACGTTCGTCGTTTTGCTCATAACAACGTAGAACAATTAGCAGAATTATTAAAAATGAGCCGTGAGCGCGACTCTGATAATGGATTATTTATTGTTGTGGAAAGTTTATATTCTGTTGATTCAGATAGTCCTGATTTGAATGCTATTGTTGAATTAGCAAAAAAATATGAAGCAATCGTTATTCTTGATGTAGCGCATGATTTTGGAGCAATGGGAAAAACAGGTCTTGGATTTTTTGAAACACTAGATGGTGATTTTAGAGAACATGTCATTGTGATGGGGTCTTTCTCTAAAACTTTTGCAGCTAATGGCGGTTTTATTTTGGGTTCTAAAAGCGTTTGTGAATATCTGCGTTGTTACAGTGGGGCGCAAACTTTTTCAAATGCAATTTCACCAATCCAAACAGCGGTAGTAAATAAGTCATTCGATATTATTTTTTCTGATGAAGGTCATCTTCTACGAACTCAGTTAATCAATAACGTTTTATC
>CAIQZX010000212.1 GCA_903876445.1 uncultured Pseudomonadota bacterium | reverse complement strand
GGCACGCCCACCCGTCCAAGCCGCGCCGACAAGAAACCACGCACACAACGGCAGACGGCACGCGACGGCAGACACGAAAGCCTAAGAGCGCGGCGCGTTGGGGGCGGGACGGGAGCGCGAGACGGCGCGAAAGGCTACCAATCAACTTGATTAGCTGTTACAAAAAATCAAAAGGTCAGGGCTTAATTGGATAAAAAACAAGATTCGGAAAGTTGTGAAAGTTTCGTGACTGGACGGCTTGCGGGAAAAAGCACCCGCGCCTGCAAATATGCCCCGCGCTACGAGGCGGTCGGGGGATACGCCGCTCTCAAAATTTCGTTTTATCTTTAGCAATCGGCGGACGACCCCCGCCTGTTCGCCTCTACGCAATGCGGTGCGCGGTGCGGCTATCGCCGACTTTTTTAAAAAAAAAAGTGGATTATTTGCCCATTACTAAATAATCGATTGATACGCCAAAAAAATCGGAAAGTGCGGCGATTTGCGGAATAGTCGGCATTTGGTCGCCGCGCTCTATCATCGAAAGCGTCCCGTTTTTAATTCCAATCTTAACTAATTCAACCTGTTTAACTTTTCGTTGAGCGCGTAACATCCTGATTCGTTCTGCAATCGCTGATTTATCAATATCCATTTCATTATCCTTGCAATTTTGCAATTTAATTGTAAAAATGTGTCAACCTTTTAAATTGACAATTAAATTATTATGGACTCACTTAATAAAAATTCAATTACTAAATTTTTGCGCGAAAAAACAGGCAAAAAAAATAACGAAATAATAAAAGAGTTTGGGATAAGTAAAGCCGAATTTCACAAAGCAATTGCGGGCGCAGGTTCAAGAAATACGCGGCTAAAAATTGCAAAATTGGCTGGCTTCCCGCCTTCTATGATTTGGGCGGAAAACGATGAAGAAAAAAAATTGATTGATGACTTACGTTACTGGAGTCTATCAAAATGATTAACTTTAACCTTGCAATATCAGCGGATTCATTCCCGCATCAAACAGGGGGCGAAAACTCCAAACCCCTCGCCACAATAGCAAACTTAAAACATCTGTTTGAAAAATATGGTATCACTTGCAACTACGATGTTATGTTAAAGAGACAAAAAATTGATATAAATCAAGGCGACGACGACGGCGACTTAACTAACACGTCAACACTTTCTGAAATAATGAGCTTACTATCAATAAACAGGTTGCCGCGCTCTACGATTGATTTGCTCCCCGCTTTGATTGCAAAAAATCAAATAAATCCGATTTTGGACTTTATCACCGCTAAAAGATGGGACAAGCGCGACCGCATCGGCACGCTGTTGAATTCATTGGCGGTAGCGGATGACGACATTAGATACAAAAATCGGGCTGTCGTTACTTGGCTAATTCAATGCGTTGCAGCGGCGGATTCAGCACGACAAACGCCAAACAAAGAAGCCAAGCCGAAATATGAACTTGTTTTAGTTTTGCAAGGCGGGCAAGGTCTCAAAAAAACAAGCTGGATTCAATCTCTTTTGCCACGCGAAATGGGCGATTACATCATAGATGGCGCACACCTTGACCCCAGCGACAAAGATAGCGCAATAAATTGCATTTCTGGTTGGATTTGCGAGTTAGGCGAACTCGATGCCACTTTTAGAAAGTCAGATATTGCGCGACTTAAAGCCTTTTTAAGTAACCAAACGGACACAATTCGGCTGCCTTACGACAAAGCCGCCTCGAGTTTCAAACGCCGGACGAGTTTTTGCGCGTCAGTGAATCCCACAGATTTTTTAAACGACAGCACAGGGGCGCGGCGGTTTCTCCCGCTTGCGATAACTGGCTGCAATAATCGGCATAACTTGGATTTACAACAGATGTGGGCGCAAGTTTGGGATCTATACATTGGCGGTTCTCAGTGGTGGTGTGATGACGAACTGGAAAAGATGCTTGAATCCAGACACGCCCGCCACACAGAAAAATCTTCTATACATGAGCTTATAGAAGATAAATTTGATATAACCCCAGAAAAAGATGAGCGTTCACACCATCTAACAATTACTAGAATTCTAGCTAACGCGGGCATCCCAACCCCAACAAATAAGGAGCTAAAACAGGCACGAGATTTTTTAGAGAAAAAAGGATTCAAAGAGATGCAAACAAACGGCTCGCGCGGCTATTGGATAAACTTTAAACAATAAAAAGGATGGAAATGATTTACGAACTCGAAAACGAAAACGAAAACACCTCAATCAATTGGTTGGACTTCTATGATCTAATCGATGAAGAAGGAATCAAAGCTTTCATTGGTATTGATGGCGAATTCAAACGTCATTTTTGCTATATAGAACCTCAAGAGCCTTTGATTATCATAAGGGCGGATATGACCAGCGGAATTGGATACGCCATCACTTGCGACACTGCAAAAATTACTGACCTAGTGAGCTGGGAACGGCTCGAAAAATACTGCTAACGCAATTCAAAAAGGGAGTTTTTCGCTACTGAAAAACTCCCTTTTCTTTTACCCCTTTTACCCAAAAAAAAATAGTTTGGTGTTTTTGCTTGCTTCATCTGCTTCATTCAGTAACGGCGCGGTCTGGAGTGTGAAGCAGGTTGCTTCTTTTGCTGCTTCATCTGCTTCTTTTGCTGCTTCAAAAAGCAGGTAAAAAGCACGCTAAACCATTGATTTAATTAAAGAAGCAGATGAAGCACGCTTTTTTGAAAACTTTTTTTTTACTTTTTTCGCCATTTTTTGCTTTTTAAATCTTTGACTTTTTCGTTAGTGAAAAATCAAAATCAAAAGCGATTCACTAATAGTAGAAATGCTTGTTTCGTTTTATTAAAAACTGGCTTTTTCTTTTTTAAAAAAGTCGGCGATAGCCGCACCGCGCACCGCATTGCGTAGAGGCGAACAGGCGGGGGTCGTCCGCAAATCGCCTAAAGATAAAACAAAATTTTGAGAGCGGCGTATCCCCCGACCGCCTCGTAGCGCGGGGCATATTTGCAGGCGCGGGTGCTTTTTCCCGCAAGCCGTCCAGTCACGAAACTTTCACACTTGCCGAATCTTGTTTTTTATCCAATCAAGCCCTGACCTTTTGATTTTTTGTAACAGCTAATCAAGGTTGATTTGGTAGCCTTTCGCGCCGTCTCGCGCTCCCGTCCCGCCCCCAACGCGCCGCGCTCTTAGGCTTTCGTGTCTGCCGTCGCGTGCCGTCTGCCGTTGTGTGCGTGGTTTCTTGTCGGCGCGGCTTGGACGGGTGGGCGTGCC
>CAIQZX010000211.1 GCA_903876445.1 uncultured Pseudomonadota bacterium | reverse complement strand
TGATAACACGGCAACTTTTACATCTGGATTCGACAAACGGCGTTCGGTAATGCGTGACCACAAAATCGGGTGCATTTCCGCCATATTTGAACCCCACAAAACGAAAGCATCTGCGTGTTCAAAGTCATCATAACAGCCCATTGGTTCGTCAATGCCGAAGGTTCGCATCATTCCCGTAACCGCCGAAGCCATACAATGCCGCGCATTCGGGTCTAAATTATTGGTACGAAAACCTGCTTTCATGAGTTTTGATGCCGCGTAACCTTCCCAAATTGTCCATTGACCTGAGCCGAACATTCCAACTGACGTTGCGCCTTTGGCATTTAACGCCGCTTTCCATTTTTCAGCCATGACGGTAAACGCTTGTTCCCAACTGATTGGTGTAAATTCACCGTTTTTGTCGAATTGCCCATTTTTCATTCGCAACATCGGTTTCGTTAAACGGTCGTGACCATACATAATTTTGGACAAAAAATAACCTTTCACACAATTCAAACCACGATTAACTTCGGCTTCTGGATCGCCTTGCGTAGCGACCACGCGCCCATTTTGTGTACCGACTAAAACGCCACAACCTGTGCCACAAAATCGACAGGGTGCTTTATCCCAACGAACTTCGTCGCTTTCGTTTTGCTCATTTGCCAACGCGAGATTGGGCATATTCAAACCAGCAACCGCTGCTGTAGCGGCAATCGCATTGAGTTTGATAAATTCTCTTCGTGTTACTGTCATTTTTCGCTCCTCGTTGTTGTTATTCTTATTCGTCCACTTGGTGATAAACCAGTGTAGCAGTCAAAACACCATAAATCTGTTGGACTTGTGTTAATTGCTCAGTCAACATTTCATCCGTTTCTTGTTCCAACGTAATGACAATTTGGCTTTTTTCGTTCACGCCGTGAATTTCAATTTCTAATTTCTTTAACGCTTCAACAACCTTGTTTGTGTAATCAGGCAACGTGTTGATAAGAATTCCGACAATATTCATTAAGTTTTTCCAAAGAAGTTGTTTGTTTAAGTCGATAAAATTTTATCGTTGAGAGCCGTAATTAAATCGGATTGAAAAACCATACCGACAAGTCTATTTTCATCACTTATAATCGGAATTTGCTGGTGTTTTTGGCTTGAAAATAAATAGATTAAATCGGTGACTGGTGCTGTTTCATGCAGAATGGTGACATTTTTATTCATAATGTGACCAACAACTTCAGGTTTATTCGTTGTTACATCAGGCGTTCTACGAATAAAAGAAAGAAATTTCTCTTGGAAATTAACGTAAGGTGAAATTTCCACAAATTTGAAAAAGTCTGCCCAAGTCACAATTCCGATAATACGGTTTGCCTTATCAACAACAGGCATCGCTTTTAATTTTTCGTGGTGTATTTTTTGCCACGCCATTTCGACTTCATCGCCGTATTCAACGGTAGGGACTTCTTTTGTCATAATGTCAGCACAGGTTGTTTCACGGCGTAAACGTTTCAATTTGTGTTGTTCTGCGCTTAACAGTAATTCATGTAATTGGTTAACGTTCACATCAATAAATTCACCGCCTTTTTTTAAGGCTTGTTGAACATCTTGTTGCGACAAACGGGTTTCGTTTGTTGAAATGATTGGTTTAAAAGATTGCGGATAATCGCGTTTTAAGCACCGGCGATTGACAATTATCACCATAATCAGCATGACAAAAACATTGATTAAAACAGGTGTTAAAACGAATTTGTAACCAAGTTCGATAAAGGTTTCGCCACCGATAACAGGAACTAATGCAGTAGCCGCACCTGGAGGATGCAAACAGCGTAAGAAAAGCATTGCCAAAATACTCACACTAACGGCGAGCGCACTGGCTAGCTCCAAAGGCGTGACGTATAACGCGCAAGTCACTCCCACAAAAGCCGAAGCGATCTGCCCTATAACGAATGACCAAGGTTGTGCAAAAGGACTGAGTGGTACGAAGACTAAAATAACGATTGACGCGCCCATTGAAGCAAGCAACACGGGCGAATTGAAAGTGAAATAAGCAGTGCAAATTGCTACCGCAAGAATGCTAAGAAAGCTGGCAACAACCGAAATAACTCGGTCTTTAAATGTTAAATTACCCGCAGGTGGAATGAATTGTGTAACATTGGCGAAAGAAAAAACAGACATTTTCTTTCACGATAAAAAAGCATCAGCATAAATCTCTTTCGATGACGCGCCTTGCAAATATGCCATTTTTTTAGCTTGCAAAACCATATCGGGTTGACCGCATAAATACACCCGCCAACCTTCCAGGTTAATAAACTTTTCTAACGCAATTTGATTTGCGCGACCTTTTGTATATTTTCGACTTTTCACTTCGCCCGATAAACACGGCGTGTAATGAAAATTAGCGTGATTTTTTTCCATTTCGCGCAGCTTATCTTCAAAATATAAACCTGAAGCATCACGGCTACCGTGAAATAAATGGATTTCGCCGCTGTGATTGTGATTTTCTAACGCATCTCGAATAATGCCGTAAAGCGGAGCAAGTCCAGTACCTGTGCCAATTAACAATAACGGTTGTTCACTTTTACCTTCGAGATAATGACAACTGCCTTGCGCGTGTGAAAAACTCAGCGGCATTCCAATTTCTAATTCATTTGCCACAAATTGGCTAAATTGTCCATTTGGTAAAATACGAATATGAAAAACTAATTCATGTGCAGGGTTGGGAATGTTTGCAATGGAATAACTGCGAATTACACCTGCTTCATTTTTTAAATTAACAAATTGCCCCGCAAAAAAAGCCAATGGTTCTGTGGATTTCAACTTGATTAACATGACATTGTCAGACAACGTACATTTATCAACCACTTCACCTTCAAGCCATGTATTTTGATTAGGTAAAACAACCGTCATACCATTTTCAGGCATACAAATACACGGTAAAAAATAATTTTGTTTTTGTTGCGTATCTTTTAAACCCGCTTGAGAAGCGACAGGTGGCGGTGTGTCATCAAGGCTACGCATTAAACACGATTGACAAACCCCTGCCTTGCAACCGTAAGGCACTTGAACGTTATTTCGCAATAACGTGTGCAAAACTGTTTCATTGTGTTCAGTTTCAAAAATTTGATCGTCAAATTTAATGCGTGTCATCAGTTTCAGCCTTTTTTATTTGCCTAAAACATCAGCACGAGTTGTTTCAGCAATGGCTGCCACTTGTCCGATCAATGCAGCAGATACTCCTAATTCAGTTAATGTTGCTGCTAAGTTTTCAACAACTGCATCGAAATGACTGTCGTCCAAACCCAATTTAACCAATTTTGCGTGACCGTCACGCATATCTTTTCCTGTGTAATTTGCTGGTCCACCGAATGCCATGGTTAAAAAGGCTTTTTGTTTTGCCGCTTGTTTATCCATATCAACGCCATCAAAAAAACGGTTAATACGGTAATCCGCTAAAACTTTACGGTAAAAAATATCAACCGCTGCGTTCACCGCCGCTTCACCACCAAGTTGTTCAAATAACGTTGCATTGGCTGTGTTTAATGTATCGCTCATTGTGTTTCTCCTAAAAAATTATTGTTATCAAAAATTGAGTCTTAATGCTCGAAAAACAGTTTATAGAAAAAACAAACTTATACAACAAAATAATTATATAATCCGAATATTGTTTAATTTTAAAATTCACTACTTATGAACAAAATTAGTCAAAGACAACACGAAATTTTGGAACATTTTTTAACGCATAAACGTGGTTTATGCATTGAAGAATTGGCTGACAAGTTAGAAATCTCAAGAACAGCAGTGCAGCAGCATTTCATTACTTTAGAAAATGAAGGCTACATTGAAAAAAATAGCGTTACTAAAACAGCTGGGCGACCGATGGGTAATTATGCAATTACCGACAAAGGTATCAATCATTTTCCAAAACAGTATTCATGGTTTTCTGAGTTGATGCTCGAGGATTTATTAGAAGTCGTTTCAGAAAAAGATGGCGAAATTTATATGACCAAATTGGGCAATAAGCTCGCTGGGCAACTTCATCAATTTGAAGAAAAGCCATTAAACGAACGTATTCCGATGTTAATGGACATCATGAATGACTTGGGTTTTGTCGTTCAAGAAACCGTTAATGAAAATCAGCAAAAATGTTTGCAAGCGTGTAATTGCATTTACCACGATTTAGCCAAGAAACATCCGCAAATTTGTAAATTCGATTTAGCTTTAATTAAAACGACGCTCAATGAATCGGTCGAACTTTCACGCTGTATGGCAAAAGACGATGCGGTTTGTGAGTTTCTCATTTCAAATTATTGAAGTTTTTTACCAAAGGAGAGCAATCATGTCAGATTTCAAAAAATACCGTTGTCGAGAATGTGAACATCTTTATGACGAAGCAAAAGGCGACCCTGATAGCGGTATTCCTGTTGGAATACGTTGGGAAGACATTCCCGATGATTGGTCATGCCCCATTTGTGGCGCACCAAAAAGTTTCTTTCAATTAGAAGCCGAGTAGCATGGAATGATTCAACCCGTTGCAATGCAAGATTTTTTTATTACATTCTTTTCATCTGCATTGATTATTCTCGCGGGCGCAAGTTATGCGTTGCTTTTCGCGTGGTCAAAAGTCAATGAAAACTTTCGCATCAAAATAGCCAGTTACGTTTCGTATATCGTGCTGATTATCGCGGTGGTGTTATTAACTCGTGCGGCAAATTTCACAGGTTATTGGCTCTCGCTTTCAGTCGTTATGGTCGTAGGTTATTTTTTTGCACCTATCGGGATTTGGCATTTGTGTGTGAAAACGCACGTCGAAACCTCAACAACTCTGGAGGAAAAACTATGAATGAAGAAAATCCCTTATGGGCTTCCGAATCATTCTGGAAAAAAGTCGCTATTTGGGTCACGGCAGGCTCATTTTTAATTTTAGTCGTTTTAACGTTTGATTCGTTAAGCCAAACCGAAGTCGGCGGCAAACGTGTTCAGGCTTATAGCGTCATCAACAAGAAAATCGATTACGTCTACAAAGAAGATTTACACAAATTTATGCCTGTAATTGGTGAAACCGAATTGTTATTTGGTAAAGAATTTACCGAAGAAGAAGCGGAAAAATTAGTCACACTCGGCAAAAAAACGACGCAAGCCAAAAACTGCATGAATTGCCACACGTTACTTGGTAATGGCGCGTATTTCGCCCCTGATTTAACCAAAGCGTGGCTTGATAAAGGTTGGTTGTCGAAAGAATTACGCGAAGATTTGATGATTAAGTTTTTGCTCGATCCCGAAAACAATGCTCGCACTTTTGGCAGCAATCGCAAAATGCCGAATTTACACATTACACCTGAGGAAGCAAAAGGCGTGGTGGCATTTTTGAAATGGATGTCTAGCATTGATACTAACGGTTTCCCTTATAACTTCAAAACCATTTACGCGACGGAGGAATAACGCATGAACGCAAAAGAATTATGTGGTGTGGCAAACGCTAAACTCGACGCTTTTGTTACTTGGACAGCGTTAGACCGTTCCAATTTGAGTGACGGGCGAAAACTCGCGGTAAATTATTTTATCGTCGCGGTAATTTTGTTTTTCGCGCAATTGTTGTTCGGCATGATTGCCGCGACGCAATTTATTTTTCCAAATTTCTTGTACGGCTTTTTAGATTTCAGCGTCAATCGAATGGTGCATATCAACGCGATGGTTGTGTGGATGTTGTACGGTTTTATCGGTTGCACTTATTGGCTTTTGGAAGACGAAAGTCAAACTGAAATTGTCGGCTTGAAATTCGGAAAACTCGCGTTTTGGGTGTTGACGATTGCTGTCGCGATTGTGGTTTTGGTTTATTTGTTTATTCAAATCGGCGCAGGCAACGATACAACATTGTGGCTCATCAACGAAGGACGCGAATATATTGAAGCACCGCGTTGGGCAGATATTGGCATTGTCGCCGTGGTTTTGACCTTCTTTTATAACGTTGTGGCAACATTTTCAAAAGGCAAATGGTCGGGCATCGCTGGCGTTTTGACGTTGGATTTAGTCGCGCTTGCAGGTTTATATCTTGCGGGAATGTTCTACATGACCAACATCACCCACGAACAATTTTGGTGGTGGTGGGTAATTCATTTATGGGTTGAAGCGACTTGGGAAGTGTTAGTTGGCGTGATTATGGCGTGGTCGCTCATGAAATTGCTCGGTGTTCGCCGCAAAATCGTGACTACTTGGCTTTATATTGAAGTGGCGTTGATGTTTGGTTCGGGCATTTTGGGGCTAGGACATCATTATTTTTGGATTGGAACGCCTGAATACTGGCTCACAATTGGTGGATTTTTCTCAGCATTAGAACCAATTCCATTAGTCGCCATGGTGGTTCACGCGGTTTATGATTCAGGTTCTCATGCGTTTAAAAATGGTAATCATCCTGCGTTAGCGTGGGTAATTGCTCATGCGTTTGGAAACTTCTTTGGTGCGGGTGTTTGGGGCTTTATGCACACCTTGCCACAAATCAATCTTTATACGCACGGCACGCAATGGTCAGCGTCACACGGGCATTTAGCGTTTTTTGGGGCTTACGCGACGATTAACATTGCCTTCTTTTATTTGGCGATTCAACATTGGCGTGGTGATGTGTGGATGAGTGGTAACGCACAAAACGCTTGGCGTTGGAAATGGGCGTTAGGTTTGTTAAATGTTGGCGTGGTGGGAATGACAATTGCTTTATTGATTGCAGGTTATGAACAATCGTTTATTGAACGCGCTGTTGAAGGTTCGACGTGGAGCGGCTATTTCACCGCGCAAAATCATCCTTCATTTCAAAGTGCGATGGTTTGGCGTTGGTTCTTTGGTTTGATGACGTTTGCAGGTTTAATTTTGTTGATTTGGGATTTGTTAACCATCGGCAAAGGTGAAACTCGCAAAATGGCGATTGTTGTGGCTGAAAGAGGCGCGGGTTGCGTCTCTTTTTTATCAGAATGCGATCACACGCATTAACAAGAGGATTTTTTATGAAACGATGTACTCATTCCTTGCCGCTGATGTCAGCGGTTTTTTTTACCAGTTTAATCACTGCAAATTCTGCATCAGCAGATTACGATAAAACTATTGAAGATGCGTTGAAATTCGGTGACGGTGGCGCAATTAAAGCTGACATCAATTACCGTTGGGAAAATGTGGATCAAGATAGTGGTGCAAAAGTTAATGGTGTTGAACCTAAAACCGCTAATGCTAATACCATTCGTACCCGATTTGGCATTTTGTCACCAAAATTTTATGGCTTTCAAGGTTTCGCGGAATACGAAGGTACGCACACTTTGCAATCGGATTATCACAACAACCGTCCTGATGAAGTGTCTGGGTTTTCTCGGATCGCCGACCCTGCTTACAACGAGTTAAATCAGTTGTGGATTAGCTACACCAATTTTGACACGGTGGTGAAAGGTGGTCGTCAACGCATTAAATTCGACGATGACCGTTTTATCGGTAACGTCGGCTGGCGACAATTGGAAACCACGTTTGATTCTGTTTTATTAACTAACACTTCGTTGAAAGGATTGGCTGTCAATGCAGGTTACATCGGCAATGTACAAACATTTTTAGCCACCACTGAAAATATCGACGCACCGATTTTGAACGTGAATTATAAATTAGGCGATTACAGTAATTTGATTGGTTACGGCTATTGGCTTGATTACCGCGATCTAGGTGTTGTCGGCGGTGCCAAAATTACAGATAAATCAAACCAAACTTTTGGTGTGCGTCTGAACGGGGCAACACCGAAGTTTTATGATCATTACAGTTTGCTTTACACGGCTGAATGGAGTATTCAACAAGATTATGGTCATCGTGCCGTGGCTTATGAAGCCAATCGTTATAACGTGATGGGTGGTTTTTCTGCGTATTTCTTAACATTCCAAGGTGCAATGGAACAGTTAAATGGGAACAAAAACGGTCAATTCAACACGCCCCTCGGTACCAATCACGCTTTTCAAGGGTGGGCTGATTTATTCTTAGTCACACCAGTGAATGGAATTCGTGATGTATTTGGTACCGTTAGTGCGAAAGTGTGGGATGACAGTTTGACTATTTCAACTGTTTATCACGATTACACTGACGACACAGGTCAACAACACTACGGTGATGAATGGGATATGCAAGCCGTTAAAAAATTCGGCAAACATTATTCTGTGATGGCGAAATATGCGTATTACAACGCGGATCGTAGTGATGGTTATACCATTGCAGGTAATACAGATACACAAAAAATCTGGTTGCAAGGTAATATCAGCTTTTAAATTGAATCTTTCGCGTTTATTCCCCCGCTTTTTGTGGCGCATGGTAGAAACTAATTGCGGCGGGGCGATTTATTTTTGAGAACCTGATTAGGGCGGCAGTAAACAAAAGGAGTCAAAGTCCCACGCTATTTTTCCAGAAGCCTTTATTCCAGTGGCTTGAAGGCACTTAGGCACTTCCCAAATTCAAGTTGTTTTTGAAGGTGAATTTTTGGGAGAAACTAACCCAATAG
>CAIQZX010000210.1 GCA_903876445.1 uncultured Pseudomonadota bacterium | reverse complement strand
CAAGCCTATTGGCAAGCTCTGGCAAATGGTAGCAGCGTGTTGAAGGTTGAACAGGGCGAGATTATTGAGGTGTTTCCTGATGGTTCGCGCAAAGTTATCAAACAAATTGCGCCGTTGATTCCTGTGCCGCTGGGTAAGAAACGGATTGCCAAATGAACGAAATGCCACGTTTAAGAATGTTTGCAGGTGCAAACGGTTCGGGAAAAAGTACCTTGAAATCGGTCATCAATCCCGCATTGCTTGGCGTTTATATCAATCCTGACGACATCGAGCGCGAAATCAGGGAGTATGAATTTCTCGACCTTGCCGCGTATCGTGTCAGCACAAACGAAAATGAAGTCCTGCATTTTTTTAGGAACTCGACGCTGTTGGCAAAAGCGGGCTTACTTGATGAAGCCGAGAATCTTCGCTTCACCGATGACAAACTCCTTTTTTCCAATGTCAGCGTGAATTCTTATTTTGCCTCTGTTGCCTCGGATTTCATTCGCCACAAGCTGCTTGAAACCTCGACATCATTCACGTTTGAAACGGTTATGTCATCGCCAGACAAAGTGGCGTTTCTGCAAAAAGCACAACAGCGCGGCTTCCGAACTTACTTGTATTACATCACGACAGAAGACCCAATTATCAACATTTCACGGGTGAAAAATCGCGTTGAAATGGGTGGACATTCTGTCCCTGAAGACAAAATTATTGAGCGTCATCAGCGGTCACTCGATTTACTTTTTGATGCAGTGCAATACAGCAATCGTGCTTATATTTTTGATAATTCGGGCGATGAGCATGTGTGGCTTGCCGAAATAACGGACGGCGAAGAATTAGAAATGAAAACAGATTTTATGACGACTTGGTTTAAAACGGCATTGTGGGATAAATTTTAATGGATAACATCGGCAAACCCGAACGCGCCACACAAAACCGTGTAATTCAATTATTTCGTGATGAATTACATTATCGTTATTTGGGCGACTTTCACGAGCGCGAAAACAACAGCAACATCGAAGAAACCTTGCTTACAGATTATTTAACCCGAAGCGGTTACAACGCCGCGCAAATCAGTGGCGCGATAAAAAAACTCAAAGATGCCGCCAGCCAACACAGCCAAAATCTGTACAACAAAAACAAAGCGGTTTATAGCTTGTTGCGTTATGGCGCGGCAATCAAAACCAGCGTCAGCGAAAACACGCAAACGATTCATTTCATCGACTGGAAAAATCCGCAAGCAAACGATTTTGCGATTGCCGAAGAAGTGACGTTAAAAGGTCAAAACACGCGCCGCCCTGATTTGGTTTTATATGTCAACGGCATTGCAATCGGCGTGATTGAACTCAAAAACAGCCGCACATCGATTGGTAACGGGATTCGACAAAACTGTTCCAATCAACGCCCCGAATTTAACGAGTGGTTTTTCACAACGGTGCAATTTATCTTTGCAGGCAATGACAGCGAAGGTTTGCGTTACGGCACAATCGGCACACAAGAAAAGTATTTTTTAACGTGGAAAGAAGATGAACACGAAAACGACCGTTATAAACTCGACAAGTATTTGCTGAAAATGTGCGAAAAATCGCGCTTGATTGAGTTACTGTTTGATTTCGTTTTATTCGATGGCGGCATTAAAAAGTTGCCGCGTGTGCATCAATACTTTGGTATCAAAGCAGCGCAAAAACATATCAAACAACGCAAAGGCGGCATTATTTGGCACACACAAGGCAGCGGTAAAAGTATCGTGATGGTGCTGTTGGCAAAATGGATTTTAGAAAACAATCCGAATGCGCGAATTGCGATTGTCACCGACCGCGACGAATTGGATAAACAAATTGAGCGTGTTTTTAACGAAGCAGGCGAACCCATCAAACGCACCAGCAGTGGCGCGGATTTAATGACATTATTAGGCGAACACAAACCGCGTTTGCTGTGTTCGTTGGTGCATAAATTCGGCAGAAAAGACGTTGATGATTTTGATAAATTCATCAAAGAATTAGCCAATCAACCGAGCAAAGCCGTTGGTGAAGTGTTTGTGTTTGTCGATGAATGCCACCGAACCCATAGCGGCAAACTGCATCAAGTCATGAAAGCGATAATGCCAAATGCAGTGTTTATTGGTTTCACAGGCACGCCGCTACTCAAAAAAGATAAACAAACCAGTTTAGAAGTGTTTGGTAATTACATTCACACCTACAAGTTCAGCGAAGCCGTTGATGACGAAGTCGTTTTAGATTTGATTTATGAAGCGCGTGATATTGACCAGTCGCTACGTTCAAACGATAAAGTTGATGAGTGGTTTGACGTAAAAACCAAAGCCTTAAACGATTGGCAAAAGAGCGCGTTAAAAAAGAAATGGGGAACGATGCAAAATGTATTGAGTTCCAAATCCAGAATTGAGCGCGTTGTTAGCGACATCGTGATGGATTTCAACGT
>CAIQZX010000209.1 GCA_903876445.1 uncultured Pseudomonadota bacterium | reverse complement strand
CTATTGGGTTAGTTTCTCCCAAAAATTCACCTTCAAAAACAACTTGAATTTGGGAAGTGCCTAAGTGCCTTCAAGCCACTGGAATAAAGGCTTCTGGAAAAATAGCGTGGGACTTTGACTCCTTTTGTTTACTGCCGCCCTTATTTTAGGAAGGCGATTTAACGCCAACAAATTTATCGACAGTTTTATCACGAAATACGAATTGACGTACCAACGGCAAAACAAGCGGCGCATTCGGTGGTTGATTTCATTTTTCGTTTTATTGGGCGCGTTGTTTTGCATTAAGCCGTTTTTTGAAGAAGTCCTACTTTTGGATATTGAAGCAAAGGAAGGCAGTTGTAAAAACTGGTCTATACCTTATGAAATACGGCGTGCGATTAGCAATCATGCTAAAAATGAAAGGGCTGGTAATCCTATTTGCGGAGCTAAGGAAAATATAAACACAGCAGATAAAGTTATAGTGACTTATATCCTTGAAGGAGCTTGCGGGAAATATGAATATGGCGAATCCGAAGGAATAATACCTGGAGCTTGTGGAAATGATTACAGGTATTACATGGTTGGTTTGATGAATGGAAATATAATTGAACCAATTACAATTGGCGGGAAATCTGGTTTTATGGACAAAGAAATCAAGATAGTCGGGGATACTATTGAGCTAAATGGTTTAACAGTTGGTGAAGATGACCCTTCATGTTGTCCGTCTGTTCCCGAAACAAAGAAATTTAAAATCGAACAAAATGGATTTTATGAGATAACAATCGAAGCAGGAGTTAGCCCAGTAGATTTACGAGGTATTTATCACATAAAAGAATTTCAAAATTGCTGCTGGCTTGGTGAATCACATACAGCGAAATATCATCATTTACAACTTAACCATGCAATTAGATTTACTGGTTACGATTATGATAAAAATGGAAAACTCACTATTGATGTTGATGCTGTTGCGCTTGCTACAGAGGCAGAGCAGATTCCGAAAATCAAAGATGGCGACTTAATAGATGTGCATTGTAGTTTTTTATATGGTGCAGAAACTGGGCATTACGCACCTCTAGTTCATTGTGCAGCAGATTCAATCAGTCGAGTTGAAGCGAAAAAATGACAAAAAAAAACTGCTTTTAAGCAGTTTAGAATTTAAAAGTGAACGTCGCCTGCAGTATCATGACACGTTGCATGAATCCCGAACTCGATCAAACGAGTACCACGCTCAAAGTGGTATTTTACATAGACCCCACTCTCCGCTTCACCGCCAAGTATTTAGGTCAATCAACTGGCAAATCATCTTCGGACGTGGATAATAATAAAACATTTAACCGATTTAGACTAATGGATTTTGCAACTACAGGCTCAAAAAAAAATGATTTATGGTTGATAAATGGATCAAAAAATTTCTCTATTTTCCCCGCAAACACCATTCCAACTATAAAAATAGATGTGCCAGTATGGTTAAAAGTTGGAGATAAATCTTTTGGTGAACGACACATAAAAGAAAGGCATTTTCGCTGGGTGGCAAAATCTGGCTTAGATATTCCAGAGTTAGTTCATGTAAAACTTGGACATCACGGAAACATTTTTTGTTCGGAAACCGATTCAAAAATAAAAGTTAATCTAGCACTCCATCCGTCCGCTTTGTTGGTTTTGGAATATATTGATTTTCCAGAGCCTCATTTTTCAGTAACAACGCTTTATTACCACGACGGCAAATTAGACGGTCGGCACATTGGGCGTTATCGAGGCAGACAACATCACGATAAAATAGAAAACAGCAAAAATATGAACGGTCATGCACGGTTTTGACAGTTTATATACAAATCTGAACGAGCGTTCAGTTATGTATATAAATCAGTTTCAGACGAAGAAGTTCGATGAAGAAATTTACCATCAACCGCGAAACTTCAATTTATGCCGCCCCGTCGTCCGCTCGTCCTGCGCCCCCCAAACTTGCCGCGAATGAAAGTTAATTTAATGTCGTTTCGTGGTTTGGCATTTGATTGTTTTTATCTCAAGCTAACGGCAATGCCGTTTCGTGGTGTGAAAGTCTCGGCGCGGCTTCGAACAGTGGGGGGCTTGTCCGTGCGCTCGGCGTGGCTTTTTTATCGCATTGAAAAATAAAAAAAACCTCTCGACGTTTGACCTTATTATTTTGTGGCGTAAAATCACTGGACATAAAAAAAACCGTCGCGTGAATTAACACTGACGGCTTAATTTTTATTTGGTTGCACCTTTTTATCCTTTTTAGTTTGAGACCTGAGAGGAGATAAACAAGGGCGTATTTTGAGCTTTAATCAGCTCTTCTTTAAAAAAGCTCTAAAAGCTCTTTAAAAAAACATGACTACATCTTTGACTACATTGATCTATAGCCACAAAACACACGGCTTGTAATTCGATTCCGAGGTAACGCCTCGTCGTTTTGCGTTCTCATTATAGGCAAATGTCAAAATGTAGTCATAGTTTTTTTTGCTACGGTAGAAAATTATGATTCATCAAATTCTAAACTCACACCGCCACACCCTCACAGATTTAGCCGATTCATGCGGCATGAACTGGGATGAAATCAATCACTCGCTCACCTTCGATGGGCGAAAAGTCAGACATAACCGCATTGCGAAAAGCAAAGACTATCGCGGCAAATGTTTTGCGTCCGCTCGAACTTGGACAGCACCCGACGGGCGCGAATATCCAAACATCACTTTTTACACAAACAAGCACGGTGGCAGAACTGAAACCTTCAACGGTTGGACTGAATCGCGCAATGACGTTGAGTTTCTACCTACCTACAAAAACCTACAAAAGCCTATCGCTAAAATCGCAAAGGCAAAGATTGACCATGCCGATGAATGGCGCAGTAAATGTTTTAATGCAACAACCGCATTATTTGCCACTTTACCCAAAGAAATAGGAAATCATCCGTATTTGGTTAAAAAGTTCGGCGAAAAAGCCGCACTTATTGCCGACCTTCCGATAGATTTACGACGTGGTTCTGATAAAAAAGGCGATTTCATTATTTACGCCTTCCGCAATTATGAAAATGAAATTACTGGCTATCAAAAAATTTACGATAGAAACCTGCCAAATCGTGACGATAACAAAGATTACATCATCAAACAGGACGGCGCGAAAACAGGCAGCTTTGCTGTCATTGGAAATGCTAACACCGTCAGATTTGGCGCATGGTACTGTGAAGGATTTGCTACAGCTGTAAGCATTTATTTAGCAGACGGTGACGGCAAAAAAACATTAAGCAACGCCGATAAATTACCCGTTGTCATTTGCATGGACGCGCCTAATTTTTCGCCTGTCGTAATGGCGCATCATCAAGGCGGTTGCACAAACATCCGATTAGCCGCTGACAATGACGCAGGCAAAGCATCAGGTAACACAGGAATTTATACCGCGTTACAAATCGCTAAAAAAATCAGTGTTGAATCAATCTATGTGCCGCAAAACAACGACGAAAAATGCGACTTCAACGACACGTTAAATTTCAAAAGGTTAATCGTACAACCCAAGCGTGCTAATTATTTAAAGTCGTTAATTGAAGTTGCACCGATTAACACGGTAACAAAGAAAACTGGCGGGTTATGGATGCAATTGGCTTTTGCCTACGCTGCACTTGCTCCGCAAAGAAATGTTGATGCCTGTGTTAATGCGGTTGTTGAAGCAACAAGCAAACGCGGCATTGATGTGAAGCAAGCAGCAAAAAATCTAATCACCAAAGCCGTTGCGAAACGCCGTGAAAATCTGCGAAAGGATTACCGCCCGATTGATTACAGCAAAATATGGCGACATGATGTTGATGATTTGAGCAACGGACAGATTATGAATTATCACAATTTTGACGGCGCGGCATGGCTAGATAATCGCGGCAAAGGTGCAGGGAAAACTGAACTGATGGCGTTACGCATTGCAAAAATGAATGCGTGCGCTTATCTGACACACCGCGTTGCGTTGATTGATGATGCTTGTAACCGTTTAGGTTTAGATCATTATCAAGAAGGCGATAGATACGCAGATAAAATCGCGGTCTGTATTAACTCGCTTCAAAAGTTTGCTATTGCAATCGAGGGCAAACCGCTATTTTTTGACGAAGCACGGCAGGTATTAGAAACCGTCATAAGTAGTCCAACCATCGACAACAGACAGCCGTTGCTAGAATGTTTAATCGGTATTTTAAGTGTTGCTCCATCTATTCACTTGGCGGACGCTGATTTAAACGATTTTACAGTGGCTTTTTTTCAACGTCATTGCCCACACTTGCAATTCAATTTACTTGAAACCACCACAAAACCACACATTGCAAACCATTATCTGCTTGCAACTTTAGACGGCGCAAAACAACAACTGCTCGAAGATTTAGAAAATGGAAAGCGTGGAATGGCGGGGTGTACCAGCGAAAAAGACGCTAAGAAAACATATCGTTATTTAATCGAAAAAGGTATCGACGAAGAACGCCTATTGTTAATTCACGGCGGAAACAAAGGCGATGCAAAACAAGCTGCATTCTTAGCGGATATGAATGTCGAAGCGCAAAAGTATGATGCCATCATCTACACCAGCGTTTTAGGTAGCGGCGTTTCAATCGTTGTGCCTGAATTTGAATTTACTTACTTGATGTGCAGTAATGTTTTAGCCACCAATGAATCAATGCAAATGTTAGCGCGTAATCGTTGCGCTAAAGACATCTATGTGGCATTTGGTAAGCAACTTAACTACAACCGTGTAACAGACCTAGAAACGTTAAAACAAGGCGCAATCGAAAAGGTTAAAAACTTCGCTGGTGATATTGGAGCGGATATTAGCAACATCGTATTAAATGAATTAGGTTTGATGCAGTGCGAAATACAAGCCAAGTTAAATGCTGATTTAGATGATTTTGAAAATAACTTTTTATTGTTGGCGGAAATTGAAGGGCGGCATTTTGAAAAAATCGCCGATACCAATGTAAAAATTATAGGCTTGGCTACCGCTGTCAGAAACGAAACCGTAGCCGATATTCATGCCGCGCCTATCGTTGATGATGCAGAATACAAAGCACTCAAAAAAATTCACAACACTACGCAACAACAAACCGATTCAATGATTAGGTTTAACGCGGTGAATATGACAGGGCTATCGCCTGACGCTCTCACGATTTCTGACGTTGAAAACTTTATTGATGGCGATTTGTCGCACTTAGAAAACTTTGAATTGCTTGAAGCTGATACAGCCATTTTAAAAACGCTCGATGTTGCGAACTTTCAAACACGCAACAAAACTAAATCACTGGTATCACGGCAAAAGATTTTTAAGGCATTTTTAAAACCGCTCTCAACCGCAAATGAAAATGGTGGGATTACGTCAAAAGATTTTCAAGCCGCTTGCGCTGTGCTGAAAAAATACCATTTAGAACTTGCTGGCGAATTTGGAAATTACAATAAAAAATCATTCCCAAAGGCGGGTAAAACAGTCGATTATTTTGCTGAAAAAATCGGTTTTGAAGTGAATGAAATCGGGCAAAAAGGGAGCGGAAAACGTGAGCGAATTTATGAAATAAAACCGCGTGACGCTATAGCTCGCTACGCCATGAACCGCAAGGGATGTAGCTGATTTGGTAGGCGCACGGTAGCTATGTTTTTTTCTTAAAATAAAAGACGTTGCTACCGTGCGGATTTAACCGATCAAAACTAGATAGAATTAGATGATTTGAAAGCGATACGTTTATCATCAAAGATAATTTATGACACGGCTTGCGGGGGAAAAGCACCCCCGCGCCTGCGAAAATATGCCCCCGCCCTTACCGCTGTTCGTTCGCTTCGCCGCAAAAAGCGCGGCTTGCTCCCTCTCTGCTCACGGGACGGTTGCATTGTGCGGCTATCGCCGCGCTGAATTTGATAAAAAGCAAAGGCAAAAGCAAAGTGCTAAACTCACGCCTCACATACGGAGACAGCGCAATAAATTTATGGAAAAAGACCATTACGAAAGATTAGGCGTTATTGATACAGCGGAATTAGCTGTGATTAAAGCGGCTTACAAAGCCCTGATGCAAATTTATCATCCCGATAGATTCGACAGTGAAATTGAAAAAGCCAATGCCACGCAAATAGCCAAAGAAATCAATGAAGCCTATCGCGTTCTTTCTGATCCATTGTTGCGTAAAAAATACGATGAGCAACGTGCCAAAACTAAAAACGAATACAACCCTGAAACGGGAAATGCCGCAGAAGATAAACAAAAAAATGACATACTCGAAGACAGTTGGAAAATTGCGGCGCGATATGTTGAAAATTTAGAAGGCATTTACAACGCTCTTGCGGACATATCGCCAGAGCTGGGTTTTACGTTCAAATTAGAACTTATCGAATCTAAAAAATTCGATAAAGCCAAAGTCATTGCAAGCCGCCTTGAAAAAGAATATCTCGAAAGGTATTTTGGTGCGAACAGGAACGTTCAGAACTTTGCAAAATGGCTGCTGTTAAATGACAAACGTCAAATTGCGTTGGAAGTGAACAAGGCGACCGTTATTGTGTCGCACTAAACTAAAGGATCCAAAGTCCCACGAGATTTTAGGATCTGAATCGCTCGCGTGAGGTCATCAAATGATTTTTTTTGAGCCAATTATGCAAATTTGCTTCGGTCGTTTTGTAACGTTGAGCAACAAATTTTTGTGTTGAACCATTCGCCAACAAACTTTCAATTTCAGGTTTGAACGCATCTAACTTACTTTTCCCAACGCCTTTTGGGCGACCTAATTTCATTCCCTGTTCCTTCTTGAAT
>CAIQZX010000208.1 GCA_903876445.1 uncultured Pseudomonadota bacterium | reverse complement strand
GGCATTTGTAGAAAGCCAATTTTATAACCGAATTGCCGCACTAAATTTCCTAACGTAGTCACAGGACGTGAACCAATCTGCGTGTAATTACCGATACCATTTGAGGCAAGTTCAGCGGCGTGTTTTTGCAGGTATTCACATTCTCTAAGCGCAACATTTACATCAATCACGTCTTCAGAAAGTAACCTGTTAATCATCGGTTCAATCACTGTCTTGATAGACGTTTTCGATTTAAATCGCTCTTGAGTTAGGGCGTTATTTTTATCCCATGCCTGACACGCAGGAATACTCGCTTTGAGATTTTCTAAATTCACCACTCGCTTAATATCATCATTGATGAAGTTCTCAACGTCTGATTCAGTGACAGAGGCATACGGTAAGCCAGCCATTTGCTTCGTCAAATAACGGTAACGACGATAGCTATCTGTTTGCGTTGGAGCAACGTTTTTCTGTGCATCAAATTCTTCACTACTCATATCTGTAGCAACCGTAATCGCTTCAACATCGGCTTTTTTAGCACGTTGAGCAATGCCTTTAACGGCTTTGGTTTCTTCTTGGGTTAATGACTGGTCAATTAAACTGTAATCGAGTGTTCCACCTTTGAGTTCAACCAGTAATGCAAAGTTATTTTGGAAGTCATTTTTATCGGCATTTTGTTCAGCGTGCAGGGCAATACGAGCCTTACCTAATTGATTCGCAACGCCTTTTCCATCGGTGTAATGTGCGACACTTTTTCTGTAGCCTTCGTGCAATAAATCTTCGTCTGTCATGCGATTACGTTCAGGTTGCACTCCAAAAGCAACGTAAATGTGTTTCGCTTTTCTATACCGCGCTGTCATTTGAAACGCTTCGTTGCTGGTGATATTTCCACTGTGCAATAAATACACATTTGAAAATTCTCCGACTTCAACACTGACACCACTGCCAACAGTCGGTGAATGAATTACGCAACGGTATTTATTTGCTTGACTGTTAGGGTCGGCTAAGAATCGACTTTGCTCAACGTTACCGCGATTATCACTGTGAATGAGTAACAAATCGTCTTCAGCGATGCCTTGTTCGATTAAAAACTTGTGCAAGCGTTTAGCTTCTTTTTTCGAGGTACAACCGACAAATGGTTTTTTACCTGCTTGGAGTTCACGCAAGATGCGAATGTACATGGATTTAAAATTATCCTGTTTTAAAAGATGGTAAGTTTTGCCATTAGTATCGAATTCTTCCGCTTCAATCAAATGAATTTTTTTATTGCCACAATGCTGTTTTAAAAATTCCACGCAACGGTCATTCAAATCTGCATCACTGCAAACAATAAAATCAGCGGCTCGAATAGCGGCACAAAACCCGTCCCAAACTGCTTGTCTATTTTCAACACTGCCATCGATTAAGTGGTCAAGAATTTGTCTGAATTCATCTAAGAATAAAACATTAAACCCGCCTGTTTCGACTTTGTATTTCAACAAAGAGTTAGCACACAATGCTATTCCATCAGTGCCTTCGCCATAGCCTAAATCGTTGTAATAATCGAGTTCCATTATGCCAGACGCATTTTTAGTCAAACTAATTCGATGCGTTAAATAGGCGATACGGTCAAGTTTTTTGAGTTTGCGTAGGATTGCCATGAGTTTAGTTTTACCTGCCCCCATACCTCTGTTATCAAGCCAAATTCCTTTGGTTTTATTGATGTACTCAGCAATTTCTTCGTTGGTTTTTCCTTTTAAATCGTGAAGTTCTAAACCGCTTTTGCTCATCAACGAGTTCCATTTTTTCATCAATCCAGCACGTTTGTGAACGTGATTAT
>CAIQZX010000207.1 GCA_903876445.1 uncultured Pseudomonadota bacterium | reverse complement strand
TCGTTTGCAAAAAAACCAGCTGGCGCGCAACCTTCTCAAGCCGATACCAGTCGTTTGGTGGAATTGTTTCATCAACATAAAAACGACGAAGTCGAAAAAGCCGCGCGAGCGATATTAGTCAAATATCCGAAACACGGGTTTACTTGGAAAGTGTTGGGTTCTGTTTTGCAACGTTTAGGGCGTTTAGAAGAATCTCTCGAAGCGAAAAAAAAATCCGCGTTGTTGATGCCGCAAGATGCTGAAGCGGCTTATAATTTAGGGAATGCGTTAAATGAATTTGGCAAGTTTGCTGAAGCCGAGGAAAGTTATCGACGCGCTATCAAAATCAATCCTCTATTTAAAAAAGTTAATTACAATTTAGCGTTAGTGTTGAGCAAAACTAAGCAAATCGAAAAAGCAATTGCCCATTATCAGCGCGAAATTGAAATCAATCCTACTTTTGCCGAAGCGCACAGCAATTTAGGCAATTTATTGAAAGATTCAGGCGATTTACATGCGGCTCATACGTCTTATAAAAAAGCCTTAGACGCAAATCCGCGTTATTTAGAAGCCTATACCAATTTACTTTTCACACTGGCGCACAATCCAAACGTGTCGCCCGAAGAAGCCTTTCAAGAAGCGTTGCGTTTTGGTGAAATTGCTTCGGAAGGCATTACGCCGCTGGTGCATTCGCCTGCTAATCGTGATCCGAATAAAAAATTGCGTGTGGCAATGGTATCGGGCGATTTTTGGAATCATGCGGTGGCGTATTTTATTGAACCACTACTCGCGTGTTTTGATAAAAATCAGTTTGAGCTGGTCGCGTATTACAACAACACCAAAAATGATAATTTCACGGCACGGATAAAATCGCATTTTGCGTTGTGGCGTGATGTTGCACCGCTGACGGATTTACAGCTCGCGCAACAAATGTTTAATGACGGCATTGATATTGCCATTGATTTGTCGGGGCATACCGATAAAAACCGTTTGCTGACGTTCGCTTATAAACCCGCGCCGATTCAAGTTTCGTGGATTGGTTTTCCAGGTACAACGGGCTTGAAAACGATGGATTATTATTTGGTTGATAACGATTGGTGTCCTGTGGGTTTGCTTGATGATTATTTTGTTGAAAAGTTGGTTCAATTGCCTAGTGTTTCAACGTTTGCAGTGCCAGAGGTTAATGTGCCAATTGTCGATTGCCCCGCATTAAAAAATGGTTACATTACGTTTGGTAGTTTCAATCGCACCAGCAAATTAACGCAACAAACGCTTGATTTATGGTGCAAGGTTTTAAACGAAATTCCAACGTCAAAAATTGTTTTAGGCAACGTTTCAGATGATGCACTAAAACAGCAACTTGAAAATCAATTTTCAAAACGTGGTGTAGCTGTCGAACGTTTGACATTTTATGCAAAAAAATCAATTCCTGAATATCTCGCATTGCACGGTGAAGTAGATTTGATTTTAGATACCTTTCCTTATGGTGGTGGAACTACAAGTTGCTTTGCTTTTTGGATGGGAGTACCTGTTTTAACGTTGTACACAAATAATTCTTTAGTCGGACGAAATGGGCTTGCTAATTTAATGTTAATAGACATTGAAAAAGAATTTGCAGCTGATACAGCAGACCAATTCGTGAATATGGCTAAAATTTGGAGTGTTCAAATTGAACAATTACAGCTTTTACGATTGCAATTAAGAACAAGAATGCAAAATGGAAAACGTAGCAAAGAAAAAGTAGTGCGCGGCTTAGAAACTGTTATGCGACAAATGTGGGGACACTTTTGTTCTGGTGCATCTACAAATGATTTTGAATTTTTAGCTAAATAAAAATATGAGTACAGTTTTAGTAACTGCCATTGGTTCTTGGTCTGCGGTAGCTATTATAGAATCTTTAAAATCAATGAATTACTACGTTGTTGGTTGCGAT
>CAIQZX010000206.1 GCA_903876445.1 uncultured Pseudomonadota bacterium | reverse complement strand
CCTCTCGACCAGTTTTATTTACATGAGTAATAAGAAATATAAATGCGAATAAATGAAAATTAGTGATACTCATTTGATTAACGAGTTTTTATAAAAAGTGCGTCCTAATATCGGCACAAACGACGAATTTTGTAAATTTATGCGTTAATGTTCAATCGTTTTTTTAGCAAAGAAAAAACATCCCCGTCCGTTTTCTTTTGCTTGATAAAGTCCACTGTCTGCAACATGAATTAAAATTTCTGGCACGGTTCCGTGTTGTGGATAAAAACTAATGCCAATACTCGCGCCAATTTGAACGACATTTCCATCTGATAACTTAAATGGCAAAGTTAAATCTGAAATCAAATCGGAAGCGACGATTTCTGCATCTTCATGGGTCGAACAATTTTCTAAAACAACGACAAATTCATCGCCCCCTAATCGAGCCGCCATATCGCTCTCGCGTAATCGCTTCGTAATTCTCGTTGCCACTTGCTTAAGTAAATCATCGCCTGCCGCGTGTCCTAAGGTGTCATTAACGGCTTTGAATTTGTCTAAATCCATCATAAATACCGCAAATTTTTTACCTTCTCGACGACTTAATTTGATTGAATCACTCATGTGGTCGAGCAATTTTCGGCGATTCGGTAAACCGGTCAGAACGTCATGGAACGCTAGCATCTTGATTTCTTTTTCATATTTTTGACGTTCGGTAATATCAATAAACGTTGCAATTGCGCCCGTAACAACACCATTAGTAATAACAGGCTGTGACCAGTATTCGACAGGAATAGCTACGCCATCTTTTCGCCAAAACACTTCGTCTGTAACGTGAGCATTTTTTTGGTGTTTATAAGCGTTATAAATTTTGCATTCGTTAGACGGATAATGCGTCCCGTCAGCATATGAATGATGAATCAATTCGTGAACGTATTTCCCAATAACATCCTCTTCTTTTTCGTAACCTAAAATTCGCAAAAATGAATGATTTACAAAGCTACAATAACCGTCAGTGTCTGTTCCATAAGCACCTTCTGCCATTGAGTTTAATAAAGCGGTATTTTTAGAATTCGATTCCAATAAACATCTAACGATTTGTTTGTTTCGTGAAAAAACAGCGAGTGTTAATGACATAAGTGCCATAAAAACTGCAATAATTGAGACAAATGGCAACAAATCATTTGGTTGCAACATGGGTTGTAAAGCATGATGTGTTGGTAATGATGCACGGTTTCCGCTAGCAAAATACATCGCAAATATCGCTGTATAATGTGTTCCCGAAGCCGAAAATCCCATAATAATTGAACTGAAAATGTTTTTATTTCCAAAAAGGATAATTTTGTCTCTTGACTTCAATGCAATAAATGACAATGCGATAGCGACAAAAATAGATAAAAAAAACCATGTTGGATTATAACTAATCTCTGCGCCATCTAACTCCATAGCTCCCATACCTATGTAATGGGTCAACCCAATGCCGGAAGCTAAAAGAATACTATTTATCCATATTGGAATGAATTTAATTTCAGAAATACCTAACACAACACCGCTTACTAAAACAACGGGAAAAACTGAAATTACAGTCAATAACAGGTTGTAATCAACATGACATTGTAAATTTAATGCCAGCATTCCAATGAAGTGCATAGCCCAAATTCCAATGCCTAAGGTTAATGAACTGATAACTGTCCAAATTAACTTTTCAAGCATCGAATAGCAGTGAGAAATTCTACCGGAAGCATTAAATGCCGCATAAGAAGCTAAAATCGCTATCAAAACCGACGTTATCACCCACCACGGATTATATGTGCCAACGTCAACTAAATTTCCATCTAACACTTCGGTTTGAAACGGAATTTTTAAACTGAATAATGTCGATAATAATGTCATAGTTAGCTTGGGCAAAGGTAAAAAGTATTAGTTTTCTTTATAAAACCACATTTGATAAATGCTGAGTAGTATCTGTATTCCCATCGAAATCCCCATTAACATTCCGCTTATAATTACAACATAAGCAAATTCTGGAATCGATTTCGTAATAAACCACGATACAACGTCAAGCAGCATTGCAGCAAAAGGTATCACAACAGCTACACGTTTTACATACACATTGATTTCACAAAGAAGAAAAATTCTACCAATAAAAAATAATATGAATGCAATACCAAATAAATGAATATGAGATACACGCACTAACGTCGGAATTGTTACACCACCTGGTTTTGCAACTTCTGATACACCCGCATAATTTGTTAAATTTGGTAGAGATGGATTGATTGCAGGGGTATGACACATTATACAATCTCTATTTAAAATCGGGGCAATATCATCGTCGTAACTTGTTTCAGTCGCGCCATTTTGTATCCATTTCAAAATCACGTCTTGGTCACTTTTAATTTTTAGGTTAGAAGCCATAATACCTTTGACGGCCGTTCCTAAACGGGTTTGTGTGGATGAACCGTAATAACTGATGACTACATCGTCAACCGAAAGCCCAGCTTTGCCGTCTAAACCTTGATGTGTATAGTACATATTCGCTAGTGCGGCTAAATATCCCAGCCCAATCGTCAGCAAAAAAACAGTATTTAAAATCCGTTCACTAATCGAAATATCTTTGAAACGAATAAAGCGTTTTTCAAATATCATTCTGTCAGCCATAACCTTATAACCCCCTAAAAAAGAAAAGCGTTCAAAAATCTTATTTTGAACGCCTTGTGAAACGACGAGTAAAAACGAATTAGAATGCTAACATTCCATTTATCATAAATGTATTGTTATCTGAAGTTTTTTGCGTCGAACCATTCAGTTTTGTAAAACCAATATATTGCAAACTGGTACGCAAATTTAACCAAGGCGCAAGGGCTGAGCCGCTTTTTCCAAATGGAACATAAACCAATTCAGCGGTGTAATAATCACTGTTTGGTTTGCCAAAACTGTGGGTGCCATAATCGGGACTGGTTGGATCAGTATCGAGTGTTGAAACATTTGAACCTTTGATATTGTTATACGCAAACGTTACACCATAAGTTTGGTCAAATGTATAAGAAGTGTTGAACTTGAACGTGTTTAAATACGATCTTCCATTAGGATTTTGATTATTTACATTCCACGCGGATAATTTTTGATCTTCGTAAATGTAGGTCGATTTAACTTCAAAAATGTGTCTAGGATTCGCCATGTATTGATATGTCGCATCAAAAGCAATATCTGTATAACGGTTTGTTGTTCCTGCACTGTGATCACGCGCTACAAAAACATCTGCCATCATGCCGTAATGACCTACTGCGAAAAAGTGACCTTTCCAATCTTTTTGTAATGCCATACGCCAGTAAGGAGCAGCCCCGTCAACTTCCATTCTGTCAGGCGTTGAAATACCAATTCCTCTTTGAATGCCATTTGCTAAACTTGTATAGCCACCGGCTTCTAAATACAGTAAATTATCAATCATGGTGTAAGCTGTCGCACCACCGACTTGTGCAGCAAGTCCACCATTAATCAACGCACTTGTTTCAGCACCGGGTTGTAAGGCACTTTCGTTATACGGAAATCCCCAAGCCGTCGTGTTCCATAAATCTTGAACAGTTGGTGTGTTATTTACTGAAATCCCGTAAGTAACAGGTGTGTCGAAAAAATCGTCACTGTCAGCAAAACGAATATCCGTGTTATCCATTTGAGCTTTTTTGCTTACGCCATCGTAATTCAATTGAGCAAAAGCACCCACCTTGCCATAAATCTTTCCGCCATAAAACGCATCAACGTTATCAAATGTGAAATTGTTATTTTTGTTATAACCTGCTGGCACATCTGTTTGATCTTTATTTGTATTCGTAAATGAACCTGAAATTAAAGCACTAACCGCTGGGATATTAGAAGATTTACCGCCACCCATTGTGTAACCGCCTAATTTAAAATCACGACCAAACGGTGTTAAATTTGGACCAAACGATTGTGTGTGACATTGACTACAGGCTGCGCCAGTTTGGCGAGTGAAACTTGGCAGTGCATTAGCATTAAAACTCGTTAATGTCGTAATGGTTGTAAGGGTACAAATTTTGAAAACAGATAATTTTCTTATTTTCATATTTTAACTTCCTGAATTTAGTTACATAAACTCTCATTTTAGCAAATAACGCGCCATATTTGGCAACATTTAGCTTCAAATAAGCAGAATTACTAACGCTAACGTTTTTCAGGCTTTTTTGCTACAAAAAAGCCCCGACGGCGTGATGCAATCGGGGCTTTTTTCAACCGTAGAGGTTAATTTTCTTGTAATTCTTCTTCATAAGTTTTACCGCAGAACTCACAAGTATCACCAAAATTTGGATTGTAAGCCCCCATGCTTACTATTTGTGAATCGTCCTTTGCTTTCTTGTCTTCATCTACACAGTCGTCGCAAATTGAGACAGTTGAATAATTTTCGCTTGCACTGTCAGAAGATAAATCACCAAAAATCACACACGTTTTCATAAATTTTCTCCGAATTCAAAAGGTAAATACAAATTACCACAACGTTGACACATTTGAGTTGCTTTCCACTTTTCTAGTTCTTCTTCATATCTTGACAGTTTTATTTTATT
>CAIQZX010000205.1 GCA_903876445.1 uncultured Pseudomonadota bacterium | reverse complement strand
TGTGAAAAGCAAACCTATTTGCAATCTAAACCAATCATAGTTAGATTGTGTAACCAATTTGAGACGGCAGGTTCTGTCGTGACCGTAAAGCGTTCCCGATTTTCTAAACGGGTCAAAGCTCGTGGAGATGCGAAAGCGGCTGATATTCTCAGTTCGGGTCAGTCGAAGCCGCCACTAGAAAGCGATAGCGTTTAGTGGTTGGTAGTTCACAATGCCTTGCATCGGTAGATAAACCCGCCTGTAACATAAGTTATAGGATACAGTTAACATTTGTTAAGAAAAAAGTATTTTTTCTTTTACATTATTCATAGTAATTTATATCAAAACATAGTTGTTTGTCAGGCTTAAAAAGTCGGTTTCTATGAGTTATAATCCAAAACACTTGAAAATTTTTAGCTTTCAATTACACTCTACGGCACTTTCGATTTAATGACGAAAGGAGCATTGAGAGTTGGCAACGCTATACGAACGCAGAGCTAGTGTAAGACTAATCCGATTTATCGGGGTAGCTGTTGGCGTTGAAGCGTTTAGAAGACCATAGAGACTTTTATATGGAATTCACAACTATCGGAAACATCAACAATAACAAAATTATTTATATTCGTCGTTTATTTTTTGGAGCAGGTCATGAGTATGAAATGGGAAACACCACGTTACACAGATTTACGTTTCGGTTTTGAAGTTACAATGTATATTTACAATCGTTAATTCGTTTTCGATTTTGAACAAAGAAAAGGGGCGAATTGCCCCTTTTTTTTCGTGTTTAATTTTTACAAGAGATTTACAGCTATGAAAATTCGAGTATTAGGTTCAGCGGCAGGGGGCGGTTTTCCACAATGGAATTGTAATTGCCATAATTGTCATCGTATTCGACGAGGTGAAATGAATGGTATAGCGCGAACACAATCTTCGATTGCTGTCAGTACCGACGACAAAAATTGGTTATTATTCAATGCGTCGCCCGACATTCGCGCTCAACTTGAAGCCTTTCCTGCTATTCAACCGCAAAACGGCATTCGTGATACCGGTATTAAAGCGGTCATGTTGATTGATAGTCAAATTGATCATACGACAGGTCTGTTAATGTTACGCGAAGGTAAACCACTCGATATTTATTGTACGGAAATGGTAAGGCAAGACTTAACAACCGGTTTTCCACTTTTTACGATGCTCAAAGATTACTGCACAGTGAATCATCATGACATTCCCGTTGATGGCAGCCGTTTTGAAATTCCCGCGATTGCTGATTTGCGTTTTTATACCCAAGCCTTGAAAAGTAAAGCTCCTCCTTATTCGCCACACCGTCATAATCCACATGATGGCGACAATATCGGCGTGATTATCGAACAAATTTCGACTGGCAAAAAAGTGTTTTATTCACCCGGCTTGGGTGAAATCGAACCGCACGTTATGGCAGCGTTGCAAAGCGTAGATTGCTTACTCGTTGACGGAACATTTTGGACGGATGATGAAATGGTGACGCAAAATATCAGTCACAAACACGCCCGCGAAATTGGTCATTTACCTCAATCTGGTGCCGGCGGAATGATTGAAGTCTTAAATCGCGTTGAAAAAGCTCGAAAAATCCTCATTCACATCAACAACACAAATCCGATTCTGGACAATGATTCGATTGAGCGAAAAACGCTTGATGCCGCTGGCATTGAAGTCGCTTTTGATGGACTTGAAATTGAATTGTGAGCCTACGAAAACATCTAATAAAAACGTTTTTCCCATTAAATTCACAGGGATTTTATGACTTCTCAGCACAGTAAAAATCAAAAACTCATTATTGGGATTTTTGCTTTATCGATTATTCCTTTTGGTATCGCCTGGTTTTTAGCGAAAAATCCGGAATTCTTAAAACCATCCGCCACAAATCACGGACAGTTGATTACGCCAATCATCACTACTGAACGTTCAGATTTCCAAGGTTTTGACACATTTTCACAAGAAAATATCAAAGAACTTGAAGCACATTGGCTGATTGTGAATGTGATTCCTAAAGCAGATTGTGACGAAATATGTTTAGAAGCAATTCACAAAACTCGGCAATTACGGTTGATGCTTAATAAAGAATTGGTGCGGACGCGACGAGCGGTTTTAGTTTTAGATTCCAACGTTTCCGAAGCGTCAGGCGCAAATTGGTGGAAGGAAGACGGGGATTTGTTACGTCTGAAACCGAATGCCGCCGTCATTGAAAAACTCAACCTGCTTTATAATGGGCAAATTCCCGAAGGTGTTTTGTTACTGGTTGATCCACTTGGCAATTTTATGATGCGATACGCGCCGAATTTTAATCCTTATGACGCAAAAAGTGATTTGATGCACCTTTTAAAAATTTCACAAATTGGTTAGTAAAAATGTTTAAAAAAATAACAGGAATGAGCGTCCTACTTACGTTAGTGGCGATTATTAGTAGCGAATGGGTGCGTTTATCACCAATTGATTTAGGTAATTTAAACGAACTTCATCGATTACTCGCACAAATGATGCCGATTGTTGTCACCGGTGCGTTGTTTTTGATGAGCAGTCTTTTTTGGTTATTGTTCGCGCTGTATTTGCGTTTAAATCCAAATTTGATTATGTCACCGCAACCGCAAAGTCGGTTGTTTGTTCACGTTGCGTTGTTTGTTGTTTTAATTCAAGTATTTTTAGGCGATTGGACGACCGCTAATCACGCTGCGTTGGCGTGTCGCGGATTTCCGCAGTGTAATGGAACATGGTTGCCTGCGCTGAATTATGACAATGCGTTAAATCTGATTTATGGTTTTCAAAATCATTACAGCGGCACAGTTTCTTACGATGCCCAAATTACCTTAGCGTGGTTGCATCGCGCGGGGGCGTTTTTAAGTTTTATTGTTTTAAGTGTCGTCACTTTTAACGCCACTTCCGCACCGTCAAAAACGTTACGCAAAGCGGGTTTATGGTTAAGTGGTTTATTGTTTTTACAAATCAGTTTAAGTATTTTCACGATTAAATTTAATTTGCCTTGGTGGATGGCGGTTATTCACGCCACATTGGCGACGTTGTTAATTTTGCCGTTAATTGCGATTCATTTTTACAGCAAATACGACTTTCCTTTTTTCAGCGACAGCGATGTGGCTTCCGCAGAATTACCGATTACTGAACAGCTTGCCGAACTTCCTACAGATTCGTTATACGGGCGTTTAAAATCCCAATTACAACGCACACGAAACGGTTTAGGTGGTGTGTTTTCAACGTTGTCGTTATCAAAAACGATTAACGATGATTTGTTGGAAGAAATTGAAGCCAATTTGTTAATGGCAGACGTTGGCGTTGAAGCCACCGGCGCAATTATTGCGAAATTAAATGAACGTGTGAATCGTTCACAACTGAAAGACAGTGCCGTATTAGAGACCATTTTAAAAGAAGAATTATTAGAAATTTTACGTCCATGCAGCATCAATTTAACCATTCCAAAACAAGATAGACCGTTTGTGATTTTAGTCGTCGGTGTAAATGGCGCAGGAAAAACAACTACCATCGGCAAATTAGCAAACCGTTTAAAAATGCAAGGTCACAGCGTGATGCTTGCGGCGGGCGATACGTTTAGAGCCGCTGCAGTTGAACAGTTACAAACATGGGGCGAACGTAATCACATTCATGTTGTCGCGCAACATACCGGCGCAGATTCCGCGTCAGTGATTTTTGATGCTGTGCAATCCGCGCAAGCAAAAGGGATTGACGTTTTAATCGCCGATACCGCTGGACGTTTGCAAACAAAATCCAATTTGATGGATGAATTGAAAAAAGTAAAGCGCATCATGGCGAAACTCGACGACACCGCGCCACACGAAGTTTTATTAGTTTTGGATGCAGGAACAGGACAAAATGCTGTGTCGCAAACTAAATTATTCAATGAAGCCGTGACGTTAACCGGTTTAACGTTGACGAAATTAGATGGCACTGCAAAAGGTGGGGTGATTTTTGCCTTAGCGAAACAATTTGGCGTGCCGATTCGTTTCATTGGCATCGGTGAAAGCATTGAAGATTTACAAGATTTTGATGCTGAAAATTTTGTTAATGCTTTGTTTATTAAAGATTAAACGACCATGTTAAAGTTCGACAGTGTGAGTATGCGTTATCCCGAAGTTGGCGACGTGTTGCGAAATATCAATTTTCATTTGGAAAAAGGGGAAATCGCATTTTTAACCGGACATTCTGGCGCGGGGAAAAGTACGTTATTTAAACTTATCGCCATGATGGAGCGCGGCAATCGCGGACAAATTACCTTCAGCGATTACAATTTAAGTCGCGTAAAATCCGGTCAAGTTCCGTTTATTCGTCGTAAAATGGGGTTAATTTTTCAGGATTATAAATTACTCAACGACCGCACGGTGTTTGATAATGTTGCGTTGCCGCTAATTATTATGGGATACAGTTACAACGACATTTCCCGCCGCGTTCGTGCGGCGTTGGATAAAGTCGGGTTGCTGGGGAAAGAAAAAAAATACCCGCTCACCTTGTCGGGCGGTGAACAGCAACGTGTGGGGATTGCACGAGCGGTCGTGAATAAACCATTGATGATTTTAGCCGACGAACCAACAGGAAATTTAGACCCTGAATTGTCGGCAGAAATCATGTATTTATTTGAACAATTTCAACAGGTTGGTGTCACGGTTTTAATTGCGTCGCATGATATTTCTTTAATTTCAAAATTAAATCATCGCGTATTAAAATTGGATCACGGTCAATTGATTGCAGGCGGGGAAAACTGGTGAATTACTCAAGGTTAAAAATTTTTGTTGTTACATTAGGTTTGAGCATACAAACAGCTCACGCCGTAAATTTATTATCGCCCAGTTTGGTGTCGCCTCAAAATACCGACGCGGCGGGTATTAAGCAGCCGCTCAAATTTAGTTGGACAACCAAAAATGCGGCAATTATTAAACAATATCATTTGATTATTTCAACGAATGAACGGTTTTCTGATTACGATGTCGGGAAAGCCAAATGCGTTAAAGCCAGCAATTGCGTGGATTTTATTACGAAATCCACCAGCTACACGATGGCTGCCACACATCCGTTTTTACAAAAAGAAAATACGTTTTTTTGGCAAGTCCAAGCCTTTAGTAAAACCGGTGACAAAAGTTTAATTTTTCAAGGTCAAGCTAATGTCAGCACCGGCACTAAAAATGTGCGTGACCAAGTGAATGTGAATAAATTTTTTGTAAAGCAAAAAAATGTGGATATTGATGATTACAGCGTAACGCCTCCCGAAGGCGCGAACGGCAGCACGTTTGATTTTAGCGTCATGTTGACGGACGAATTACCGATTGGGCAAAGCGTCAAAATTCAATACAACGATGAAAGCACTTGGCACGAAATGAAAGGTTCGGGCGTTGAGTATCATTATTCGCACGCCTTTACCATTCCGAGCAGCATCAACGACAAACCCATCAATTATGTGGTTGGTGTTTTCAGTGACAGCGGCGAGATTATTCGCCGACGCGATGACACGCTGATAATTCTCGCCACCGATGAATCCACGCCCGTTGTTCAGCCGCCCGTCGTTGTAAAACCCACGCCCGTTGTTGTGGTTACGCCCGTTGTAAAACCCGTGATTGTGCCAAGCATTTCAACCATTAACGTCTCGCCATCGTCCGTTATTCAAGGGAATTCACTCACTTTTTCCAGCACGTTAAGCGACAATTTGCCAAACGGTTACAGTGTCAAAGTCAATTACGGCAACGGTTTTGAAACCATGAACGGCAGCAGCAAAAATTTCGATTTAACCGCCATTCCAAACGCTTCCGCCGCTTACAAAATCGGCATTTATGACAGTAAAAACGATTTAAAAAGCAATCAACTCACCGGCAATTTTTCCGTTTCAAAACCTGCGCCGGTTGTTGTGACTCCCGTTGTCGTCACGCCCGCGCCCGTCGTCACAAAAACCACCGGCTATACAAAAATTTCCAACAGCGGCGCGGCTCTTTCGGATTCGGCAAAACTCGGCAGCGGTTCAAACGAGTGGGCTTGCACGAAAGACAACAAAACCGGCTTGATTTGGGAAGTTAAAACCGATGACGGCGGCTTGCGCGATAAAGATTGGTATTATTCT
>CAIQZX010000204.1 GCA_903876445.1 uncultured Pseudomonadota bacterium | reverse complement strand
TCTGTCGTGACTGTAAAGCGTTCCCCATCTTCTAAACGGGTCAAAGCTCGTGGAGATGCGAAAGGAGCTGATATTCTCAGTTCGGGTCAGTCGAAGCCACCACTAGAACGCGATAGCGTTTAGTGGTTGGTAGTTCACAGAAAAGAATTGTTCTTGTTGGCAAATTGGTTGGAAATGAGATGAAAATTTTAATTACGGGTGGTACGGGTTTAATTGGAAAAAAACTATGTTCTGCGTTACTTCAACAAGGACATGAGTTGACGATTTTAACTCGTAGACCTACTGTTGTTTCTACACAATGCAAAGCAATCGTATCTTTAAATGAATGGCAACCTGAAATAATTTATGATGCAGTCTTAAATTTAGCAGGTGAACCCATTGTAGATAAGTCATGGACAGAAAAACGTAAAAAATGTTTATGTGATAGCCGTATTTCTTTAACACAGGAATTAGTGAGACATATTGAGGCAGCAAATCAGAAACCCAAAGTGTTAATTAGTGGTTCAGCAATTGGTTATTACGGAAATACAGGCGATGTTATTGTAGATGAAACGACTTCTGTTGGTTCTGATTTTGGTGCAGAGTTATGTTCAGCGTGGGAAAATGAAGCATTAAAAGCAAACATTCGAGTTTGTATTTTACGGACAGGTTTAGTTTTAGATTCATCTGGTGGGATATTTAAAAAAATGCAACTGCCTTTCAAATTAGGACTTGGAGGTTGTATTGGTGATGGTAAGCAATGGATGAGTTGGATTCACATTGATGATTATGTGAGCATTGTAATTAAATTACTCGATAACGAAAAAGCTCAAGGCACATATAACATGGTAGCCCCAGAGCCAGTCACTAATCAGCAATTTACTAAGATACTTGCAAATAAACTTTCTCGCCCCTCTTTTTGTAATATCCCTTCGTGGTTTTTAAAGCTAGTCCTTGGTGAACGTGCAGAATTAGTTCTTGGTGGACAACGTGTGTCATCAATCAGAATTAAAGAATTGGATTATCAGTTTGTTTATTCTAATTTGAAAAATTCCATTCAATCGCTATGCACAGTAGACAGTGAAAACACCTCATCAAATCACGTCTAAAATATCGTTTTTTGATGTTTAATAGACCGTAAATCTACAAATTGATTTAGTGTATAATTTTAAACGTTAAACAAATCCATCTTATCCATCCAAATAATAGTAAATATGAGTGACACAACAGCTTGGTTAAATAATTATATTAGTGGCGATGAACTTGCTAAAGCTACTGAAGACTTCAGTACGGCATTTCAAATAGCCGCCAGTAATTTTGAAAATGATGAATGGTATGTTGACGATTGTGTCAATTTTATCTATGACCACATTTCAGAAAACCTTGAATACATAAGTGAAGAAACCATCAAAAATGCGATTGAAGTAGTCTTTGTGGAAAATGTTGTCGATGAATCTAAAAATGATTCGCTTGAAGAAGATGAGCAAGATAAAAAACTAACTCAAAGTCAGCGTGATTTCATGGGTGGAGCTTATCATGACGAATATGATGTTGATGAGTACAGGGATGAAGATGATGACATTGGTATCGACGATGACGACTTTTATGATCAATAAATGCTAAACATTTAGGCATTTATGGCTGCATTCAACATCTCTACATTAGTTCATTGGAATTGGCTTGTTACTGCGTAAGTATCTACACAAGTTTTCCAAAAAATGGGAGAGTGAAGGATAATTTTAAAAAAAGTTAACGGGGATAGACCCGAGATTATCAAATCGGTATAAGCAGTTAGTAATAGAACAGCTGAATGCTGACTTGAAAGCGATGCCGAACAGAATAAGTAGCTTTGCAAGTACCCAGGCGGCATGGCGTTTTTATGCCAATTAAATCCGCTGGTCATCATCTGGAATCTTGGCAGCAGGAATCGGCTATTGCTAAACGTCTATTAGTTGCTGGTATGGCGTGCGTGACAATTTGGCAAATTGCGGTCGATAAAACGCGGGAGGTACAGGAACCAAAAAGTTTTTTGATTAAACAAATGCGTCATAAAAACGAGTTTTCCAATCCCGCATTATTGGTTGGTCTGTAGGTTTTTCTTTCAATGTTTGAAATTATCAATTCTTACACGCCTGAAGAATTGAACGCATTCAAAATAACAGCCCAACAATTTCTCGCAAAAATTGTGTAGATACTTATAGTTCCTAACACAGCGGAGCAGCAAAATACTCTCTCAAAAAAACGTAAATTTAGCCTTTTCCATTTCTGTTTTGAAATAATCAACTAACCGTCATCAAAAGCGTGTTTAATCACATTCAGCTATAATTCATACTTTTCCTTTTCTGAGTTTTTAAACAATGACAGTTATTACAAGATTTGCGCCTAGTCCAACAGGTTATTTACACGTTGGCGGAGCGCGTACCGCTTTATTTTCATGGCTTTATGCACGCAAACACGGTGGGCAATTTATTTTACGCATCGAAGACACTGATTTAGAACGTTCCACACAAGAATCTGTTCAAGCGATTTTTGACGGCATGGAATGGCTTAGTTTGAATTACGATACTGAACCGACTTTCCAAACCCACAATTTTCCACGTTATAAAGAAGTGATTGGGCAATTACTTGAAACGGGTCATGCTTATTATTGCGATTGCAGCAAAGAAAAATTAGAGATTTTGCGTGAACAACAAATGGCAGCAAAAGAAAAACCGCGTTATAACGGCAAATGTCGTGATGCCAATAAATCGCAAAGTGATAAAACGGTTGTGCGTTTCAAAACGCCGATTGCTGGTGCGATTACCATTGCCGATTTAGTGAAAGGCGACATTACCGTTGCGAATAAAGAACTCGACGATTTAGTGATTGCTCGCACCGATGGATCACCAACTTACAATTTAACGGTTGTCGTCGATGATATGGACATGAAAATTACACACGTTATTCGAGGCGACGACCATATCAATAATACGCCGCGTCAAATTAACATTCTCAAAGCGTTAAACGCGCCGCTACCAGAATACGCCCATTTACCAATGATTTTAGGTTCAGATGGCGCACGATTATCGAAGCGTCATGGTGCAGTCAGCGTGATGCAATTTCGTGATGAAGGTTATTTGCCTCAAGCGTTGTTGAATTATTTAGTGCGTTTAGGCTGGTCACACGGCGACCAAGAGATTTTTTCGATTGCCGAAATGATTCAATATTTTGATCTAAAAGATGTGAATGGTGCAGCTTCGACGTTCAACATGGAAAAGTTATTGTGGTTGAATCATCATTATTTGATGCACGGCGAACCCGCTGAAATTGTGCCGCATTTGGTTTGGCACTTAGGTGCAATCGGAATTGATGCAAATGTGGATAAATCTGTTGATTTAATTGAACTTGTAAAAGCGCAACGCGAACGTTGCAAAACGCTGGTAGAAATGGCGAACGCGAGTATTTATTTTTACCGCGAATTTGAAAATTATGACGAAAAATCTGCTAAAAAAGCATTTGGTGAAGGTAGCGCACAAGTTTTAGCTGAATTGAAAAACGCTTTCTATAGTTTACAAATATGGGAAAAAGAAGCCTTGCATGATGTGGTTAAAAATACCGCTGAAATTTTGGGATTAGGTTTAGGAAAAGTTGCTCAACCTTTGCGCGTCGCGATTTGTGGTTCTGGCGTTTCGCCGTCTATCGATATTACACTTTCGCTATTGGGCAAACAAAAAACATTAGCACGTTTAGAACGCGCTATTTCACACATTCAACCATTGGTTTAATTTTATGTATAAACGCCTGTTAGATAATTTAAATACGGCAGTTTTGTTATTCGATTCTGATTTGAAGTTGTGTTATTTAAATACAGCCGCTGAAATTTTGTTGGCAGATAGTGCGCGGCAATTACTGAAAATATCGGCTGAACAATTATTTAAATTATCTGATGCGGCTTTTGTGAGTAATTTAAAACATTGTCGTGACGCTGGAGAATCGTTGATTGATTACGCATTAGAATTAAATCGTGTCGGTAATCAAAGTGTTTTTGTAAATGTAAGTCTTACGCCTTTGGAAAAAAATGAAATTATTGTTGAGCTTTTGCCGATTGACAATCGACTTCGCATTTCACAAGAAGAGCAATTGCACGCTCAACAAAATGCGGCGTGTTTGATGGTTCGTGGTTTAGCCCATGAAATTAAAAATCCTTTAGGTGGTTTGCGTGGCGCGGCACAGTTACTGGATTCAGAGTTGTCGAATGCGGAACTTAAAGAATATACACAAGTTATTATGGAAGAGGCGGATCGATTACAAGGTTTGGTAAATCGAATGTTAGGCTCAAATGAATTGCCAAATAAACAACAGCTAAACATTCATGAAATTTTAGAGCGAGTACGTTTATTAGTGCAGTCAGAAGCGAATGAAAATATCACTATTCGTTGCGATTATGATCCGAGTATCCCAGAATTTTTGGGAGATAAAAACCAACTTATTCAAGCTGTTTTGAACATTGTTCGAAATGCGGTTCAGGCGATTTCTGATTCTGGAAATGTGATATTAAAAACTCGAATTTGTCGTCATGCTACGATAGAACGACAACATTATAAACTTGCATTACGTTGTGAAATTATTGATGACGGTATTGGTATTGCGCCGGATATGTTAAATAAAATTTTTTATCCAATGGTGACGGGACGTGTCGAAGGAACTGGGTTGGGTTTATCAATCGCCCAAACCTTAATTTCACAACATCAAGGCGTGATTGAATGTCACAGCGAAAAAGGACGAACGGTATTTGCGATTATTTTGCCGATTATTTTTCAACATAATTCCATTTAAAGTATGCCAATAAAAACGCCCGCTTTTATTCTTAACGAAACACAGCTTGTTTCAAATTTAACAACGCTTGCTGAAATCCGTGAAAAATCCGGTTGCAAAGTGCTTTATGCAATGAAAGCCTTGCCGTGTGCGCGAGTTTTAGAAATCACGAAACCATTTATCGAAGGTTTTTCTGTAAGTTCACTTTTTGAAGCGCAACTTGCTCAAGAAGTTTTAGGTGCAAATTCAAAAGAAGGTAAATTTGAAGTGCATTTAACGACACCTGCGTTAATTGCGGATGAACTTTATGAGTTAACAACGTTGTGTTCGCATATAAATTTTAATTCGCTTACACATCATGCACGCTATGCAGCCGCCATCGAAAATGACACATCGGTTGGGTTGCGCGTAAACCCAAAACTTTCGTTTTTAAATGATGACCGTTTTAATCCTTGTCGTCATCATTCGAAATTAGGCATCGATATAGACGCGCTTTGGCAAGCAAATCAGATTGAACAAGTAAGCGGTTTGCATTTTCACACCGTTTTTGCAGCAACAAATTTCACGCCGTTAATTCAAACCATCGATAAATTACGGCGTTATTTTGGTCATTCGCTGGAAAAATTGAAATGGATAAATTTTGGTGGCGGGTATTTATTTCATAGTATCGCTGATTATCAGCCATTTATTGATTTAGTGATTGAATTACGACGGGAATTAAAAATTGATTGTTACATTGAAATTGGAAATGGAGTTGTTGGTAATGTAGCTACGTTGACGGCAAGTCTTATTGATATTTTTGAAAGTGATGGTAAAACAATTGCAATTTTAGACACATCAATCAATCACAATCCAGAAGTGTTTGAATATCAGAGATCCCCAAAAATTTTAGAACACAATGAAAATGGGCGTTACAATGTCACTTTAGCTGGTGGAACGTGTTTAGCAGGTGATATTTTTGGTGAGTATCATTTTAAACACCCGTTACAAATTGGCGATAAAATTACTTTTACGAATGTCGGAGCATATACCTTAATTAAGGCAAATCGTTTTAACGGACATAATTTGCCGGACATCTATTTACAAAAAGCCGATGAAACGTTGGAATTACTTAAACACTATACTTATGAAGATTATCAAAAACAGTGGCTGTGATAACAGCGGCAATTTATTTAAAAATTTATGACTTTTCTGGCTCTTGGTATCAACTACAACACCGCCCCCGTTGCGATTCGTGAACGTTTAGCTTTTCCTGCTGATATTTTAGCAGAGGCTTTACAGGACTTAATTTGTCTAAATGGCGTTGATGAAGCGGTAATTGTTTCGACATGTAATCGCACAGAATTTTATTGTACGATGCAATTTGATAATCCGAATCGACTGATTGAGTGGATTGCTAAATATAAACAGCTTTCCGCACAAGATTTAACACCATATTTGTATTGCCATATTGATGGCGCGTCAATTCAGCATTTATTTCGCGTCGCAAGTGGTTTAGATTCAATGATTTTGGGTGAACCGCAAATTTTAGGGCAAATAAAAACTGCTTATCAAGCCGCGTGCGATGCTGGAACAATCGGTAAATTGCTCGGTAAAGCCTTTCAGCATACCTTTACCGCCGCTAAAAAGGTACGCACCGATACGGCAATTGGTTCAAGTCCAGTATCTGTAGCATTTGCGGCGGTACAACTGGCGCAGCAAATTTTTGAAAAACTCAGTGAACAAACTGCATTGTTGATTGGCGCGGGCGAAACGATTGAATTAACTGCTCGACATTTAAGTCAGCAAGGAATTGGTCGAATCATTATTGCTAACCGAACATTTGAAAAAGCACACACGCTGGCAATGCAATTTGATGGTTATGCAATTAGTTTGGCGGAAATTCCGAATCATTTAGCGGAAGCAGATATTGTTATTTCTTCAACGGCTAGCCAATTGCCTATTTTAGGGAAAGGGCGTGTTGAAAGTGCGTTAAAAAAACGCAAACGGAAACCCATGTTTATGGTGGATTTGGCAGTGCCGCGTGATATTGAATCGGAAGTGGAGCAATTACCGGATGTGTATTTATACACCGTTGATGATTTGCAATATACGATTGAACAAAATATGAATTCACGCCGTCAAGCGGCTGAACAAGCTGAAGAAATTATTGATACGCAAGTTACCTATTTTCTAGCATGGTTACGCGCTCAAGAAGCACAATCTTTAATTAAGGATTATCGATCACAAGCAGAACTATTTCGAGATGAAGCGTTGCAAAAAGCCCTGGCTTCGTTAAATAAAGGCATATCACCTGAAATTGTAATGCAGCGATTAGCGCATACCTTAACAAATAAACTTATACATACACCAAGTACACAGTTGCGTGTTGCAGCGGAAAATGAACGCTCGGATTTGTTAGCGGCGGCGTTAGAAATTTTCCAATTAGCGTAAACGAAGAATAAAACATTTTTGAAATTGTCCATTTTTTAATACCCATTCAATTTAATTTTTAAAAAGGAAATTACTATGACTGAAACTATCAATTTTACCGTTACTGGCATGAAATGTGGCGGTTGCGAAAACAATGTAGTTGGGAAATTAACCGCATTAGATGGCGTAATTAGTGCCGTTGCGGATTTTAAAGAAAACCATGTTAGCGTTGAATTCGATGCCGAAAAAATCGAAATTGACGATTTGGAAGACGTGATTATTGCTGCTGGTTTTGGCGTGGAGTAAAAATCATGACGACCGATTCCAACGTTCCAGAATTACGTTTATCCATTTTAGGAATGCGCTGCGCGGGCTGTATTGCCTCGGTTGAAGGTGCATTAACTTCTGTTTCTGGCGTGGAATCGGTCAGTGTGAATTTTGCCGACCATTCTGCGATTGTAAAAGGCAATCCCGATATTGAAACTTTGAAAAAATCGGTGAAAGCGGCGGGTTTCGACGCGGCGATTATGGAAGGTTTTGAAGACCCTGCTGAACAAGAAAATCAAGAATTAGCGCGTTATCAATCGCTAATAAAAAAAGCCAAAATTGCAGGTGCGTTTGGCGCGTTTTTGATGATTTTAGAACAATTCGGTTGGATGCCTATGATGGGAATGCCGCACAGCCAATCGTTTTGGACAGTTACATCAATCATTACGCTTGGCATTATGGCGTATTCTGGCAGTCATTTTTATACTGGTGCGTATCAATCATTTCGTTTGCGACAATATAATATGGATACGCTGATTGCTTTGGGAACAGGCTCTGCGTGGTTTTATTCCACGATTATGATTGATTATTACGATTCATTTCCCGCCTTGTCGCAACACGCTTATTTTGAAGCGGCGGTGGTGATTTTAGCGTTTATCAATTTAGGCAACGCGCTCGAAACCAAAGCACGCGGACAAACCTCAGGCGCGATTCGGCAATTATTAGGCTTGCAACCCCGCACCGCGCGAGTGGTTAGAAATGGCGCAGAACTTGACGTGCCAATTGAAAAAGTCGGTTTAGGCGAAACGTTGCGTGTTCGACCAGGTGAAAAAATCCCCGTCGATGGCGTATTGACTGAAGGACATTCGAGCGTTGACGAATCGATGTTGACAGGCGAATCAATGCCCGTTGAAAAAACAATTGGCGCGTCGGTCGCGGGTGGCACGATGAATCAAACGGGCAGTTTTTTATTTACCGCCACGCGCATTGGACGTGATACCGCGTTGGCGCAAATCATCAAAAGTGTTCGACAAGCGCAAAGCAGCAAACCACAAATTGCACGTTTAGCGGATCAAATTGCAAGTGTGTTTGTGCCGACGGTGGTTGGGATTTCTGGCGTGACGTTTTTAATGTGGCTGATTTTTGGCGGCGATGGGGCGTTGAGTTATGCGTTTGTTACGTCGATGACCGTTTTGGTGATTGCGTGTCCGTGTGCGTTGGGGCTGGCAACACCGATTTCTGTAATGGTTGCGGTGGGACGCGCGGCACAATCGGGAATTTTGATTCGCAAAGGCGAAGCGTTGCAAACGGCTGGCAAATTGAATTGCATTATTTTGGATAAAACAGGAACGGTTACGCAAGGCAAACCAAACGTTGCAACGGTTTTAGCGTTTGGTGATTTCGACGAAAAAGCCGTTTTACAACTTGCTGCAAGTTTAGAATCGGGTTCTGAGCATCCACTCGCGGGTAGTATTTTAAATGCTGCAAAATCGCAGGATTTAAAACTAAATCGAATCAAAAAATTTCAAGCAATTGCAGGACGTGGCGTAATTGGTGAATATAAAGAACAGCGCGTTTTGTTTGGAAACAAAACGTTAATGCTTGAACAAGAAATTTTGGTTGATAATTATTTAACGACGTTAGACGAATTAGCCGAATTGGGACAAACGCCCATGTTGTTAGCTGCGAATGGTGGAATTGTTGGGATTGTATCGGTTTCAGATCCAATTAAAACGGATTCTGCCGAAGCCGTTCGAGCATTGAAAAATCTAGGCGTACGTTTAATTATGGTGACGGGCGACAACGAAATTACTGCGAAGGCAATTGCCAAACAGGCGGGAATTACCGAAGTGAAAGCGCAAGTTTTGCCCGAATTTAAGGCTGAAATCGTGCGTGAATTACAACAAGCGGGGTTTTGCGTTGGCATGGTGGGCGATGGCATTAACGACGCGCCCGCTCTTGCCCAAGCGGATGTCGGTATGGCGATTGGTGGCGGTACTGACGTGGCGATTGAAAGTGCGGACATTGTAATTTTGCAGGGTTCACTTTTAAAAGTTGCCGAAGCCATGAAACTCTCAACCGCAACACTAACAAACATTAAACAGAATTTATTGGGCGCGTTTTTTTATAACACGGTTAGTATTCCGTTGGCGGCGGGTTTGTTTTATCCCGTTTTTGGCGTGTTGTTGAATCCCATGATTGCAGGTTTAGCGATGGCAATTTCGTCGGTGACGGTAGTTTCAAATGCCAATCGGTTGCGCTGGATGAAGTTTTAGAATCATTTTTGTTTCGCCAAAAATTTATCTAACTGATTTGCAAATGCTTTAACATCGCCAGAGTTTTGTGGTGCAAATCCTCTGGTATGAATACCACTAGCGCGTAAATTTTCCATAAAATCACGCATATTTAAACGTTCTTTGATATTCTCGTGACTATATAATTCACCGCGTGGATTGATAGCGTGTCCTCCTTTTTCAATTACTTCATTGGCTAGCGGAATGTCGCCTGTAATCACTAAATCACCCGCATTTAAGCATTTAATGATTTCGTTATCCGCAACATCATAGCCTGCATTTACTCTTAATGTTTTGATATAACGTGAAGGAGGAACTTGTAATAATTGATTCGCGACCAGTGTAGTGATTATTTCTGTACGATTTGCCGCGCGAAACAAAATTTCTTTAATCGCTTTCGGGCAGCTGTCAGCATCAACCCATATTTTCATCCATTTGTCTCCAAGTCACTTATTTTCTTTTTAGATTTTACAGAAAAATCATTACAAGCATGACAGGAAATTGATTTTTGTTTTTCATTTTTTACTCTTTTTGACATTCCGCCTTAATTTAAGATGCAAGTAAACGAAAACTCAATAAAAGAACAATAATAATGGCATAAACTAATGGCTCTGTGAGATTACCTTTGAGTTGCCAGAAATAATGAATAACGGAAGCCACCGATGCTAAATAAATCCAGCGATGTAGTTTTTTCCAATTTTTACCTAGCGTTTTCATTGCGAATTTTGATGAGGTTAAACCAAGTAAAAACACAATAATGTAAGCAAGTACGCCTAGCCAAATATAGGGACTTTCAATAATGTCAGTGATGATAAGTGACCACATAAAATTATGGTCAACGAATAGATAAACCAAGACGTGTAATGAAGCATAAAAAAACGTGTATAAACCGAATAATTGCCGACACTCAGTCATACCCCGCCAACGTGTAATAGCTTGAATAGGCGTGATAGCTAAAGTAATACATAAAAATCGCAACGACCAATCACCTAAACGAATATGCAAGGCTTGAATAGGATTTGCACCTAAATTATCGGAGGCAATATCAAATCCCAAAAACAACAAAGGCAACGAACAAAATACCGGTGTCAATGCCAATAAACTTTTGATTAACCCGTTCATTAGAAAAAATGCCGTAAATCCATGTCTTGATACAATGATGCTATCTGCTCACCATAACCATTAAATAACTCAGTTTGCCGACGCGGCGTAAAAAAACCACTCCCTAGCAATCGCTCACTATTTTGACTCCAGCGGGGATGCGGAACAGAAGGATTTACATTCGCATAAAAACCATATTCTTGCGGTGCAGATTTATTCCACGTTGTTAAAGGCGGTTTTTTTAATAATTCGATTTTGACAATTGCTTTAATACTTTTAAATCCATATTTCCAAGGAACGACCAAACGTAAAGGTGCGCCATTTTGTTTAGGTAATGTTTCGCCATACATTCCCACAGCAAGCAGGGTTAATGGGTGCATCGCTTCATCAATTCGTAAACCTTCGACATAAGGAAATTCCAACATTTTTTTATCACGTTGATTCGGCATCGTTTCCGGCTGCTGAATGGTCGTAAATTTCACAAATTGTGCAGTTGAAAGTGGTTGTGCTATTTTTAACAAATTCGATAACGAAAAACCAACCCATGGAACAACCATTGACCAGCCTTCAACACAACGAAAACGGTAAATGCGTTCCTCAAGTGTTTGCTTACTTAAAATATCTTCTAAGTGATAAACCTGAGGTTTTTCAACTTCGCCACTTATTTCAACTGACCATGGGTCAATCACCATTGATTGAGCAAGTTTAGTTGAATCATCTTTATTGAATGTAAATTCGTAATAGTTCGTGTAATTTTGAACTAATTCAGCAGGCGTTGATTTTAAAGAATTATCCAAGGCTGTGTTTCTAAAAATGTTCGCCAAACTGATTTTATCTTCGCTAGCAAAAGCAGATGGAATGTTCGCACCAACCATTGTTAATCCTAGCATTCGTATAAATTTCCGTCGCTCTTGAAAAATTTCAGGCGGGGTGATTTCACTGCTCGAAATAAGTTTTTTAGTTTTTATAATCATCTGAATATTCCCGTTATTTTTTTCCTTTAGGAATCCAGCTTAATAGCTGCATTATTTTTCGTTCAGTAATAAACGCAAGCGAAAACAATTGCACAAAATTTTCAGCTTCGACCAAATCGAGTCCTAAATTTTCAGGCTCTAATTCTTTGCGGGTGTTAAACATTTTGTCCCAGACTGCTAAAACGATGCCGTAATTACTGTCATGCTCTGAACGCAAAGTAGAGTGATGAGTACGATGTAGCGAGGGGGTGATGATAAATTGCGAAATTTTATTTTCGTTTGAAAATTCGATATTCGCGTGATGAAAAAAGATAAAAAATAACTCAATAATTTCAATCGATAAGACGATATAAGCATTTACGCCGATGAAGATTACGAATGCACATTTGTACAAAATTTCGAGTAATAAATCGAAGACATGAAATCGAAAGCCGGTTGATACATTGAAACTTTTATCGCAATGATGGATTTTGTGAAATCGCCATAACCATTCGTATTTATGACTAGCAAAATGCCAAACATAAATAGCAAAATCAAATAAAGCAAAGGCAAGCAACCATTTAATGATGCCATCATCTAAACTCGATAATAAACCGTAAGACGAAAATTGTTGTGCAACAAAAAATAGTGATGAGGCTCGTAATAAAGTCAAAATAATGTTATTGACTAAAAATGCAGTCGTATTTGTGACAAACGATTCTTTATAAACTTTGGTAGAAAATTGACGATAAGGTTTTCTCTTTTCGACAGCCACCAGAAAGAAAAAAGCTACAATTGCCAGTCCAAAAAGAATTTGGGTAAATGCAGCACCTGCATTATTGGTAACAAGCTCTGTTTCATTCATTGCTCCCCCTAAATTTATCTCGTGATTATTTCGACATCGAGTTCAATAAACCGTTCAATTCTTTGATTTCGTTGGTTGCATTTACTTGTTCAGTGATGTCATATTGCACGCCTAAATAGTAAAGAACTCTTTTTTTCTTGTCGAATAATGGTGTAATTTTCAAACGATTATGAAATAACGTGCCATCTTTTTTGTAGTTTCGTAATGTAACTTCTAATGCTTCATTGTTTTTCATCGCTTCAGAAATCGCATAACGTGCTGACTGGTCGCGGTCTTCGCCTTGAAGAAAACGGCAATTATGCCCAGTGATTTCCTCTTTACTATAACCAGTTATACGTTCAAATGCTTTGTTTGCATAGATAATTGGCACATCTTCCAAATCTGGGTCTGCCAACGTTACACCATTAACACACTCATCTAAAATAGCAGAAAGTACTTGTGGAATTAAACCACTAGAATCTTTTTCAATAATAAAAGGCATAGCATAAACTCCGAATAGGTTTAAAAATTAGTTACATTCGAGAACAACTAAATTTTTTATATTTTCAACGAGATTTTCTGCACCATCTTCAATAGCTGTACGAATTAGCTTTTGAAATGGACGCATAAAAACATCAAGCTCAAGTAATTCAAACCGGAAAGTAAGTCTTGTTAGCTTATTATTTTCATCATATTCAAATAGATAAGTTTGTTTATAAGGTGCGTTAATACCTTTAAAACCAAATAAAATGTATGGGTCATAATCTGTAATTTCAAATACAGATTCAATTTTTGCACCATTATCTTTACGAATTTGCCTTGCTTTTGCGCCAATAGAAACTTCTTTGTTGTCGTCTAATGGCTCAAAATTTACTACTTCGACTGCCCATTTAGGATAGTTATCAAAAAATCGTTCGCCAACGTAATAAAAAACGCGGTCTATCGTTTTATCAATACTAACAGTTGCTTCTCCAAAAATAGGGCTAGAAGAGTCAAACGGAAACTTGAGTTGCATAGAAATATCCTTTTTGAAAAAAATCTTACTTACCATACAAACTTAAATTGTTCCTCATAAATTCTCGTTTTGTATCTAAAATAAATTTTTCAGATAATCTACTCCAAATTTTTTATAATTTCTAGTTTATTGCTAGGAAATTAAAAGCAATTTGCATGTGAATGAAAATACTTATATTTTTTTGTGTATAAGTTGTGAAATGCAGAAACACAAGCAATTCATGACTTTTTCAGAGATGTATTGTAAAAGGTTTAGCTGAAACTCTTCCTTGTCCTAAACGATTTAATTTGACCTTGACGCATGGCGTATCATACTTGCGTTGCAAATGTGTTGGTTTTTGCAAAAAGTGGTCAAACTTCGAAACAATTCTTTCGATTAGTCTATTCGATTACAATTATTGTAAGACTATCTCAAGGGGCAACGGAAAAGAAACTATTCAAATGAAAATGGATTCATCTTTTATTTGTGGTTTTAATCCGCTGACCTATTGGAAAATATCACCTGCTTTGATTTGCAGAAACTATGAGAAATTGAGGGAAAAATGAAATCGCAAAAAATGAGTTTAGGTTTTATGGCTTTAGCAACGAGTTTAAACGTCTTCGCTGCAGATTTGACCCGCCTCGAAATTGAACAAAAATTGAACAGCGCGGATAAAACACATATTGCGGATTTGCGCCGCCAAGATTTTCGCACGTTAAACTTGTCGAAACTGGATTTTCGTAACGCGGATTTGTGGGGAACGGATTTGCGTGATGCAAATTTGAACGACAGCGATTTGTCCAATTTGAATTTAGATTTAACCGTTATGACACGGATTCATTTTGCCCACGCTAATTTGTCGAACACCAGTATCTTTGGTGTGAGCATGATGGAGGCAGATTTGAGTGGTGCGAATTTAAGCGGCAGCCGTTTCATCGCAAATCTGGACAAAGCCAATTTGAAAGGCGCAAATTTAACTAACGTAAATTGGGGCGTGGATATGAAAAATCAGCCGATGGGTTTGATGCGCGTGAGTTTGAAAGGCGCGAACTTGTCGAATGCGAATTTAACAGGCGCAAATTTAAATCGTGCGTTGATGAAACGGGCTGATTTAACGGGTGCGAATTTGACGAATGCTGATTTAACAATGGCGGATTTAAGTGGCTCACGTTTAGAGAATGTGAACTTTCGTGGCACGAATTTGAGTGGCACCAAATTTGGGTATATTAAAGACAAATCTATTTTTAATGGCGCGTTGAATGTGAACGCGGCGATTTTTGAAGAGTAAAAATGCGAATTTCAAGACTTTACATTAAAGCGGCGTTGCAAACTGGAAACACTATCGAATTAGACGACGACAACGCGCATTATGCCCGAAGCGTTTTGCGTTTGAAAAACGACGCGCCGATTATTTTATTCAACGGAGCGGGCGGCGAATTCGGCGGTAAAGTCGTTGAAGTCAGCCGTAAATCTGTGCGAGTTGAATTAGAAAACTTTGTTGACCGAAGTGTTGAATCAAACTTAAAAATCCAGTTGGGTTTAGGGATTTCGCGTGGTGACAGAATGGACTTTTCAGTTCAAAAAGCGGTTGAATTAGGCGTAACATCGATTACGCCGTTGATGACCGAACGTTGCGTGGTGCAATTCAAAGATGAAAAAAAATCACAACGTTGGCAGCATTGGCAAAAAATTATTCAACACGCGGCAGAACAAAGTGGACGCACCGTTTTGCCTGATTTTGTAGGTATTTCGACATTGAAGGCGTGGATTATAGGGCAGGGGGGATTGAAAGTTTTTTTAGATCCGTATGCGGAAAAAAATTTAGCACAACTTTTGCCTGAAAATAATTCTGTAACGTTATTAACGGGACCTGAAGGTGGTTTTTCAAGTGCTGAACGTGAAATTGCAAAAGCAAAAGGATTTATTCCCGTTCGATTAGGCGCACGCATTTTACGCACTGAAACCGCATCACTTGCGGCGTTATCGGCAGTGCAAATGTTGTGGGGTGATTTTCAATAATGAGCCGTGCAATTTTTTACGCGCTTATGCCAATGTTAATTTTGTTGGTAATAACAAGCAGTGCGTGTTTATTAAGTTATTGGATCGCATTAAGTTTTAATGATGCGACGATTTTGCGAAAATTGATGATTCGATCATCACAAATTATGTTGTTATTGAGTATTTTTCCAATTTCAAAATGGTTAAATTTGAATAACGAAATGTTAGGTTACGCACCGTTAAAATTGATGTTTAAACAATTCGGACGTGGTTTTGGTTTGAGTTTGCTAATTTTGTTACCTGTTTTTTTCGCGCTTAATTTTTTGGGTGTACATTCTATTGATACGACAAAAGCGTGGACGTTGAGCTGGGTGGCGAAGAAATTCGGAATTGCATTCGGATTAGCATTGTTGATTGGCGTTGTTGAAGAATCTGTATTTCGTGGTTTATTACTAACTAGTTTAAGAAAATATCTATCTGCATTCTTAGCGGTTTTAATTAGTTCAATTTATTACGCCGGCTTGCATTTTTTAGATAGCAAATCACCTGTTTCGGAAGAAACATTGAGTTTGAACGGAAGTTTTGAATTACTAGAGGAGGCGTATCACAATGTTTTTGCGATGCAAGATGTAAACGCATTTATCGCATTATGTGCAGTTGGATTATTTTTAGGTATGTTACGGTTGCGCGAAAACATGAATTTAGCCTTATGTATCGGATGTCACACTGGATGGGTAACATTAATTCGAATGAGTAAGTCAACAATGAATATAGATTTAAACACGCCGTATTCGTTTTTAGTTAGTCACTACGACGGCGTGATTGGCGTGTTTGTTGCAAGTTGGCTGTTATTTATACTTGGTACTTACTGGTTATTCACGAAAATTATCAAATTGTAATGGTTGTTCTAAATTCGCCGCGCGTAAAAACTGAATGGTAGCTTGTAAGTCGTCTCGATTTTTCCCGGTTACACGCAGTTTCTCACCTTGAATAGCGGCTTGAACTTTAAGTTTATTATCTTTAATGAGTTTCACGATTTTTTTTGCTAATACAGATTCAATACCTTGTTTTAGCAAAACTTCTTGTCGCATCAATTTTCCACTGCCTTTTGCATCCTTAACCTCCATACAAGCGATGTCAATGCCGCGCTTAGTAAGTTTAGAGCAAAGAACGCTGAACATTTGTTGCAATTGAAACGTTGATTGTGAAATCATGACAATCGTTGTGTCATTAAGTTCAAAACTTGAATCGGTGCCTTTAAAATCAAAGCGAGTTGTAACTTCTTTGTTGGCTTGATCAATGGCGTTTTTCGCCTCGTGAGGGTCGAATTCAGAAATAATATCAAATGACGGCATAAATATAGTTGGTTAGTAAATAATGACGTATCTATAATATGTCAAAATTATTTAATTACACAATGGTGAGATTTTTATTATGGTTTCAGTTGCTTTTCACTTGTTTTCGTACACGTTGTTATTTTTTGTTGTAGGAATGTACAAACCAAAATGGGCGTTGTTTTTTTTGAAAGAACCCACACGGTTTTTAATTCTTGGTATTACGACTGTTTCGTTTATGATTTCTATGACAGTTTACGGGCAAGGGCATAAAGAGGAAGCCTTAATGGCAAAAAAAGTAGCAGAAAGTGCTACGCCAGTTTCTGAAATGCCTGTTGCAAAATAATTTTTAGTAATTTTTTGGAGAAAGACAATGAAAGTTAATCATTTTGTTCAAACAACGTTGATTGTTGCATTATTAAGTGTAAATGTTGGAGCTTCAGCGTATTCAGCGGGCGATGTTGATGAAGTTTGCAAAAAACCGCAAGTCCGCGAGTTTACGTTACCGACTTATCAAGAGCCTGAAAAAATTGAAGTTGCAGTAGAATCAGAATTTTCTTTTAAATTATCAGAATGGACAGATCCAGCAACAATTAAACTAACAATGAAAGATCAGTCGGTGCCGTTTGCAGTCGAAAGCAACAGCAGCTTTCATAAAATAACTGCAAAAATTCCAGAAGATTTTACGGGGAAATTTGTGCGTATCAATTTGTTTTCAAAAGCAGTTTTAGGTTGTTACCAGCAAGAAGGTTGGTTGATTAAAGTTGCTGATAAATAGTTTTTTAAAAAAAATTGAAAAACTTTTTGACAAACTCAAAAAAATCGCTATAATTTTAAAACTCAGCTACGGCAACGCAGCTAAGGCAAAAAACAAAAGCTCTTTAAAAACTTAAATCAAAATAATTTGTGTGGGTGCTTGTGATGTTATCGAGTGATAAACAAGATAATCGATTAAAGAAACTACACGGCAATTTTTAAATTGTCAGTTAATTCTAGTCGAGCCAAAATTGGTAACTAATTTACTAGTTACAAAGCTGATTTAAACTGAAGAGTTTGATCATGGCTCAGATTGAACGCTGGCGGTATGCTTAACACATGCAAGT
>CAIQZX010000203.1 GCA_903876445.1 uncultured Pseudomonadota bacterium | reverse complement strand
TTATACTCCCATTTGTTTGCGGTGGCTTTCTAAGCGATTAAATAAAATAAGCGTGCATTTAAATACTTGTTTAATTTCGTTTTCGTCGGAAGGATGCAAATTTAACAAATCTTGTCTTGTTTTTATAACATCAATATATTTCTCAATCAGTTCAGATTTTTTGTGTTGAACTTCTGCATAATTTTTCAACTCTTCATGCGATCTAAATTTTTTGCCGTACAAAGATTTTTTGGCTACTAAGTATTCTGCTTCACTTTCATTGTAATTTAATAAATCTTCATGACGACTTTCTTCGCTAATTTCTTTAAAAATACTGGGCGAAATAACCTGTTGATTTCTTTCATACGAAGCAACTACGCCATTAAGAACTTGTGCTTTCATAAGCTGCTCTTCTTTTGAGTATTCCGAACTATCAAAATTATCTTTAATTAAACCATAACGAGTATATTCAGTTTTTATTTGGTTAACAAGCTCCTGATTACTGGTTAGTTCGTTGATAATAATCAACGTGTCTTCCATAGAAGGAATGCCTTCGCCTTCATCAAAAGTGCTTCTAATTTCTTCACCTAATCGACGTTTTAAGTTTTCAAGAGTATCTACTAAATTTGTATTTATTGGGTCAGTAAAAGTTACTGGTGTTTTATTTTTGCCATCGTCGTTTATAGTAGCAATATCGACAGTTAAATTATCAACTTGATTATTGTTGTTTTGTTTATTTCTTACATCATTTACATCTTTAGCAAGCGTTTCAATTTCATTTAATCGTTCAAATGAACTAACAAAATCTAAAATATATACAAATTCTTCTTGTCCTTGCGGTTTCGTTTTTCTAAGCCCTCGACCTAATTGTTGAAGCCAAACAGTATAAGAACCTGTATAGCGCATGAAAACTAACATATTTGTTTCTGGAATATCAATTCCTTCATTAAATAAATCGCGTACTAAAATATAACGGCATTTTGGATTTTGGCGGAAATACTTAATGTTTTCTTTTCTCTGAGAAGAACTCATTTTTGAATGAATTGAAATAGCAGAATCCGTAGGGAAAAATTCTATTAACTGATTTATATGTTTGATGTTACGACAGAAAACAATACATTTTGGATTTTCAATTTGTTTATTTGTTATCGTATCTTCAATTCTCGTAATTGCATCTTTTTCATAATCTTGGTCTAAAAATGCGTTAGCATCATTACCTTCTAATCCCGCATCAACTACTGTATTATTCCAATATACGAGATATTTGGGTTCAGCTAAATAAGCGTGTTTCTGACCTAAAGCCCAAATCAAGTTATATCGACCTATATGTCCGTTATCCCCTCCGAAAAAGTCTATGACAGACTTTCCTGTTGAGTGAAATGGCGTTGCGGTTAAACCAACAAGAAGTTTAGGCGTAAAACTGTTAATTACTCTTTCATATACAGTAGCGCGAGCATGATGAGCTTCGTCTACTATAATCAAATCAAAATGTTGTATATTTTGAAGTTTATTTTTCAATGTTTGGAATGTAGCAAAAGCGAAATCCGTATCTTGTAATGCTGCACCCTCAAAACAAACTGAAAATGAATACTTACCAACATCACCGATTGTATTTGTCAGTGTTCTTTTAAAAGCAGAAACTGATTGCAATAAAATTTCTTTTTGATGCGCTAAAAATAAAACTCTTTTAAATCCATAGTTTTGATTGTCTAATAAATTTTTCACTAAGTGAGCTACGGTATAAGTTTTCCCTAAACCAGTAGCCATTTCAATTAACAATCTTGCTTGATTTGAATTATATTTTTTCAAACTGTCGTTAATAACAGTATTTTGATATTCCCTTAGCTCAAAATGTTGGGGCGGACTGGTTAATTGTTCCCAACGCTCTTTATCAATCAATTCTACGCCAGCTTTCAAGCCTTCGGTTTCAACTTTATCGTCAAAATAAGAATCGGTTATCAGCATCATATTCGGTGAAACAGAAAGCCCATTGAAGGTTTTGAACCTTCTTGTATTGTTAAGTAACTTATTTAAAGTACGAATACTAACAACAGAGCTAGTTTTTTCAACGTTAATGGCAAATAATTTCCCATGTTTATTTTTTGCAAAGTGTTGAATGTTGTGGTGCGGACGGTTCTCTCTTTCCCAACCATTCTTAGTTAATTCTGTAAGTTCTGTCATTTTTAATAATTCCGATTGATTTAGTGCATAGCAAAATTTGATTTACGATATTATTTAATACTCATCTGAAAACGTCATCATAATATCAACGGGTACATAACCACAACCCGCACCACCACTCATAGCAGATTCAGAATAATGCCTTGAGTTTCCCGCGACGAGTAATTCATAACCTAACGCTTCAATTTGTTCATTACAGGCTCTAAGTGCTGGCTGAAAAGATTCGCAATACCCAACACTCTTACCAATAATTTTATGTTCGTCAAACGATACTGAAATTTGATAACCATGAAACACAGGATTTTTGCCGCGATAAAGCAAGCCACGTTCATATTCGGCTTCTGATATTTCCCATGTTTTTTGATTTCTTACCTGACAAACGCCACGCTTTACATTCTGCAATGTTTCCCATTTCATCTCGTGTGTTTTGAGGCTCAAAATTTTACAATCAGGATATTCGGTTAGAATCTCCTGTTCTGATTGAGTAACGGGCATTTCAACTTTAACGATATTTTTGAGAATGTCACCGTTAAACAGTTGAATTTTAAAAACGTGATAACTTTGATTAAGCATAAAGTGATTTTCCTATGGCAAGTTGATTTATTCACGCAAAACGCATTATCAATTATGAAAAAATTTATTGATAAATTCGATTGTTACAGCCTTCAACTTATCATCAAGCAAAGACAATGACTTTTCAGTAATTTCTTCAGGTATGCCATAAAAAGCCTGTGCAATCCCGCCAGTAATACAAGTCAACGTATCGCAATCACCCCCTAACGAAACAGCAAGACGAATCGCATTTTCAAAATCCGTTGAATCCAAAAACGCCACAATCGCTTCAGGTACAGTTCCTTGTGAAGATTCATTGAATTTGTAAGTAGGGCGAATGTCATCACAGGTTCTATCTAAGTCGTAACCAAAATTTTCAATGACATAGTTTTTGATGTCTTGTTTACTGTGACCTGTTCGCGCTAAAAATATCGCAGCGGCTGTTGCACACGCGCCTTTAATTCCTTCTGGGTGATTATGTGTAATTTCAGTATATTCCACAGCCTTTTGTAAAACTTCTTCCAATGTGTTGAACGCATAACCCACTGGACTAATACGCATTGGCGCACCATTGCCCCAACTGTTATAAGCCGGTGCATTGGGATTTCTCGCCCATTGATGAAACATTCCACCATAACCACTATTCGGATAAAGTTGATAGTATTCACGCATTACATCGGCATAATTTTTCTTATTCAAAATCGCATCGGCTAATGCAACGGTTAAAACTGTATCATCCGTAAAAAAACATCGAGGGCTAAAAAGTTCAAATTCTATTGTTTTTATGTTGTTCCATTCGTAAACTGAACCAATAATATCGCCTGTAATTGCACCTAACATAATCATCTCCTGTGTTTTAAATTAAGAACTGCTAAATTTCTTCATTAGCAAATGACATAATAACCAAAAAACATAACAAAAGGTGACGTTGTAAAAAATAAATTTAATTTTTCAATCTATTGATTATGTAGTTTTTATATTACATAATTAAAATTCTTACAAAAGATAGCTAGAATGGACAAATCAAACATGAGAACAATTCCAACAACCTCAACATTTAGCTGTAATGAATCAAACATTTAATCACACGCTGCACAGTTCGGCTTTGTATAAAACGCACACTTTTAGTGCGAGCCTATAAACACACAAACGGTAGTATAAGTTTTACACTAATGATGATTTAGGCTGTTCTTTGGCAAGAAATTCACGGATTATGCTATAGTTCTGTGTCTCAAACAGTTTATGCCAACGGTACTGACTGTTTTAGGATTGCGTGTCACGAAAATCAGCATCTCGTGATTGCTAAAAATTGAAATCGGGAAGTAGTTTTTGACTGAATTCTTAATACTTTCAAGGTGTTTTTTGTAGAAAAATTTTTCATTCTTCGCAAATCGGACCGGTCGATGTCTTCCTGTCTCCGCTTTGTCATTGACAAGAAGACAAATGCTGCATTTGAACGTCAACCTTGACTGTTC
>CAIQZX010000202.1 GCA_903876445.1 uncultured Pseudomonadota bacterium | reverse complement strand
GTCAAGAGTTTAATTGAGCAGTCGATTTTTGGCAATAGATGTAATGTTAACGGTGTTTCAAACTCTGAAACACGACTATATTTTTATATGAATTGCTATGAAAAATGTAAAAGAAAAACATACTCCCCGCCCTAAACGGTGGGGATTTCCAATATCGCTATTGAGAACTTCCTAATTCACAGACAATTGGACAGTAGCATTGAGCTAACACCTCTTACATCGTCTCCAAAGGCTTAACATCGCGCAAGCCCTGCGGTAGGTATAAAAGACGGTGTGAGTATAACAAGAGGATTTATTTATGTACAAGCACTCCTTACCTCCCCGCCCTAAACGGCAATGTATCGTGGAGCTTTTCCGATGATGTTTTCGCCTTCAAGTGATTTTAGTTTTTCTGATTTTTGGGGAACTTTTAAGCTGAACGATGTATTAAAAATGGCAAATACTTGGCAAGTTCCTGTACCAAGTGTGTCTTATTCGTTTGATTTATCAAAAGGTTCTATTAGCAACACATTTAATTTCACACCAACGGAATTCAGTGACAATTTACAAACTTACGTCAGTGACTTAACCGGCATTTCGCTATCAAATACCCCGTATACGTTTAATACGCCAATTTCTAGCAGCGGCACAGCTCCAAGTACCGTTACGACATTAACCACTACAGATTTAAATCAAGTTAATTATTCGGGCGATATAAAAATTGATGCGTTAATCGATAATAACGTGAATTGGAATTATCTTACTCCCTCACGTTCCATACTTTATTACTCTTTTGATATTAAAAATTTTAACGATTCAAAAAATCATACTACCGTTAGCGCATTTAATGCGGCACAACAAGATGCCGCACGCGCTGAGTTAAAATATGTCACGAGTATTTTGGGGATTAAATTCGTAGAAGTTTCCACAACAAAAGAAGCAGATATTCATTTTTCGAATACAAATTTAGAAGGAAAATCGACAGCCGGTTTATGCGATAACAGTTATAGCTACAATTATAACGAAAAAAATATGGTCACTAATTATACGGGTGAGGCTTATGTTTATTTGGATAATGTCGAGTGGAACAAAGAAAATTCAGCTCCAACAGCTGGAAGTCAAGGTTATGAAACACTGTTACATGAAATTGGTCACGCTTTAGGTTTAAAACATCCGTTTGAAACCCCTAAAACGCTGCCGCGAGCGGATGATAATACTAACAATACAATTATGTCTTACACACATAAAGGCGTTTATAAAACCGAATTTCAATCTTATGATTTAGCCGCATTAAAATGGCTTTATGGCACGGATGGTTTGACTGAAGTACAAGCAAAAGTAACGGCAGGGGATGATTTTTTAGTTGGTACAGCTAAAGCCGATAGTATCGAAGGTTTGGCAGGTAACGATACATTAGATGGTGGAATTGGAAGCGATACGCTAACAGGTGGTGGGGGTAATGATTTGTATATCGTTGATAACGTGAAAGATAAAATTATTGAAATATCTTCTCAACTTGATGTCGATACCGTACAAAGTGGCGTTAATTTCTCTCTGCCCAAATATGTTGAAAATTTAATGCTGACTGGTAATGCAGTCGTTGGAACAGGCAATGAATCCGCGAACCACTTAGTAGGAAATGACTTAGCGAATACATTGAATGGCATGAACGGAAATGACACGTTAGAAGGTGGTAAAGGCAATGACAAATTAACCGGTGGACAAGGTGAAGATACGTTTGTATTTAATTTAAAAGATTACGATTTTGTTGGGGATTTCGCGGTACGCGCCGCAAATGTAGATACAGTTACGGATTTCGTAAAAGGAACTGACCACATTCAATTAAGTGCCACCTTTGCATTTAAAGGTTTTGCGGTTGTGGCAAATATGCAGCAAGCAATTAAAGATGCTAGCTTAATTTATGATAATGCAACGCGAGCGTTATATTTTGATGCCGATGGTTCAGAAGCCCATTACACGCCGACTGCGTTCATCAAATTGAGTGGAAAAATGAATTTGGATCAAAATGATTTAGAGTTAATCGCATAATGGATAAAATAAAAAAATATCATTGGGGTATCGAAGATACGGTAGCTCAGTTACGAAAATTGCGTGATCAGTCGTTAGAGAATCGTCAACGCCGTCACAAACCGCCTAAATTACCGTCACGCAGAGAATTACAGCTAATTTTAGATGGATTAAGTGCGGTTCTTTTTCCGAACCGTTTGGGTCGTCCGGATTTAACCGAAGAAGGCATTGATTATTTTGTCGGTTACACATTAGATTGTGTTTTACACGAGCTATTCCGGCAAATTCGCCGTGAATTGCAGTTTATTTCTGGTAATGAAAATAATGAAATTTCTCATCAACAAGCCATCAATATGACGCGATTATTCAATGCCGAATTGCCAAATGTTCGTGCGTTAGTAGATAGCGATATTCAAGCCGCTTATGAAGGTGATCCTGCTGCTCGCACGCCGGATGAAGTGCTTGTTTGTTATCCGGGTATTATGGCGGTGATTTATCATCGACTAGCTCATATTTTGTATAGGCTTGGCGCACCACTTGTGGCGCGAATGATTGCGGAATTAGCCCATTCCAGCACCGGAATTGACATTCATCCAGGCGCACAAATTGGTGAAAGTTTCTTTATTGATCATGGTACAGGCGTGGTAATTGGCGAAACAGCGGTGATTGGGCAACGTGTGCGCTTATATCAAGCGGTCACATTAGGCGCAAAGCGTTTTCAAAAAGATGATAATGGAATGTTAATCAAAGGTAATTTGCGCCACCCAATTGTCGAAAATGATGTGGTTGTTTATGCCGGCGCAACAATTTTAGGACGTGTCACTATTGGAAAGCGATCTATCATAGGTGGGAATGTTTGGCTTACGCACAGCGTGCCACCTGATAGCATTATCACGCAGGCGAGTGAACGTAGCGAATAAAAATGCGTGAAAAAGTCGCGCTAGTTGCACATTCTAGTCGTAATTGGCGCGTTCTTGGTTTAAAATGAGCCTTCAAGTACGCGCCCGTAGCTCAGCTGGATAGAGCGCAGCCCTCCGGAGGCTGAGGTCAGAGGTTCGAATCCGCTCGGGCGCACCAAAATTCACATTGTTGAAAACTTCTTTTTTTCAAAAAAACAAACAATTTATTTCAAATTAAAGTACTGAACGGTACTTGCTAAACTCAATGCCTGATCTTCTAATGTTTCTGCCGCCGCCGCCGCTTCTTCAACTAATGCCGCATTTTGTTGTGTCACATCATCCATTTGACCAATTGCTTTATTTACTTGTTCGATACCTGACGTTTGTTCAGCAGAAGCGGAACTAATTTGAGACATAATTGTTGTCACACCACGAATTGCACTGACAATTTCTTCCATTGTTCGTCCTGCATCAGCAACTAATCGTGTACCGTCTTCAACTTTTTCAACTGAATCGCCAATCAAACTTTTAATTTCACCCGCTGCGGCGGCAGCGCGTTGCGCTAAACTACGAACTTCCGTAGCAACTACCGCAAAACCGCGCCCTTGATCGCCAGCGCGTGCCGCTTCAACCGCCGCGTTTAATGCCAATATATTCGTTTGGAAAGCAATGCCGTCAATGACTGAAATAATGTCTACAATTTTGCGGGATGATTCGTTAATGGCTTCCATCGTATTAACAACTTGACTAACAACAGACACACCTTTGCTGGCGATATTCGATGCGCCAAGAGCTAATTGATTTGCATGACCTGCATTTTCACTATTGTGCTGAACGGTTGAGGTTAATTCCTGCATACTCGCAGCGGTTTCTTCTAAACTTGCAGCTTGTTTTTCAGTTCGGTGTGATAAATCGTTATTTCCTGAAGCAATTTCTTTCGCGCTTGTGTTAATTGTTCCGGTAGCATCTTGAATTTGATAAATAACTTCACGCAATTTTTCAACTGTTGAATTGGCATCGTCTTTCAACTGTCCAAACATTCCCGAATAGTCTGATGTTATTTTTTTTGTTAAATCCCCGTGCGATAGTGCATCTAAGACTCGCGCCACTTCATTCAAACCAATAGAACTGGTTTCAATTAACTGGTTAATGTTTTTAATTAATTCTAAAATGAAACCTGAACGACCATTTTCATGAATTCGTCGCTCAAAATCGCCTTCCGAAGCCGCTTGAACAATATCTGTAATTTCTCGTATTGCTTCAATTTCCACTGTTCGGTCTAACCATTCCGCTACAAAACCAATTCGCTCACCATCTTTATCTAAAACAGGATTCGCAATGACATTTAAATTATGTCCGCTAATAACGATTTCGGTCATATAAAAGTCGGTTAAATTTTTCAACATTGAACGCTGTTTTGCTGGGTTAACATGAAATATATCGATATTCGCGCCTAAAATTTGATTTGCATCAAACATCGGTAATTCTTTTCGAATATCCATTTCTGCATTTTTAAATAATGTTAACGCGCTTTGATTAGCATAAATAACATCAAAATTATTATCTGTCACTAACACGGCAGAATGCACATTATCTAATGCACGATTGATACGCAATGCTTCGGCAGTAACTTGTTTTGATTGTGAAATATCTAAACTTAAACTTACATCCATTGAAAATAAGCCACGGTAAAAATCACCGACGACACCGCTTTTTTTCAAATCGAAGGAATTACCAAAACCTTTTGACGCAAGGCGATAGAAAACACCCACACTTTTATCTAATACATTATTTAATTCACGAATAATGCTGACGTTAATTGCCGCGCCAAGCGTCGCGGCTAAAACAACGCCGGTTAATGCAAAATAACTTTGTGATAATAGTAAATCGTAACAGACCAATGCAACGGGGAAGGAAAAGGAAACGAGTGAAAAAGCCGTTTTTTTCCATAACGAAATTTCTTTAATTGATTTAAATATAGATTTCAAGCCTGTTGGATTTATGGTTTCAGTTTTATTTTTAATTCCATCGTACAGAGCTTTTGCTTGTTCAATTTCGCCTTTTTTGGGCGCGTAACGCACAGATAAATAACCAGAAGGTTTTCCTTTTTCAAATTCTGGAATCATATTGGCATGAACCCAATAATAATCGCCATTTTTAGCACGATTTTTAACGCATCCCGCCCAAGGACGCATCGCTTGAATCGTTCTCCACAAATCTTGAAAAACTTCAGAAGGCATGTCTGGATGACGAATTATGTTATGAGCATTTCCAATAACTTCTTCTCTGGTATAACCACTAATTTTTAAAAAATCATCATTTGCATGTACAATCCTGCCTTGCAAATCAGTGCGAGTGACAAGAATACTGCCTTTTGTCATGATAATTTCTTTATTCGTTACCGGCATATTATTTTTCATAAATTTTCCACCAAGCGGGCGTATTAAAACCTAAAGTTTGAGAATTGTAATTATTATAGTTAGGCGGTGTTCGACTTTAATAAAGCCAGCAAAGTAATGTTGAACCGATACTGGTGAGTTGAGTTTCGAAATTTAAAAAGTAGCGATAGAAAATCGCTGGCTTTTAAAAAATCGAACATCGCCTAAATACTATAAGCAATTTCCAAGCCGTTTTTTGCACAACAGCACTCGTCAGTATCGGCATTTATGCCTTATCTGTTAATTTTTACGCACAATTTTGCATTTCAATAATAAAATTTGCTGCATTTGATTGCGCTTGCGCCCCATCATTTCTTAATGCTTCTACTCGTTCTAAATAGGCATCATCAACATCGCCAGTAATATATTCGTGACTAAAACATGACGTGTCAAAATGCAAAATTTGGGGATTTCCTTTTTGCACTGCGGCGATTAAATCCTCTAAATCTTGGTAAATCAATTTATCTGCGCCAATTTCGTCACAAACTTCTTTTTCTGAGCGGTCATGAGCAATCAATTCATGTGCCGCAGGCATATCGATGCCATAAACATTTGGGTAACGAACGGGTGGTGCAGCGGAGGCAAAATACACTTTTTTTGCCCCAGCATCGCGTGCCATTTGAATAATTTGTGCAGATGTTGTGCCTCGAACAATCGAATCATCAACTAACAAAACATTTTTGCCATTAAATTCTAAATCGATGGCATTGAGTTTTTGCCGCACCGATTTTTCACGCATTTTTTGTCCCGGCATAATGAATGTGCGACCAATGTAGCGATTTTTAATAAATCCCTCACTAAATTTTACCCCCAATTTATTCGCCATTTGTAAAGCAGCTGTGCGGCTAGTATCTGGAATTGGAATTACCACCTCAATATCATGATCCGCCCATTCTCGTTGCACTTTTGCAGCAAGTTTTTCACCCATTCGCAAACGCGCTTTATAAACGGAAATGTTGTCAATAATCGAATCGGGGCGAGCAAAATAAACGTATTCAAAAATACACGGACAATGATCTACTTTTTCAGCACATTGTTGCGTGTGTAATTCACCGGAATGTTCAATAAAAATGGCTTCGCCAGCTTCAATATCTCGAATAATATCGAAACCTAAAACATCTAACGCGACGCTTTCAGAAGCAATCATAAATTCGCTCCCCTGTTCGGTTTTGCGCTCACCAAAAATGGCGGGACGAATACCGTGCGGATCACGAAAACCTAAAATTCCTACGCCGGCAATCATGATAACAACCGCGTATGCCCCTCGACAGCGACGATGAACACCTTTTACCGCTTCAAAAATATCGCCAACACTTAAATCTAATTTATGTAAACTTTGTAATTCATGTGCAAAAACATTCAGCAAAACTTCAGAATCCGAATCAGTGTTAATGTGACGCTGATCTTCGACAAATAACGCTTGTTTAAGTTCTTCCGTATTCGTTAAATTCCCGTTATGCGCCAACGTTAAACCGAAAGGCGAATTGACATAAAATGGTTGAGCTTCAGCCGAACTGGTGCAGCCCGCCGTCGGATAACGGACATGGGCAATTCCCATATTTCCACGCAACCGTAACATTTGGTCATTTGTAAAAACATCTCGCGTCAACCCGTTATCTTTGCGTAAATGCAAACGCCCATTTTCACAGGTCACAATTCCCGCCGCATCTTGTCCGCGATGTTGTAAAACAGTCAGCGCGTCATATAAATCTTGATTTACAGCTTGATGGGAAACGATAGCAACAATACCACACATTATTTTTTCACCTAATTTTGAGAAGGGTAGACGATAAGTTATAAAATTGTCATTTGAACCGCAACATGGTCGCGTAACCAAATGGCAAGAATTTGAAAAGAAGGTAACAAACTGGATTCATGCCACCATAAATAATGCGGCAATTTTGTAAACCCAGCGAGAAAAACGACGATTGTTGTAATAACAATACCTTGAACAATGCCACAAATGAAACCACCTAAGCGTTCCATAAACGCGGTGTGATTATAAGTTTGCTTAAAACGAGTTGTAAGCCAGTGTTGTAGAAAACTTCCGACTAATAGTGTCGATACGAATAAACCGATAAATGTAATAGCGAAACGTTTGTTTGGCGCGTAAATGAATGGTTTTAATACAGTTGAAACCAGTACAGAAAAATGTAGACTCGTCCAGAAACCAACTACCCACCACAATAACGAAACAACTTCACGACTAAAACCACGCATTGTGCCGATACTTAACGTCACGCTAATCAGGGCAACGATACTGTAATCAATCCAAATAAATGGTTTTATTGCGGTGGGAAACACGATTTTATTCAGAAACTAAAATAGAAGTAATATGTTGGTCATCCATTTTACGTTTCATTTCCGCCGCTCTTTTCCCATCTAATTCAGGACCAACACGCAAACGGTAGAAGGTTCCTTTTTCTGTTTGCGTTGTTTCGAGTAATGCAGGCAAACCTTGTGATTTCAAACCTTCCAATAAACCATCTGCTTTTGTTTTATTAGTGAAACTTCCGACTTGAATATACCAACGCGAAGATTTTTTGGTTTCAGGAGTCGCCACTTTTTTCAATTGTGTCAAATCCGCTTCAGCTGGCGCAACCGATTGTTTTGAGCCATCCAATAATTTTGCGGCTCGCATTTGTTTTAATAATTCCTCTTCGGGATGACCTTTCTTCGCAACACTTTCTTCGTTTTTAGGTTGCAATTTGGGTTTCATTGGTGGCTCATCATCCACATCTTCAGCATTCACGCCGTAATTTGTTGTTTCGGAATAGGCAGCGGGTTTTTCAATCCGAGGCTTAGAAATAGGTTTCGGTTGTAGTTTCGGCGCGGGAGGCGGCGGTGTTTCATCCATTTCGTCAGGACGCAAACTATTTTTAGCGACCGGTGCCGAATTCAGTGCAAGCGCAGCAACTTCAACTTGTGGCTGTTGTGGAATGGCTAAAACTTGCTCCGAACTTGCTGGTGCTTTGACAGCAGGCTCTTCAACAAATTGATTTTCTGACGGCAACGCGAGTGTTGTTACCGCTTGATCTTCCACTTCGATTGGGTCATCAAACAACATCGGAATGAAAATCGCCGACAATATCGTGACTACCAATGCCCCAATCAAACGTTGTTTTAATTCATGATCCATTTTCTATTCACCTATTTTTAAATTCATGTAGCAGTCTGACACTAAAAAAAATGACCCAAATACCAAAATCAAATCACCGCTTTGTGCTTCTTTTTTCGCGGCGGAAAAGGCTTGGGCAAAACCCACATAGCCTAAATTTACAGTTTCAATATGACATTGCTCGAAAATTTCACGCATTGTTGATTCTGTTACGGCGCGTAAATTTTGGGGTAATGGTGCGAAAAACCAATTTGAAACAATGGGTTTCATTAAATTCAAAACGCCGACAATATCTTTGTCTTTCATCATTGAGAAAATGGCGTGAATGCGGCGATTTGGAAAATTTTCAGCCAAATAATCCACCAATGTTTCTACAGCTTGAGGATTGTGTCCCACATCTAAAAGCACCGGATTTTCGCCGTCAATCAATTGGAAACGCCCTGCCAATTTCACATTTTTTAACCCCATTTTTAACGATGATTCGCTAACTGGCAAAAAACTTGCCAAACATTGCGTAGCAAAAATGGCGGCGGACGCATTGCGATACTGATGATTACCTTTTAACGCCGGATTCGGTAAATCTGAAATCGTTTGTGCTAAACCTTGCCATGTCCATGTTGTGCCATGTTTTTCGTAAAAAAACGTTTCGCCTAACCGAAGTAACAGCGCGTTATTTTGATAAGCATAATTCAATAATGATGCGGGCGGTCTTAAATCACTAACAATGGCAGGCGTGTTTGAGCGGAAAATCCCCGCTTTTTCTAGCCCAATTTCATCGCGGGTTTGACCTAGGTATTCGACATGATCAATCGCAATACTGGTCACAATTGCCATGTCGGTATCAACGATATTAACGGCATCTAAACGTCCGCCTAATCCGACTTCTAAAATTTGAATGGCGATATTTTCTTGTAAAAAAATAAGCAAAGCTGCGAGCGTACTAAATTCAAAATAACTCAGTGACGTATCGCCCCGCGCTTTATCAATTTGTTCAAAAGCCGCGCAAATTTTGTCATCAGAAACAGGTTTGCCGTTAATTTTAATGCGTTCGTTATAACGTAAAATATGCGGTGAAGTGTATGCGCCAACTTTATGCCCCGAAGCAAAATAAAATTGTTCCAAATACGCAACAGTCGAACCTTTGCCGTTTGTTCCCGCAACGGTAATCGTTAACGGTTTTTGTGTTTTATAATTCGGCAACAACGCTTCAAAAACGCGCTTCACCCGTTCCAAACCCAAGTCAATCGGCAACGGATGCAAACTTTCTTGCCATGCGAGCCATTCATTTAAGGTATTAAAACGGTTCATTTTAATTTCAGCCAGCGTCTTGAATGTCGTCAGTCAATAAATCATCAATGATAATTGCTGACATCGAAACGCTATGATTAGCAGTGAGCATTCCCAAGATACTCGCCATTTTTTTGCGAATATCACGGCGATGAATAATCATGTCGATTGCACCGTGTTCTTGTAAAAATTCGCTGCGCTGGAAGCCTTCCGGTAATTTTTCACGCACGGTTTGTTCAATCACGCGAGGCCCTGCAAATCCGATTAACGCATTCGGTTCGGCAACGTTAATATCGCCCAACATCGCTAAACTCGCCGATACACCGCCCATTGTTGGGTCAGTCATAAACGAAATATACGGAATGCCACGTTCTGACAATTTGGTTAATGCTGCACTGGTTTTCGCCATTTGAAATAACGAAAACAACGATTCTTGCATTCTCGCGCCACCACTCGCGGTGAAAACAATAAATGGCACGCCAAGTTCTAAACTTTTGTTCACGCCTCGGACAAATTTCTCGCCTACAACCGACCCCATCGAACCGCCCATAAAATTAAAATCAAATGCCGCTGCGACGATTGACTGTCCTTGCAATTCGCCTTTCATCACGATGAGCGCGTCATTTTCTTTGGTTTGTTTTTGCGCTTGCGTAATACGATCTTTGTATTTTTTGCTGTCTTTGAATTTCAACGGATCAACAGGTTTTACATTTTTGCCAATTTCTTCACGTCCATTTTCGTCCAAAAACAAATCCAAACGCATACGCGCAGAAATCCGCATGTGGTGGTCACATTTTGGACAAACACTGCCGTTTTTTTCTAATTCGGTGTTATACAAAATCGCATTGCAGCTTGGACATTTTGCCCACAACCCTTCAGGAACCGTCGTTTTTTTGCCAGACGATTCGGTTCTGATAATCGACGGACGTAATTTTTCAAACCAACTCATTTTAATTATCCATTGCGTGACGCATTGAAGTTAAGAGTCCAATAATTGCTTGTTTTGCTTGCGCGGGATTTTGTAGATTCGCTTCGATTTCTTTAATTAACGCGCTTCCGACCACAACACCATCACCTAAATTTCCGATAATTTTTGCAGTTTCGGCATCTTTCACACCAAAACCCACTGCAAGCGGTAATTTTGTATTGGCGCGAATTTCAGTTAATTTGGTTTCAACTTCTGCTGAATTTAAATGCCCCGCACCTGTTACGCCTTTGAGCGAAACGTAATAAATATAGCCCGAACCAATTGCATCCATAATTTTAACGCGCTCAGGTGTGCTATTGGGTGCAAGTAAAAAAATCGGATCAACATCACGCGCTTTTAACAATTCTGCACATTCGGCGGCTTCTTCGGGTGGTAAATCAACCGTTAAAACACCGTCCACGCCAGCCGCTTGCACAGCATCAGCGAATTTTTCATAACCCATAATTTCAACTGGATTTAAATAACCCATAATCACAACAGGTGTATGTCCGTTAGTTTTGCGAAATTCCGTTGCAATCGCCAACGTGGTACGCAAACTTTGATGATGTGCTAAAGCACGTTCACTCGCACGTTGAATCACGGGACCATCTGCCATTGGGTCAGAAAATGGCACGCCCAATTCAATAATATCTGCGCCTGCGCCAACCATTGCGTGCATTAACGGCACAGTAAAATCAGGATTCGGATCGCCTGCAGTAACGAATGGAATTAACGCTTTGCGGTTTTTTTGTGCCAATTCGGCAAATAATCCAGCTAATCGGCTCATAGTTCAATTCCTTCTCTTCTTGCCATAGTTTGCATATCTTTGTCGCCACGACCCGATAAATTCACAATGATAATTTCGTCGGATTTCATCGTTGGTGCGAGTTTCATCACATACGCCATTGCGTGACTGGATTCTAATGCAGGAATAATGCCTTCCATGCGAGTTAATGCGTAGAAACCACCAAGTGCTTCATCATCCGTGATATTCACATATTGAGCGCGACCAGAATCTTTTAGCCATGCGTGTTCGGGCCCAACACCTGGATAATCTAGCCCTGCTGAAATCGAATGCGTTTCAATAATTTCACCGTCATCATCAGACATTAAATAAGTCCTATTACCGTGCAATACACCAGGACGACCTGCACAAAGTGGCGCAGAATGACGACCTGTTTCAATGCCATCGCCTGCGGCTTCAACGCCAATCATTTTCACATCCGCATCGTCAATGAACGGATAGAAAAGCCCCATTGCATTTGAACCGCCGCCAACACACGCCACTAACGCATTTGGTAATTTTCCCGCTTGCGCTAAACATTGTGCTTTGGCTTCACGTCCTAAAATTGCTTGAAAATCGCGTACCATTGCTGGATACGGATGCGGCCCTGCAACTGTGCCAATAATGTAAAAGGTGTCGTCGATATTTGTGACCCAATCGCGCAATGCTTCATTCAAAGCATCTTTCAACGTTTTTGAACCTGATTCAACGGCGACAACCGTTGCGCCGAGTAATTTCATCCGATAAACATTGAGCGACTGACGCGCCACATCGACTGCCCCCATATAAATGACGCATTCCAGCCCTAAACGTGCTGCCACAGTTGCCGTTGCAACACCATGTTGACCTGCACCCGTTTCAGCAATAATGCGGGTTTTTCCCATGCGTTTCGCGAGCAACGCTTGACCGACAGTGTTGTTAATTTTGTGTGAACCCGTGTGATTCAAATCTTCACGTTTCAAATAAATCTGTGCGCCGCCGAGTTCTTTTGTCCAACGCTCCGCATGATAAAGCGGTGACGGGCGACCGACATAATGTTGCATATCCTTATCTAATTCAGCGACAAATTCCGCATCATTCATGTAATGCTGATAAGCCGAATTTAACTCCGTAATCGCAGGCATTAAAGTTTCAGCAACAAAAATGCCGCCATAAATGCCAAAATGTCCCCGCGCGTCGGGCATATTATATTTTTCTGTCATAGTGTTTCTCTGTCACCTTCTTGAACTTGTTGTGTAAATGCGGTCATTTTAACGATGTCTTTTTTGCCTCTTTCTAATTCTACGCCACTACTCACATCGACGGCGTAAGGATGGGCGATTTGAATCGCTCTTTTTATGTTTTGAGCCGTCAACCCACCCGCCAAAATAATTGGAATTGGACGTTTTTTTGGCAACAAGTCCCAATCAAACAAAGTACCCGTTCCGCCTTTTGCGTCGGGATGATAAGCATCTAAAAGTAATCCTTTGGCATCGTGATATTCAGCATTTAGGGCATCAAAATCTAAACCCGCTTTCATGCTTACAGCTTTAATATAACGTTTTCCATAAACTCGACAATCTGCCGCCGATTCCTCGCCGTGAAATTGTAAATAATCTAATTGTACTTGCGTGATGATATTGTAAATTTCACTTTCTTTCGCATTCACAAATAAACCAACTACCGTAGTAAATGGCGGTAAGGCTTTAGTAATGGCAACGGCTTGTTCAATCGAAACATGGCGTGGACTATTGGCGTAAAAAACTAAACCAATTGCATCTACGCCTAAATGCGCGGCGTAGACGGCAGATTCAACATCGGTAAAGCCGCAAATTTTAAGGCGTGTTCTCATTAAATTCGTAGGTTAAGAAAAATAAAAATCATAGTGTGTAGCATAACATAAAAATCAAACGATGCTTTTCTGTCACGGTTCAGAAACAGGCGTTAGTGGTGGCGTTGGAACGGCAACGATTGTTTTTATAGGTTCTGCATTCGCTTTATTTAACATAGGGGAAAGAGTTGGTTCTAAAAATTTTAAAATATGCACGGGTAACGAACTGGTGAAATGATAACTACCGGCATTGTCGCCCGCGACGTAAGCGGTAATCACGCCGAAAAATTTATCACCCAAGAAGAAAGTGAATGTCGCAGCACGACTGATGAATCTCGACTCAATCAATTGCCCATTTGTACCATGTTTTTCTTTACGATGGTCGCCTGTTCCGGTTTTACCACCAACCACTAATGGCTTGCCATTTGCGTCTTTATAAACGCCATTCAATGCGCCTGCCGTTCCATTTGCTACAACGCCAATTAACGCGCTGCGTGCCGCACGAGCGACTTCTGGTAATAAAACTTGTTGTCCATTTTCGACTGTTTTATCCAACACAGTTTCATACGGTGTAGCTTGTGCGTAATGTAAATTTGAAAAACGCACCGCCGGTAATTTCACGCCATTGTTACTGATAATACCAATCAAATCAGCGAGTGCAGCCGGTCTATCGCCTGATGCGCCAATTGACGTAGCATAAGACGGTGTTAATGAGGCGAATGGATAGCCAACCCGTTCCCATGCGGCATGAATTTGTTTAAACGCATCATCCTCTAATAATGTCAAAATCCGACGTTGTTGCGCGAAATGATGCGTGTTTTTAAATAACCAACGATAAACATCTTGACGTTGTTCTGCACTCGCGGCAATCACCTCATCGCGCGTCGCGTTTGGATGCTCGGACAAATAACGTACCATCCATAATTCTAATGGATGAACTTTCGTAATATAACCCTGGTCTTGTAAATCAAAATTATCGGGCGTGTATTTATAAAACAAATTATCGATGTTTTCAGTCGCTAAAACTTGCGCTGGAATATGTTCTTTCAGATATTCTTCAAGTGCGGCTCTGTCACGCTCTGGATAAATAGATTCATAAAGCATCGTTAGTCGAGATGGTTTTGGATAGACTTTTTGCGTCAAGGTTTCCAAATTATCGTCGGTGCTTTTACCCTTATAACGCGCATAAAAACGTCGTAAATAAACCAAACCTTCACGATCCGCAAAACGGGCTAAGTATTCTTGGCGTTTATCGTCTTCAGGATTTTCTAACCAACGCGCGATACCTTCCGGTTTGTACAAATGGTGATAAGTTAAATCACGCATCATGCGAATAAAGACTAAATTCACTGAATTTCGCAGCGCGTCTCGTACAGATAAAATCCGATAATCATCCACTTCGCTAAAATTATTGAAATGATGTACGCCACCGCCAGTATAGAAATACTCATTAGGACTAGCTGAATACTTACGTTCTAAGGCCTGATTTAACAAATCATCCAATGTCATTTTAGGATGTGATTTAAGTTGATCAACCACCCACAAAGATAAAAAGTCGCGTGGATGTAGCTGAACCTTTGCCAATTCCTGTGGTGTTTGACCTTGGTACGCTTGGTAAATTTCGCCAATCAATTCGAGATAATGCACTAATGTTCGCAATTTTGCGGTTGAACCTAAATCCAAACGAATCCCTTCGTTAATATCAAGGGGTTGATCGTAATTATCCGTTTGAACACGCAATAAATTTCCTTTATCACTACGTTCAAATAACACGAGACTGTAAATAATTGAGCTTAATTGATTGCTGGAACTCAACATCCGCTCACCGATTAAACCTGCTGCCCGTGCGTTAGCGGGTTCGCTCAATTTTTTCAATGCCGCCGTCACTTGTTGCTGCATATCGAAATTGATTGTACTTTTAACCGTTAAGTCCAAACGATCTAAATCATAATTCGTTTTGATTCCTAAAATTCGCGCTAAACGGGCTCGAAGAACGTTTTGCGTTTTTTGTTCCGTTACGAATAAATAATGGGTACTTGATTTTGGAACAAGTTCAATTTTTACGGCTAACGCGGCATCGCGTAATGCCGGAGAAATCACACCTTGTGTTGCAAGCAAACGTAAATAACTATCGGTCAAATTTTGTAAAGCCTCGAAACCAGAACCTAGTAAATAGGTAGGGCGACGTTGTGATAATAAAACACTCAAAACTTGGCGATAGGCCTTAGCTTGTTCGACACTCGGTGTAAGTGTTTGTAATGCTTCAAACGCTAATAATTTATTAGTTTCTTTAAAATCCGCCCCAAACCAAGAAACTAAACCATCGCCTAATCCATGAACTTCACCGGATTTTTCAGAGGCTGCAAGCGGCATAGTATTCAAATAGGCTAAAGCAATTTGTCGCCGCATTTGACGTGTATCAACACCAAGTAAATAGGCGCGTATAGAAGCACTCGCCATTTGCCTGATTTTTTCAACAATCGATTCGGTGTATCCATTTGGTGAATGTCGATATTTTTCAATTTGCGTTGCTAGCGTACTTCCACCTGGAACATTCCCTTCCGCGCCTAATTTTTTTGCCATCATTTGTAATACCGCAAAACCTAAACGCTCCCATTCAACAGCAGGATTAACATTTTTGCGTTTTTCATCAAGTAATTCACGATTTTCAATGTATAAAAGCGTGTGCAAAATAACGGGCGGAATTACATCAAAGTTTGAATAACCATACGTTGGATAAGCGGCAGCAAATAACGGTTTTTCAGCACTATCAACCAAACGTAAACCTGCTTGATTTTTTTCATGATATAGGGGAAATAAACCATATTCATCCATCAGTTGCGTCATCATTGGTGAGGCGGCTGCTTGGGCGGTAATACCAAAACCGGCTTTTTGCAAACGATCGATTTGATCAGAAAGTAAGGTATAACCTAGCCTTTGATCGTAAGGACCATGACTGGGATAACGAATGGAATCACTCGCTTTGTTTTCAAGTTTAAAACTAAGCTGTTGACTGATTTCTGATAAGTATCGCGCCTGATAGCGCGAAGACTGCACTTCATCTTTGACTAACTTAACAATAACCGACGTAATCGCAAGCGAACTGATTACTGTATAGGCAAGTAAAAGACGAGAAAATACACGCGATTTTTTTTTCATGCGTTAAAACGAATGCGGGACAAAAAGATTGTCGAAAAATGCTTTGAGCATGAGATGAGTGAATTTGTAATCAAAATAGTGACTTAAAATAGAGGGTTTGGCAATTAGGATTAAGAATCCGACTGATTATAATTATAACCATTGAACAGTGATAATGGTAATGGAATACGAATTTGAGACATAAAAATCCGTTATAATCGAGCCAAACAACACTTCAGATAAACAAATAATGGACAAATTAACCAGTATGAAAGTTTTTGAGCGTGTGGCGAAAGTCGGCAGTTTCGTCGGTGGCGCACGCGAATTAAATATCTCACGCGCTATGGCAACGAAGCATATTATGTTTCTTGAAGCAGACTTGCGAACTCGTTTATTTAATCGCACTACACGCAGTTTAAGTTTAACCGATATGGGCGTTTCGTATTTGGAGCGGTGTTCGCAAGTTCTGCTAGATATTGAGGATATGGAATCCGCGATTACGCATTTACAAACTGAACCGCGTGGCACATTAAAAATCAGTGCGCCGCCTGTTATTGGAGCGACGCATATCACACGAGCAGTGGCGGAATTTTTAAAAAGCTATCCCGATTTAAATGTCGAAATGATTTTGCAAAGTAGCCATGCGGATGTTATCGATGACGGAATTGATATAGCGATTTATTTAGGCGATTTAGATGATACCAGTATGGTGGCGCGAAAATTAGCCAGCTCTTCTATGATTGTCTGCGGCTCTCCTGAGTATTTAGAAAAATATGGCGAGCCAAAAACGCCTGAAGATTTGCTGAAACATAGTTGTTTGGTGAATTGGGCAAGTGCGCCACAAGATAAATGGAAATTCAAAACGGAAACGGGTTTTACAACAATTAACGTGTCGGGACGAATGCAAACAAACGTGGCAGAGGCAAATCGTGTTGCGGCTCTTAATGGTTTGGGTTTGGTGGTTTTAGCAACGTATGTTGTACGTCGTGATATTGAAAAAGGAAAATTAAAAGCGGTGTTGGAAAATTACGCTTTGCCGCCACTCGATATTCACGCCGTTTATCCACATCGTAAATATCTGTCGGCAAAAGTGCGTTGTTTTTTAGATTTTTTACAGCAATGGCTTGAACCGCGAGTGTCCATTTCATGGACACGAAAAATGATTGATTCAAATGGCTAAAAAATCACTGGTTGAAATGTTTTTTATTTCGGAAGATGACTGAGTAAGCGTTGCACTTCAATTTGTGTTTTCTTGCGGAATAATAAAAATTTCCATCGCCGTCCGCCGCATTGTTTCCATAACATGGCGGAACGAATTCCCGCTAACAAACAAGCTCGAATTTTATTAGCGACATCAGGGCGCGATAGATAATCCGGCACGCCATTCACCATAATTCGCGGTTGCAAACGACTAACAGTTTGTAAATAAATATCGCCCAAATTTGCTAACACATTTTCATGCAACAAATGAAAATGCTCTGTCTGCGCTTTAGCACGCTCAATACCAATTGAAACTGTTTTGAGCATTGCCGTTTGTTCAGATAATTGCCGTTCTAAAAATACTAATGACGCGGCATAGCGTGCTTCATCAGGATAAGCAATTTCATAGCCCGTTAATTGCGAATTAAGATGATTTAAACCCAATCTCAAATTCCCTAAATCGTTGCCATAAATATCTAGCACCGATTCCGAATCGGTTTTCAAAATACTGCCAATTGTGATTATAAGAGCGTGTTCATCTGTTTTCCCAGAAGTAGCTAACTGCTGAACCAACGCGGCTGCTTGAGCAATACCAGCTAATGCAATAACTTGATGCGTTAGTGTTTGAAGTTCCATTTTGAAATCCCTAAAAGTTAATAACGCGATATTCTACGATGTTTCTGATGCGTTGATTTTTTGCCCGAAAAAATAATTAGCAACGACCATGAAGTTAAAAAACTTACGCCGCCAATTGGCGTAATAGCTCCTAATATAGGTAAATTCAAAATCGCCAACAAATATAAACTTCCGGAAAACAGCAGAATGCCTAAAAACATCAACCCGCCTGCCCATTTGAGTAATTTTGACTGAGCGTCGTGTTGCTGCATTAACGCGATTGCTATCAAACCGAAAGCGTGCCACATTTGATATTCCACGCCGGTTTTATAGGTTGCTAATAATTCAGGACTTAAAATTGTTTTTAAACTGTGTGCGCCAAAAGCACCAAGTACCACACCTAAAAATGCACATGTTGTGCCGAGAAATAAAAAAATAGAGGTTTTCATTATTTTTCCAAAAGTCGGGGCATAAGTTGAACTAAATTACAGGGGCGTGTGCGTGAATCGAGTTGCACTTGAATAATCGAATCCCAAGCCGTTCGACACGCGCTAGCTGAACCTGGTAAGCAAAAAATATACGTTCCATTTGCTACGCCAGCAATCGCTCTCGATTGAATTGTTGATGTTTTGATTTCTGCAAATGATAACCAACGAAATGTTTCGCCAAAACCTTCCAAAACTTTATCTAATAAAGGCGTAATTGCTTCTGGCGTGCCATCGCGCCCCGTTACACCCGTTCCACCCGTACTAATTATGACATCAATGTTTTCATCAATAATCCATTGCGACACGATAGCGCGAATTTGATAAATGTTGTCTTTAACGATGTATTTATCGGTGACAAAATGACCCGCATTGGTAATACGTTCGATTAACGTTGCGCCCGAAGTATCGTTCGTCGCGTCACGAGTGTCGGAAACGGTAAGAACAGCGATATTTAAAAACATAAAATTTGTCATTTATTTCATTGAACCAATCAATTTGCCTTCTTTAAAAAGTCTATCTGTGTTCTTTGTACCGTCTCGTCGCCATTCTGTTGCTACGCCATCGAGTTTGCCATCACGAAAACTGGCATCGTTATGCAATTGTCCATTTTCATACCACGTTTTTGCCGCGCCTTCCTGCTTACCATTTTTAAAGTGAATTTCCGCTTTTTTATATCCATTACGGTAATATCCTTCAAAAATTCCGGAGAAAGGAACGGTTTTACCCGTGTCATACGCCAAACCATCACTGCGTTTTTCAATATGAACGGTGGATGGTTCTACCGGCTCTTCTTTTTCTGAACAGCCTGAAATTAAAATGCCAATCAAAAGCAGCAAAAGTATTTTTTTCACAAATAATCCTCTGTCTTATTAGACATGAAAGTCAAAAAAGCGTTAACAGCATCTTGATGTTTTTTTGTACTTTGTTGGGTGACATGAACATTTACTTCAAATTCAATATCTTTTGCGTAAGATTCACTTTTCCCCAACATACTGTTTTTGATTTTTACCCATTGTAGCTTATGCCAATTTGGTAGATATTGCGCTATGTCAGCAGGCGTGACATTTTGTTTGTGAAATGCTGAGAATGGCACATACGGCTCACCATCTAAACGGCGAAGAAAAAAATGCCAATCTTCATTCAAATTACACGACAAACTATTACCTACAATTACACCCGTACATTTTTTCATTCGTTTTTTTCCTCAACACGCATTTTAAAAACAACTCGATTACATTTAAGCTCTAAAATTATATTAGATTATAATGAATCAAAATTATAAACGATGCACGTTTGTGACACTAAATTGTAACGAGGATTTTATGCGGCTATTGCTGGTTGAAGATGATGAAATTTTGGGTGATGGACTTGCAGCCGGTTTAAAAATGGAAGGTTATGCGGTTGATTGGCTAACAAATGGCAAATTAGCGGATGAAGCTCTGAAAGTAAACTGTTATGAATTAGTTGTGCTGGATTTAAATTTGCCGGACATGGATGGCATTAGTATTTTACGCGCGTTGCGGAGTCGTAAAAACGAAACGCCGGTTTTAGTTTTAACGGCAAAAGATACGATTCCGGATAGAATTTTGGGTTTAGACAGCGGCGCGGATGATTTTGTGATTAAACCGTTTGATTTAAATGAAGTGTGTGCCAGATTACGCGCCTTAGCGAGACGCAATGAAGGGCGTAGCGCACCAACAATCGAACACAAAGGCATTTCACTTGACCCCGCGTCACATCAAGTTACTTTTCACGACATAAAAGTCGAACTTTCACAAAAAGAATTTGAGATTTTAAGTTTTTTAATGAGCAACATCGGGCGAGTCATTTCCCGAGCTAGATTAGAAGAATCGTTATATTCTTGGAATTCGGATGTCGAAAGTAATACGGTGGAAGTACATATTCATCATTTGCGTAAAAAATTAGATGCGTCTGTCATTCGAACGGTTCGTGGTGTTGGTTACATTATCGATGTTGATGATGATTGAATTTGTGAGTTGAGTGATTTTTATTTCGGAAAATTTGTTGTATTGATGGCGGGTACAGATGCGCCATCAATACATGATAGATTAAAATTTAATTCGCAATGACAAATCAATGGCTTGAACATTTTTGGTTAACGCGCCAATCGAAATGAAGTCTACGCCGGTTTCCGCTACCGTACGAATTGTACTTAACGTGATATTTCCCGATGCTTCTAATTCAACATTTCCTGCCGTTATTTCAACGGCTTTTCGTAAATCTTCCAGTGAAAAATTATCTAACATAATTCGATTTGGTTTTGCGGCAAGAGCTTGTTGAAGTTCTACTAAATTTTCGACTTCCACTTCAATGGGCATATTACTTTGATTTCGTGCCATTTTTACAGCGTCAGCAATTGAACCCGCTGCAATAATGTGGTTTTCTTTGATTAACACGCCATCAAATAAACCAATCCGATGATTAAAGCACCCACCACATTTTACGGCGTATTTTTGCGCGGCTCGTAAACCAGGAATGGTTTTTCGTGTGTCTAATACTTTACAAGCTGTACCTTTGACCGCGTCAGCATATTGCCGAGCTACAGTCGCCGTGGCAGATAAGGTTTGTAATAAATTCATGGCAGTCCGCTCGGCGGTTAATAAAGCTCGCGCCAAACCGGATAAGGTACAAAGTTTCGTATTCGCGTCAACGAAATCCCCTTCGTTGACAAACCATTCAATCGTTACATTTTCATCCAACTCTTTAAAAACCGCGTCGAACCATTCGCTTCCACATAAAACCATTGATTCACGAGTTAATAATTCTGCCGTTGCGCGTTGATGCTCAGAAATAATCACGGCTGTTATATCGCCGCTGCCTAAGTCTTCTTCTAAAAAAGGTAAAATGTTAATTGTATTTTTCATTCCAGAATTCCGTAAAACATACAGCGTTATTTAGCCGTGTTTAAATGTTAGATTTTTTTGACGGCAGTCGTTGTCAATTTGTTGGCTTTAACACAGCGTTATTTATAACAAATCATTGTTTATTTATATTTTTTATGTATGTGGCTCTTTTTTTGCTAATAAAGTGTTAACTGATATTACGCGATGGTGTTAGACACAATTTGTTTTTCAATTCCTTGGTACAAATTACAGATCTTCTTCACCGCGTATTATCAGAATTTTTTTTTGCTATAAAAATGAATCGCAGTTTGAGGGCTGCAACGCGCATTTTCGCACATTTTTAAAGCATTGAGACGCTCACGCGCCTATTTTTATTTAGTGGTATGACTTTTTAAAACTTTATTGGAGGCAAAAATGGGACTCGTAATCAATACAAATCTAGGCTCAATCAACGGACAACATAATTTAAGTAGTACAGCGGCATCCCAAGCAACGGCTATGCAACGTTTGTCATCTGGTTTGCGAGTAAATGGTGCAAAAGATGACGCGGCAGGATTAGCAATTGCCGATAGAATGACATCTCAAGTACGCGGTATGACAGTCGCTGTTCGTAATGCAAACGACGGTATTTCATTAACACAAACGGCTGAAGGTGCATTAGGTTCTCTAACCGATACATTGCAGCGAATGCGTGATTTAGCGGTGCAATCATCAAGTAATGCAGCTGTTTCGCTTTCAGACCGCGAGAAAATGCAGACGGAATTTAAAGCCTTAAATGACGAGTTATTGCGCGTTATTCAAAATAGTGAATTTAACGGGAAAAAAATTCTGAATGGTGATTTAGCGAATGGATTAAATATCCAAGTCGGCGCAACAACCGATACAAATAGCCGTATTTCAATTGCCGTGTCTAATATGACATCCACTGTTTCAGCGGTTACGCGCTCAACTCTAAATCCAAAAGGTGAGCCAATCGATGCGCCATTAGCAGAAGCCGTTACAAGTTTAGGTTTATCTGCGGCTGGCGATGCACAATTAAAAGCCGCAAATGACGCAGCAAAATTAGCGACGGCGGCTGTAGTTGCTGCAAAACTCGCAATGGCTACACCGAATGATTTAGCGTTAGCGCGAGCTTCATCAGCAGCAAATAAAGCTGCCGCCGATGCTATTTCAATGTCATCGTCAAACATTTTGGCAACAACGGCTTCAAATAGAGCAAGTTTTCTTGTTTCGGACGCATTTTTAAATACTGTTACTGCATCAACCACGGCGAATGTTTCAGCGGCTACTTCGAGTGCATCGATTGACGCGGTAACTCAAGCGTCAACCTCTACAGATTCTGCACACGCCGAATCATTACTAACGACTGCAACACAGTTGGCTACTGCTGCCGCGAATGACGTGTCACATTCGGGTGAAAATGTTTTTGCAACGACAATGAAATCGTTGACGGGCGATGATTTAACGCACGCCGATTCTTCAACTGGACAAACATCGACGAGTTTATTAAATGCGTCTGTGTCACGTTATCCCGCCGGAACGTTTAACGCAGATAGAAATGCTCAAAAAGCCATTGCGGCTGCGTCCATCGCAAAAAATATCGCTGAAGCCTCTTATGTGAACGATCCGAATAAAACACAAACGGCTAATGAAACCGATAAACTTTCTTTTATTAAAAATAATAAATTAGTTGTTGATACTTCAATGGATGTTGATCATGTTGCGACGGATTATGCGTTGTCATCGATTGATGCCATTGATGCAGCAATTGCTTCGATTGATACAGAGCGTTCAAATTTAGGTTCGACACAAAATCGTTTTACAACCACGATTTCGAATTTACAAAATGGAATTGAAAACCAATCGGCAGCGAGATCCCGTATTATTGATGCTGATTTTGCTCAAGAAACCGCGTCTTTAGCGCGTTCACAAATTTTGCAACAAGCTGGAACGGCAATGCTCTCGCAAGCAAATCAATCAGGTCAAACGGTAATGACGTTGTTGAGATAGAAATTTTTATAATGTGTAGATAGATTTTTACAGGCGGTAGCGAATAACATCGTGCCGCCTGTTATTTTTTGGATTTGAAAATAATTGAAACTTTTTATCCTCTAGTAGCGAAAAACCTCGCCGTTCAGCGCGAGGATGTAAGCGGCTCAATTCCAAATTTTTTATATTTGTTCGGCGATGACATTCTTTGCCGAAGATGTTTGAACGTGAATTTTTGAAGATGAGGACTGCAAATCGTACAATTTTTTTTTGTCTTTCACATTATCAAAAATCAAAATCTGATACCATTCTGGAAGCTGTTTGAATGTCTCAATCATTTCTTCCAAGTCTTTTTCATCAATCATCAAAAAACTCCGCTAATTACGCTTCACTGATTGAATGTTACGCTAAATTTTACAAAAAAACCGTTGCGTAACATTTGCTCGCAAATTAGCGTTTCACGCCAAAACTAATTTCTAAAGCGTGTAAGGCGTTGACGCAATTTTCCGTTTCATGAAGTGCTGTGTTTTCAGAATCAGCACGGCAAAGTTTGTTTTGCGCTTCAGCTTGTTTGATGTTGGCGGTGTACCACGCGACACTTTTTGTGTCGGATTTTGAACTTTCCGCATTTGTTGTATTCAAAATAATACTTGTTATTAAAACGGAAATTGAAGCGGCGATGATGGCGTTGCGTTTTTGTGTTTTGTTCAAATTTAGCATTTTGTTTCTCATTAAAAAGTAGAAGATTTCAACACGTTGTGAACCGAAAAACTCACAAGTTGGTGATAGTCTAATGACAGTTTAACCGTTTGAAAATGTGACAAATTGTCGCGCGACAGTTTGACGCGCGTCAATTTGTCGCACTTTTATTTAATTTCGCGCACTAATCGAAAACCAATATCGCCAGAGCGAGTTGTTGGCAAACCACTGTAACGAACGGCAGAACGTAAAAGAGGCGTTTTTGCTACCCAACTGCCACCACGATAAACTTTATATTGCCCTGTTTCAGACCCTTTAGGATTTGTAGCAAGACTATTTTTGTAATAATTTGGATCGTACCAATCCTGAACCCATTCCCAAACATTGCCGTACATATCGACTAAGCCCCATGGATTAGCGGTTTTCTGTCCGACTTCATGCGTATCGCCACCGTAACCTTCGTTACCAAACCACGCATACTGCGAAATATTTTTTGAATCATCGCCAAATGACCAAACGGTTTGTGTTCCGGCTCTTGCGGCATATTCCCATTCGGCTTCTGTTGGTAATCGGTAAAAATCGCCTTTTTCACGATCATTTAACTTTTCGATAAATGTTTGGGTGTCGTTCCAACTAATTTTTTCTACAGGACGATACATCCCTTTGAATTTACTTGGATTACTGCCCATCACATCTTCCCATTGTTTTTGAGTAATCTCAGCTTCCCCGATAAAAAATGGTTTATCAATACAAACTTTATGTTGCGGCAATTCGTTGGCGGTTGTTTGTTTATCTTTTTCTTTCAAATCCGTTTGTTTGTCTTGTCCCATTTGAAAACAACCGGCTTCAATTTTTACAAATCGAATCCCTTGAAAACTTTTCATTTCATTTGCTGAAACGTTTTGCGTCAGAATTAACGCTGAAATTAACGCGATTTTATTTTTATAATTTGTCATTATTATGCACCTCAGTGTTTTTGGTAAAGTTTAAAAATTCCGGAATGCGCTGTTCCAGCCAATAAATGGGTTTAAAAGGATTTTTACCCGTTACAAATCCAACATGACCGCCATTTTTCGTAATTTCTAACTGCACGAAATCCGATAATTCATCTAACGTTGGAATCACTTCTGTGGTCATAAAGGGGTCATCTAAAGACTGAATTAAAAGCGTCGGCACAGAAATCGTTTTCAAAAATTGCCGCGAACTGGATTTAGCATAATAATCGTGAGCGTTTTGAAAACCGTGTAATTTTGCCACAACTTTTTCATCGTATTCCCAAAACGAGGTAATTTTTGATAAATCGCCGAGAGCTTTTATTTTTTGGGCATCATTTTCGCGTCCAATTTTTGTTAAATGCTGAGTTTTTTCAACGATATAAAGTTTCAATTCGCGCAGTAAATTTTGGCGATAAATTTTTGAAAAACCATCATCTAATTTTGTCGCGCAAACGCTTAAAACTAATGGCACTGACACGGCGATGGCTGCAAATAAAGTCAATGATTTTTGTTTTTCGCCTAACCATTTCAACAACACATTTCCACCCAATGAAAAACCAATCGCGCCTAAAGGCGTTTCGGGTTCGCGCTGACGTAACGTTTGATACAAAAAATCGATGTCTTGTGTTTCGCCCGAATGATAACAACGCGCTGAATTGTTCGGTTCGCCGCTACATCCACGAAAATTTAACGCAACGCTACGAAAATTATTCGCCAACAAAATATGTTGTAATCCTTGGATATAAATAGATTTAGAGCTTCCAGTCAAACCATGCAACAAAATAATCAAAGGCGAATCCCCTTCGCCACACCAATCAATGTCGATAAAATCATCGTCAGGCGTAACTAAACGTTCTCTGCGTAATAATGGCGCGGGGATTTTGCGAAATAAGGCAGGGTATAATGTTTGGAAATGGCGATTTTTCAACCACCATGCAGGTTTGAATGGCGTTTTCACTTACTTTAAAGGACGATTTTTTGCATCTTTGTTGATATGACCCGCAAAAAGCAAAATCGTATCAATGAAACCCCACAACACACCATAACCGTGCGTTAAAACAGTAAAAGCGAGTTGCGCTAAACCTAGTTTGTAAAAACCCAAATAAAACCGATGTCCACCTAACGCACCTAAAAAAAGAGCTAAAGTTGTCGCAACCCAACGGCGTTTTACGGCTTCAACAGGTTTCATTGTTTCAGCAAACAATCGCATATTTATTACTAAGCCATCGCTTATTTCAAACGTTACTTCGTCGCCAGAATCTGGCTGAGAATTGGATTTCCAACTTGTCGCATCAAATTCAAAAAAATCATCTTGGCTTTTTACAATGCCGGTTTTTTTTTCGCTGTTGTAAGATTCAATTTGTCCAATAATCATTATGAATGCCCGTGTAATTGATTTAACTTTTCTTCTAAACGCTTTGTGTCGAGTTCTAATTTTGAAATTTTTTCGTAAAACATTTCGACTTCTGCACTTGCGGGCAAATCACGAGTTTCATCCTGTAAAAATTCCATCAAATTTAATTGAAACGTCTTAAAAGCATCTTCGCGCCATGAACGAAATAGAGTGAAAAAAAACATGATTAAATTTTATAGCCGCGATGTACAGCGACAATACCTTGTGTCATGTTAAAAAATTCGCAACGCTCCAAACCTGCGTCTTGCATCATGGTTTTTAATTCGGCTTGTTTTGGGTGCATTCGAATCGATTCCGCTAAATAACGGTAACTTTTTTCATCATTCGCGACTAATTTGCCAATTTTTGGTAAAAGTTTAAATGAGTAAAAGTCATAAACTTTCTCGGTCAATGGATCAATCGGGTGTGAAAATTCTAAAACAATAACGCAACCACCCGGTTTTAAAACACGGTGCATGGAACGCAAAGCGGCGGCTTTATCGGTTACGTTTCGCAACCCAAAAGCAATACAAACACAATCAAAAGTATTGTCTGCAAAGGGTAAACATTCAGCATTCACTTGCGCGTAACGAATACCGGTTAATCCACGATCAATTAAACGATCACGTCCCGTATTTAACATTGCGGCGTTTATATCTGCTAAAACAACTTGACCAGAATCCCCAACTTGTTTGCGAAATAATGTGGTTAAATCACCGGTTCCACCCGCCAAATCTAAAACGCTGTAACCGGTGCGAACATTACTCAAATCAACGGCAATTCGTTTCCAAATACGATGAATACCCAGCGACATCAAATCATTCATAATGTCGTAACGTCCCGCAACGGAATCAAACACGCCGCGAACTAATTTGACTTTATCTTCAGTGGCGACTTGCTCAAAGCCAAAATGGGTGGTGTTTTGCGTCATGATAATTCCTAGAAAAACGTTGTAAAAGAAAAGTTTTTGAATTTAAATTGTGATTTTCCCTTAACCTGAAAGTAGTAGGGAATTCCTTATTGCAAAGGACTCTGATTGCAAAGCCTAATTTTAACACAAGATAGATTTTGCACACTACGAGAGATTTGGAATTAAGAAACTTTACAAAATCGGCGGATTTTACACTCTCTCAAAATGAGGATTTATGCACAAATTTTTTTTAGCACTTGGATTTTTTGCTAGTTCGGTAGCGATTGGAAATGAAAATAACTACATGATTGAAAAGTTTGATCGGAATGGCGATAAAGTTGTCACGCAAGACGAATTTTTAGAAGCTGCCGCTGAACGTTTTAAAAAAATGGATGTTGATGGTGATAACTCGATTGAAAAAACAGAGTTTTTACAACGATATGCCGAACATTCACATTCGACCACGACCGAATCCGCATCAGAAGTTGGGCAGCGTGTTTTTGATAAATTAGATGAAAATCACGATGCAAAAATCAGTGAATTAGAATATAACCAATCACGTTTAAAGTGGTTCACTGAAGCAGATAAAAATAATGACCAGAAAATTGAATTAGAAAAATAGCACTTTCATTCAAACCGTGAACGCGACAGTTATTATGTTCGATTAGTCAGAAATTCAAAACGAGTAAAAAACCATGAAAAACAAAATCTTGATTCTATTTTCTGCGGTGGTTTTTCTTTCCGCCTCAAACTTGGCGATGGCGAAACAAAGCAAAATCGCGTTAGTCATCGGAAACAGCAAATATACAGATTTGCCGTTGAAAAATCCCGTCAATGACGCAAAAGACATGAAAACCGCATTAGAAAAAGCCGGTTTCACTGTGATTTACGCCACCGATGCAACCATCGACAAAATGGACGAAGCCACCAACAAGTTTCTTAACGCGCTGGATCGTGATTCGTTGGGACTGTTTTTCTATTCGGGGCATGGCATTCAAGCAGGCGGCATCAATTATTTGATTCCAGTCGGCGCGAAAATTAGCAATGAAGCCACGCTAAAAAGACAATCCTACGATGTCAATGCGTTGATTAACGAATTGGAAGGCGTTGGCAATTCGTCCAACATTCTGATTTTAGATGCGTGCCGAGACAATCCTTACGAACAACAAGCCGGAACAAGAAGTTTTGCGAATGTTTCAAAAGGACTCGCCCGAATAGAACCCCAAGACGGAACAGGGCTTTTAGTCGCTTATGCAACCGCATCGGGTAAAACAGCCAGCGATAACCAAACCGGTAAAAATGGGCTTTATACGAAGTATTTGAAGCAATATCTGTTTCAATCCGGTTTGACCGTTGAAGTCGCTTTGAAAAAAGTACGGCAAGAAGTCGTAAAAAGTAATCCCGAACAAATCCCTTGGGATAACTCTTCACTGTTAGAAGATATTTGTTTAGCCGGTTGCACCAGTCCCACCATCACACCAACGCCAATCGCAACCAATCCGCCATTACTTTCTTTTGTCAGCGGGAATAGTTCCGTTGAAAAAAACAAAACCTACACCGTCAATTTCAAAGCCACCGATAAAGACAAAGATTTGAGCCAAATTCAAATCGATTGGTTGGACGGTTCAGACGTTACAACCAAAAATGCCGTTGATGGCACAACGCTTTCTTTCACGCATAATTACGCTTTTACAGGTATTTACAGCTTGATTGCCACGGCATTGGATAAAGTCGGAAACGCCAGCAATTCCGTAACTAAATCGGTCACAGTCAAAGAAGCGGCTGTTGTTACACCCGTTGTAAAAGTACCGAACGTGTCAGAAATTTCACTTTCAAAACAATCTGTCATTCGCGGAAACGAAATTTCTTTTTACGCAACGTTGAATTTAACGTTACCCGCCGGTTATTCCGTGAAAGTGAATTACGGCAACGGTTTTGAAACCATGAACGGCAGCGGCAAGAATTTCGATTTAACCGCCATTCCAAACGCTTCCGCCGCTTACAAAATCGGCGTTTATGACAGCAAAAACGTTTTAAAAAGCAACCAACTCACCGGCAATTTTTCGGTTTCTGAACCCGCGCCAGTCGTCGTTGTTCCGCCGGTTGTCGTAAAAACCACCGGCTATACAAAAATTTCCAACAGCGGCGCAGCTCTTTCGGATTCCGCAAAACTCGGCAGCGGTTCAAACGAGTGGGCTTGCACGAAAGACAACAAAACCGGTTTGATTTGGGAAGTCAAAACCACCGACGGCGGTTTGCGGGATATGAACAATTTCTACACGAATTACACGCCCGATTATCCAAAATGCGATTGGTCGGGTTGTGAAACTGATTTCAAAGGCAAATACGGCGACAGTTCAAATACAGACGGTTTTGTAACCGCAGTAAATAATCAATCGTTATGCGGTGCAACGGATTGGCGATTGCCAACCAATGAAGAACTTAAAGGCTTGGTTTATTGTTCGGACGGAAAAACGACGACATTGGGCAAAGATGAATACGGTTACATTTGTTCAAGTAATGGTGCGCCTAATTATAATGTAACAACGACTTCACCAACGATTAACACGACTTATTTCCCCAATACGCAAGGTAATTGGTTTTGGTCTTCCTCGCGTAGTGCTAACTATAGTGACTATGCGTGGATCGTCGATTTCGGCTACGGCGTTTCAAACTACTACATTAAGAACTACTACTATAATGTTCGGTTGGTGCGCGGGTGACAGTGTTTTGCGTTTTTGTTTGGGCTTGTGGTGCGGGATTGCGTGGATGGGGAGATTAGAGCAAATCCCCCTGCCTTCGCTTCGCTACGGCTTCCCCCTTTAAAGGGGGAGAAAGATAGTTGTGAATTCCATAGAAAAGTATCTATGTTCATCTAAACGCTTCAACGCCAACTGCTGCCGCGATAACTCGCATTAGTCTTACATAAGCTCTGC
>CAIQZX010000201.1 GCA_903876445.1 uncultured Pseudomonadota bacterium | reverse complement strand
AATGATGCCTGACGGTAGTTTTCTTGCGTTTGGAATCAAACCCGCTTTGTAATGATTCCAAGCAGTCTGATAACTCACGCCTAATTTTTTCGCATACGCGGATAATTTCATGCGCGTATATTTAGCATTCTTTTATATTCTTTAATATACTTTTTATAAAAGAAAGTCATACTTTCATTTTTAAAAATCAATCCACTTTGAGACTATGACTTTGTTATTATGAAACTGAAGCAGGAAATACTAGGTTTATCGACAGATATTTCTGCTTCACTTACTGAAAAGTAATTTCATTTTACAAACTACAAACGAGGGGGGAAACCTATAATGTCTACTACAAAAAATTTACTTGAGAATTTACGAAACACATTTACAACGCAAATCAATTCATTTTTAACACAACAATCAAATACCTACCGCGATGCGGCGGAAATTATTTGCACTAATGACAAATTGCAGCAAGATATTTTTGACAATCTCGTTGCAATTAACGAAGCTACCGATTTAGTTTCAGCAAAGAAGTTTGCCTCTAATGCCCTTTTTGCTAGTGAACAACTCGATGCTAGTTTACATTTCTTGTTATCTTATCGAAACATAGAGCAAAAAGTGCGTGAAGTTCAGATTGAGAATCTGAATAAAGAATTTAATAAAACCGTTGATTTACTTAATGCCAAATTCCAATTAGCCTCCTAAACAAATATCCCCGCACATTAAAATTTAGATTTTTCTTACTATGCGTTGATTCAAACTTACCCAACCTAAAATTTTACAACACCCAACTCAAAAGTGAATTCGACTAGTTCGCGTTCACTTTTTTTTTGCCTTAAACAAATCGTAATAGTTATGGCATATCGTTTGCAATAATTTACAGAATTGAAATTAGAAATCAAAACAATAAAGGTTAAATTATGTTTAAAACACTTACCGTTAAGGCTCGCTTGCTTTTCTTAGTAAGTTTAATGTCTGTCATTATGTTGACGCTTGCGACTGTAAATCTTTACGCGCTTCATAAAACAAATTTAGGATTGAAAACAGTTTATGCAGACAGAACCCTTCCACTAGCCGATTTAACCGAAATTAAAGCGTTACAAATGGATATTCGTCTCAAAATTGCTAACGCAATCAATGAGCCGGAAGAAATTGAACGTAGTTTTGATAAAATTCAAAAAAATCGAGCGTTAATAGACGAATTATGGAACCGTTACGCTGAAACATATTTAACACAGGACGAAAGAATGCTGGCGGATAAATTTGTTGAAGCTCGCAAGAAATATATAAGAGAAGGCTTAGATCCTGTTTTAGAGCAATTGAAAAAGAGAGATGTGGATACGGCACAATTATTAGTAGTACAGAAAATTCGTCCACTCTTTGTTTTTGTTTCTGATGGCATTCACGAACTCGTTCAATTGCAAAAAGATGTTGCTGAATCTGAATTTGAAGCCGCTCAACATCGTTATGAATATATGTTGATTATATCGATTTCGATACTTGTTTTAGGTTTAATCGCCTCGTTATTCATTAGTTCTCTGATTATTTCTGGTTTATTAAAAGAATTAGGCGGCGAACCACGTTATGCTGCAGAAGTCGTAAAAAAAATTGCGAGTGGTTTATTATCAACTCATGTTGAAGTTGGGCGACAAGACACTAGCAGTTTGCTTTATTCAATCAATAAAATGCGTATCACCTTATCAGACATTATTACGAACACGACTCTTGTAATGAGTGACGTAGCAAAAGGCGAGTTAGGTTCGCAAATACAGGTTGAAGTTGAAGGCGATTTTATCAAGTTAAAACAAAGCATTAACGAAACCATTATTCAACTGCGTGTAACATTGTTTGCGTTAAATGATGTGATGTATGCCATTTACAATGCAGACTTTTCTAAAGTTATTACCGGACAAGTTAAAGGTAAATTTAAAGAAACGCTTGATCGTGCAATTCAATCACAAAGTGCATTACGCGAAATGCTTGATGATGTTGGTCAGGTAATGGAACATATTGCTGTTGGCGATATTACCCACCGCGTAACGGCTGATGGGCGCGGTGAATTGTTAGCTCTCAAAAATAATATCAATAACACGTTGACGGCATTGGGATGTTTAAGCGAAATTGAATTTGTAGTGGGTGCATTAGCAAATGGTGATTTAACAAAAACGATTACGTCTAATTATCCCGGTGTATTTGGTAATGTTACGGCAAGTTTAAATAACACGGTTTCACATTTAAAATCCTTAATTAGTGAAATTAAAGTTAGCAGTGAAATTATTGCTTCCGCTGCAAATGAAATCGCCGCCGGTAATAATGACTTATCGCAACGTACAGAACAACAAGCCTCGAGCCTACAAGAAACCGCCGCGAGTATGGAAGAATTAAGCGCGACCGTTCAACAAAATACTAAAAATGCAAAACACGCAAATGAATTAGCAATGGGCGCATCGACAACAGCCAAAAAAGGCGTAGAGGTTGTTGATGATGTAGTGATAACGATGGCGAACATTAACGAATCGTCTCGTCAAATCGTTGATATTATTACGGTAATCGATGATATTGCATTCCAAACAAACATTTTGGCATTAAATGCCGCTGTCGAAGCGGCACGCGCTGGCGAACAAGGCAAAGGTTTTGCGGTTGTTGCCGTAGAAGTTCGCAATCTAGCCCAACGAGCAGCGAGTGCAGCAGGTGAAATTAAACGTTTGATTAGTGATTCCGTAGACAGAATTTCTGGCGGTAGCAAACAAGTTGAACAAGCCGGTAGAACAATGGAAGATATTGTAATGGCGATTCAAAGTGTGACGCGGATTATGTCAGAAATTTCGATGGCTTCATCAGAACAAAATTCAGGCATTGAACAAATTCATCAAGCGGTTACGCAAATGGACGAAGTGACACATCAAAATGCCGCATTAGTTGAAGAAGCCGCCGCCGCTGCAGAATCATTAAGCGATCAAACACGCGGTTTAGCTCTTGAAATGGTGAAATTTAAAATAAAATAGTTGGCATTTAATTGATTTGACTGGTGTGTTAAAGTTTGCCGCTTACAAAACGTGCGGCAAAGCTACACACTTTGTACCATTCAACAAAATAAAAACTATAATTTTAGGAGAGTTAAAAATGTTTAAACTTCGCTCATTAGTCACAGCGTTAGCGTTAGTTGGTTCAATTTCTGTTGCCAGTGCGTGGGAAGCCTTACCAACGCAAGCTCCCGAACCAGCCGATAATTCAAGTTCCCCTGAAAAAATTGAATTGGGAAAAATGCTTTATCACGACCCTCGCTTGTCTTCAACGGGTACCGTTTCTTGTGCATCATGCCATAACACCATGTTAGGTGGCGAAGATAATCGCTCCTTTTCAATGGGTGTCGGCGCACAACTTGGCGGACGCAGTGCGCCAACTGTCTGGAATTCAGCCTTTAATAAAGTGCAATTTTGGGATGGACGCGCGGCCAGTTTAGAAGAACAAGCCGCTGGACCTGTTACCAGTCCCGTTGAAATGGGAATGAAAAATTGGGACGAAGTCACAACACGATTGAAAGGAATTAAAGGTTACGAAGTCGCTTTTAAAGAAGTATATGGTGAAAATTCAATTACAAAAGAAAATGCAACCAAAGCGATTGCCGCTTATGAACGGACTTTAATTACACCAAACAGTCCTTACGATAAATTTGTAACTGGTGATAAATCGGCGTTATCTGCTCAACAAATTCGAGGCATGGAAAAAGTCGCTGAACTTGGTTGCACCAGTTGCCACAGCGGCGCGGCGTTTAACGGTGCAGGAACATTCCAAAAATTCCCTGTGAATGCCGATGGTTTCTTAGAAGCCAAATATCACTTCACAAAAGACAAAGGCGTTGCCGAAGTTTCTAAAAAATCACAAGATGAACATTTCTTTAAAGTTCCAACATTGCGAAATATCGCTTTAACCGCGCCTTATTTCCATAATGGTTCTGTTGCGACGCTAGACGAAGCCGTAAAAGTTATGGCGAAACTGCAATTAAATAAAGAATTATCGAAAGAGGAAACAGCCGATATTGTGGCATTCTTAAATGGTTTGACTGGCGAATTCCCAAAACAAACCATGCCAAGATTGCCTGAAACTTCTGGTAAAACAACAAACTAAACCTCAAAAAGTGAGCGCGAATTGCTTCGTACTTTTTCAAAAAAGCGCATTTTTCTCGCGCTCACTTGAACGATTTTCAAATTAAAAAAGTTTAAGCGCATTTTTCTTAAACTTTTACCTCTCAAAAAACGGTAAAATCACCGCATCTTTTTAAATTTCAGGAAATTTTTAAATCCCATGCACAACAAAACGATTACCGAACTCGCGCAAGGTTTACGCGCAAAAGAATTTTCAAGCGTTGAACTGACGCAGCATTTTTTAAATCGCGTTAAACAACACGCCGATTTAAATGCTTATATTACCGTAACCGAAGATTTAGCATTACAAGCGGCGCAAGTTGCTGACACGCGCATTGCAACAGGAAATGCTGAATTATTAACGGGCATTCCGATGGCACACAAAGATATTTTCTGTACCCAAGATGTGAAAACAACCTGTGGTTCAAAAATGTTGGATAACTTTATCGCGCCATATAATGCGACGGTTGTTGAAAAATTAAACGCGGCGGGCGCAGTAAATTTAGGCAAATTGAACATGGACGAATTCGCAATGGGTTCGTCAAATGAAACCAGTTTTTATGGCACGGTGAAAAATCCATGGAATAAAAATGCCGTTGCCGGTGGCTCTTCAGGTGGTTCAGCTGCCGCCGTTGCCGCACAACTTGCAGTCTGTGTCACAGGTACAGATACAGGCGGTTCAATTCGTCAACCGGCGGCATTTTGTGGCATTACAGGCATTAAACCCACTTATGGACGGGTTTCGCGTTTTGGCATGATTGCCTATGCGTCGAGTTTAGATCAAGGCGGTTCAATGGCACGAAGCGCAGAAGATTGCGCGATTTTATTGCAATCAATGGCGGGTTTTGACGCGAAAGATTCAACTAGCGTTGATGCGCCTGTACCCGATTATTGTGCTGACTTAAACAAGCCGCTAGCGGGTTTGAAAATTGGTTTACCAAAAGAATTTTTCACTACTGATTTGAATGCCGACATGGCAGCAACATTAGAAACCGCGATTAACGAATACAAAAAATTGGGTGCAGAAATCAAAGACGTTTCCATGCCGAATTTGAAATATGCGATTCCCGCTTATTACGTTATTGCATCGGCAGAATGTTCGTCGAATTTATCCCGTTACGACGGTGTGCGGTTTGGTTATCGTTGCGAAAATCCGGTGGATTTAGAAGATTTATACACCCGTTCACGCGGTGAAGCATTTGGCAAAGAAGTGAAACGTCGTATTTTAATGGGAACTTACGCCCTTTCGGCCGGTTATTACGATGCGTATTATTTGAAAGCCCAACAAGTACGTCGTTTAATTAGCGATGATTTCAAAAAAGCATTGAATGAAGTTGATGTCATTTTTAGCCCGGTGACACCCACGCCCGCCTTTAATATCGGGGAAAAAATCGCTAATCCGATTGAAATGTATTTAGCGGATATTTACACAATCGCCATTAACTTGGCGGGCTTGCCAGCTATGTCGATTCCAGCCGGTTTTATCAACAGTTTGCCCGTTGGTTTGCAATTGATTGGTAACTATTTTGACGAAGCACGTTTATTGAACATTGCTCATACTTATCAAAATCAAACCGATTGGCACAAAAAATCGCCACTCTAAAAATAGTTTTTTAACAATTTACTTTTTTCACTTCACTCACAAATTAAGAGAACTAATATGTCTACAATCAAAACTTACGAAGGTCATTTTTTAGCAGAAGGTGGCAAATTTTGCATCGTATCATCACGTTTCAACAGCTTTATTGTTGAACAACTCGAAAATGGTGCCATTGATGCGCTTGTCCGTCATGGGGCAAACAAAAACGATTTAAACTTAGTTAAAGTTCCAGGCGCGTTTGAATTACCAATGGTTGTCCAACGTCTCGCGGCAAGCAAAAAATATGACGCAATCATTGCGTTAGGCGCGGTTATTCGTGGTGGTACACCGCATTTTGATTATGTTGCTGGCGAGTGCGTAAAAGGTTTAGCGCAAATCTCGTTACAATACGATGTGCCAGTCAGTTTTGGAGTTTTAACCGTTGACAGCATTGAGCAAGCCATTGAACGTGCCGGAACAAAAGCCGGAAATAAAGGTGCTGAAGCGGCTTTATCTGCCATTGAAATGGTCAGTTTGTTTAAGAATTTGGAATTATCATGAGTAATCCAAAAACAAACGCGCGGAAAGCCGTTGTTCAAGCCATTTATCAATGGCAAATTACAGGGCAAAATCTGAATTTAATTGAACAGTATTTCATCGATGAACAGTTTTTTGCTGAAGGTGAAGAAATTCAACGCGCTTATTTTTCGGAACTTTTTCACGGTGTACCACAAAATTTGATTGTGATTGATGGTTTATTAAGCGAATTTGTAGACCGTGTTGTAGATGCCGTTGATCCTGTTGAACGCGCAATTTTACGATTAGCGACTTATGAGTTGATTCATGCTGCCGATATACCCTATAAGGTAATTATTAATGAAGCGATAAATTTAGCAAAGGATTTTGGCGCAGACGGTAGTCATCGTTATATCAACGGAATTTTGGACAAAGTCGCTCAAAAACAACGTCCTGACGAAACTAAAGCAAAGCGAAAAGTGTAACAAAGAAGGTTCAGGGCATAAATCCCTGAACCTCTAACTTATCAAGTGAGATGAAAAAATGTCCACCACTAGCACCGACATAAATGAACTGTTCAGTAATGGTTCAATCAGAAATTTAACAGCAAGCCAAATTGCTGCTTTACCCTTCAATAAATTGGATTCTGTTTACATTTCCGATATTAAGATAAGTTCCGTTTCTGGTTTGCCCATTGAAAAATTAACACCTGAAAGTTTTGACGCGCTGACCACTGAACAAGAAGCGGTATTAAATTACGGGCAAGTTTCAAGAATAACCAAAACCCAAATCGCCGCGATGAGCAGCGATATGCTTATATCTTTAAATTCAAGCGCAATTAAAGGTTTGAATATCAAATATCTGCCAACTGAAACCTTAACAAATTTATTACCAGAACAAGTTTTTTCTTTATCGCCAACACAAATTAGTTCCCTAACAACAACTCAAATTACAGCCTTAACAGATGTTCAAATTCCAGGCTTATCTGCCTCACAAATCGCGGTACTAAGTTCCGCACAATTAAAATTATTTGACCCCGAATATATCCCGTTGATTGATGTTTCTTCATTGAGCGGTCTAAATTCAAGAAATATCGTAGGTTTAACAACTAATCAAATTAAAGCCTTTACAACAGATCAAGTCGAAAAACTCTCAGCAGCACAAATCGGTTTATTTAAATCCGCGCAAATTGCTGCATTAACAGAAGAAGACGTGCAAGCTATAACGCCAAGCGTGATGAGTGGTTTTAATAAAACAAATATCATGGGGTTGCGCGTAGAATTATTAACATCGGAGCAAATTGATTTTCTTTCTGCTACGCAAATTAGTTTGTTGACGACAACTCAAATCCAAAATTTAACCGCCGAACAAGCCCAATCTTTTTCATTAGGACAAATTGCAGGTCTTAAAGCCACTCAAATTCCGTATTTAGGAAGCAACGTTATTGCCGCGCTGTCGAGTGAAGCGATTAAAGGATTTTCAACTAAAAACATTGCAAGTCTCACAACCGATCAAATTAGCGCATTAACTCCCGAACAAGTTTCTCAACTTTCCGCAATGCAAACTGGCGCGTTAACATCCGCACAAGTGATTGCGTTGGATACGTCAGATTTGCAAGGTGAATTATCTGCGACAGCCATTAAAGGCATGACGAAAACAATCCCGCAATTGGATATAACAGAATTAACGTCTGTGCATATCGGCGCATTGACCACAAAACAAATCTCGCAGTTAACAGAAGCACAACTAGGTTTATTCAATTCGGAACACGCAAGTGTTTTAAATGGCTTGCAGTTAGGCGCATTATCCGCAACACAAACCGCTGCTTTAACACCGGTTGCCTTAGCAGAATTAGCTCCGTTAACGATGAGTCACTTAAAACCTCAAAATCTATCGATTGCCCAAATTGATGCGCTGGTTAGTGATCAATTTGCAAAAATGCTTTCGGGACAAGTAGCTTCTTTAACAACAACTCAAATTGCAGCATTAACGATTGATCAATTCGGCGCATTAAGCATCGCGGCGTTAAAAGGATTAAGTACGGATGATGTTTCGCATTTAGATGCAACGACACTCATTCCCGTCATTACGACAACACAATTAACGCAATTTGGAACGAAAAATTTAGAAGCCTTTACGCCTGCACAAGTTGATCGAATGACCGCTGCTCAATATGCGTGGATTTCGGACAATCAATACAGCGCAATCAGCCAAGGAACTCAAGGTATTGAAACCTCGTTGACGGTGAATACGCCAACTAACGTTTCAACATTGGTCATTGCTGGATTAGGAAATCAAACGATTACAGGCGGAAATGGAAATGACACCTTATCGGGAGCCGGAGGAAATGACAGTATCATCAGTGGAACAGGCAATGATTACATTGACGGTGGTGCAGGAAATGATGTGCTTTCAGGTGAATCAGGTAATGATTCGCTTTACGGAGGCGGCGGCATTGATACGCTAACTGGTGGTGATGGAAACGACACGTTTATTCTGTCTTATGATTCCGTTATGGGGAACATTGATTTAGTTGTTGGGACATTTAACGCTGGCGCAGCGGATAAAATCGACACGCTGACAACAGTCAACACGGTTTTAACGTCAGCCAGTGTTTCAGGAGTTGTTTCAACAGATATAAATATCACAACTTTAAACACGATATTAAATAGCGCGTCCGGCAATGCAACGAAATTTTCAACTACAGAAATTGTAGCGGCTGTTCTTACGACAACGGATAACAAAACATTTGTCGCAATTGATACGGATCGCAGCGGAACGTTTTCATCTATCGATTATTTAATCGAACTGACAGGCTCTACCATCACAAGTTTAACCGCTGCATCGTTTATGTAATTTCTAAAAAAAGTGAGCGTACTTTTTACCGGTTACGTTCACTTCTTATTGCATTTTCAACTAATCCACATCGCATCGCCGTAACTAAAAAAGCGATATTCTTGTTTAATCGCGTGTTGATAGGCGTGCATCATGAATTCATAGCGTGAAAATGCCGATACCAACATTAACAATGTTGATTCTGGCAAATGAAAATTCGTCAACATCGCATCAACAGATTTAAATTGATAACTCGGAACGATAAACAAATCCGTATCACCAAAACCGGCTTGTAAACTCCCTGAACGTGAAGCCGATTCTAAAGCGCGAACCGCTGTTGTTCCAATCGCAATTACCCGACCACCGCGTTGTTTCGTTTCATTAACTGCCGCCACTGTTTCTGTGGGAACTGCAAAAAACTCTTTGTGCATAATGTGTTCGGACAAATTTTCAACACGAACCGGTTGAAAAGTTCCGCTACCAACGTGCAGCGTGACAAAAGCCGTTTGAATGCCTTTTGCTTTAATTTTTTCCAACATCGCTTCATCAAAATGCAAACCCGCTGTGGGTGCAGCGACCGCGCCGAGATGTTTGCCAAAAACGGTTTGATAGCGCGTGAAATCGCTTTCATCATCCGCGCGTTCGATATAAGGCGGCAACGGAATATGTCCAATTTCTGCCAAAATTTCTAATACTGTCTTTTCATTTGCTTCATTTGCAAAACGTAAGTGAAATAAATCTCCTTCTCTGCCCAACATTTCCGCAAAATAACCGCTTTCTAATTCAATGCGTGCGCCAATTTTTGGTGATTTACTTGAACGAATATGCGCTAAGGCTTCGTGTTCATTTAAAACACGTTCAATTAAAATTTCAACTTTTCCGCCCGTTTCTTTTGTTCCAAACAACCGCGCCGGAATCACGCGGGTGTCGTTAAAAACCAATAAATCTTCCGGCGCAATTAAATCAAGTAAATCCTTAAATTTTCTATCAATCAATTCGCCTGTTTCTCGATTAACACATAATAAACGGCTCGCGGTACGCTCAGATAAAGGTTGTTGTGCGATTAGCGTTTCGGGAAGATGATAATTAAAGTCGCTTTTTTTCATGGACGCTCGTGTAAAAGTAAAGACGCGGAATTCACACAATAACGCAAACCCGTTGGTTCAATGCCATCCGTAAAAACGTGTCCTAAATGCGCCGCACACTTTTGGCAAACAATTTCAACGCGCCGCATTCCATGTGATGTATCCACATTTTCAGCCACGCGATTTTCTAAGGCTTGCCAAAAACTGGGCCAGCCTGAACCCGAATCATATTTCGTTTGCGAATCAAAAAGTGGCGCGTCACAACAAACGCAATGGTAAACGCCGTCTTGTTTGCAATCGACATATTTGCCCGTGAACGGCGGTTCAGTCGCTTTCAAACGGCAAATGTTAAATTGTTCGGGAGTAAGTTTTTCGTCGTTTTCAAGTATTAAAGTTTTCATGGTTTCATGGTTTCACCAACACAAAATCATCCGCCGTCAAATTCTTAAAGCCAGTCAATTCAATTTCCATTTCAGTGGTTTTCGGGTCGTTGTCGAGGTTCAATTTTACAATCGTGGTCGTGGTCGTAAAATCAAACTCATAACGCACTTGATTGTTGCCGCTAAACGGTTTCATGGCTTGATAACTCAATTTACCGTTTGCAATCGCACTTAAATCCAGTACGTCATCCGATGGAACATCAAAATCGGTAATCACATCACGCTGCGGAATGCTCACGCTTTTTTTCACAACAGGACTGCCAACACCTGAATCGCCCGTTGCAAAAATGAAAACGTCCGCGCCACCACCGCCATTCAAATTATCAACGCCCGTTCCGCCGTTTAACGTGTCATTCCCTTCATAACCAAACAGCGTGTCATTTCCTGTGCCGCCCATGAGCGTGTCATTTCCTGCACCCGAATGATAATAGTTGCCAGGTGAAGTTGCATCACCGTAAAGAATGTCATCACCACTTCCCCCCATTAGCACGTCATCCACCTTCCCACCATGCAATGTATCGTTTCCTAATCCACCAGATAACACATTTTTGGCTGAATCATCCGTGGAGTAGTAGTAGTCGTAGCCGCTGTAGACGGTGCCGCCAGCACTCAACAAATCATCCCCCGCGCCACCCAACAACGTATCAGCCGTTCCATTGCCGCCCTGAATAGAATCATTGCCGTCGCCGCCATCAATCCAGCGAACCGCGCCGCCGCCTTGAAGTGTATCGTTTCCACCTAACGCCATGATTCGCACGTTTATCGCGCTGGGTAATGAACTCAAATCGAGTGTTTCAGCGTTGTCAGTTTGTGAAAAATCCCAATCAAAAACCATGTCCGCTGGTGGTGTTGTGGCTTGAAGTTCAAATTTATCGGGGCTGACAGTTGGCGCGACAACAGGTTTTGTTGTCGTAATTTCTGCAATGGTTTCTTCAGGTGCATCCATCACGATTGCACCGCTCACAACATCCGCCGCGTTAATCGTTGAACCGTCCGAAAATTGAATGATTTCGATATTCGATAAAATATCTGTGCCTTCGCTGATTGCGTCGAGAGAATCTTTGTTGTTGGTATCCGTGCCGCCGCCAATATATCGCACAATAAGTTGCGCCACGCCGTCGCTACCGACATTGGGCGTGATTTGGTAATTTTTTTGCAGGTCGTTATAAATCGCGGTGTCGTTACCTTCGCCACCGTTGAGAATATCGTTACCGTCGCCGCCTTCGAGCGTATCATCACCGCCTGCACTGTTAAGCGTGTCGTTGCCTTCCATGCCGCTGAAATAGTTGGCAATGTTGCCGTCGCTTTTTTCTTGAATTAAATTGGAGAGTTCGTTGCCAGTCCCTTCGATTGCTTGGTCGCCCGATAATTCCAGATATTCGACATTTGGCGCGGCACTCAAACTGAACGAAACGGTGGCGTTGATTTTATCTGCTTTGCCACCTTTTGCATTTTCAACAATCGTATCTTCGGTGTTATCCATAAAATAAATATCGGAATCGTCGCCACCGACGAGCGTGTCCATTCCCAAACCACCGTCTAACGTATCCACACCCGCGTTGCCGACTAACTT
>CAIQZX010000200.1 GCA_903876445.1 uncultured Pseudomonadota bacterium | reverse complement strand
GGTTTAGAAATCGCCAGACGAATTTGATTTTGTAGTTCAATTTCACTGGACATGATAAACACCTCCTGCACTGCGACCGCGCCATTGATGCCATGCCCAGCCGCTCTCAAAACCTGCTGCAATACCTGCTTCCTGTAATTGTTTTAACGTCACGATTTCTGTTACGGGTCTTTTTGCTAATTCCCACGCTTTTGCTTTTGCGTCTGTGATTCGCCGTGCTTGCGCTACCATCATTTCAGTGGTGGGTTTTGTTAATTCAATCAGTTCACCCGCTGCGTGAACCTCAGCAACTTCGGGTTGTTCTGTCGCCGCACCACACTCAGGACACGCAAGTGGCGATAGTTTCTTGCTGTAGCTGCAAAAACATTCTGTGCAAGTAGTAACGCTGGTTGCTGGTTCGTCATTGCTTAAACGTGATTTCTTAGGATTCGGTTCTAAACTCCATCCTCGCGCAACGTCAACAAAGTCATGGACAGCTGTAAGTCCCGCATGATCTAAAATTACGCAATCAGATTTCGATTCATGCGGACGCATTACACGCCCGACGGCTTGTAAGTAAATTGTGAGCGACTTTGTCGGACGCGCGAGAATTACGCATGAAGTCGGCGGATGATCGAATCCTTCAATCATTATCGCCATATTTGATAGCACTTTAAACGCGCCACTTTTGAAGTCATTGATAATTGTGTCGCGTTCTATAGCTGGTGTTTTTGCATCCAAATGACGTGCCGATATGCCCGCTTTTTCAAATTCCGCAACGATATTTCTTGAATGCTGAACGCTTGATGCAAACGCAATAGTCGGGCGATCTAATGCGTATTTCTGCCATGTGGTAACAATATCCCCTGTGATTACCGCGTTATCCATAACGGCAGCGGTTTCAACCGCATCATAATCGCCCTTTGAAATAGTTACGGCTTTCATGTTCGGTGTGAATGGCGCAAAGACACGCGGCTTTACTAAATGCCCCTCACTAATCAATTGAGCCATCGGTACGACTTGCACTATGTCGGTATAGATTTCTCCCATACCACGTCCATCACCACGGATAGGCGTGGCTGTTAAACACAATACCACTGCGTCAGGATATGCCTTGACTAAATCAACGTAGGATTTTGATATTGATAAATGCCCTTCGTCGAAAATAATCACATCAGCAGGTGGTTTGTTTCGACGGCTTATTGTTTGAATTGATGCCACCTGTACAGGATGCTCGTTTTTACGCTTATGGCTTGCCATGATTACGCCGTGGGGGATATTGAAATCGTCTAGCTTGTCACTGGTTTGATTGATGATTTCTTTTCTGTGGGCGACGAATAAAACGCGCTTGCCGTTTGCTGTGATTCTGCGGATAAGTTCACTCGCTATCACGGTCTTACCCGATCCTGTCGATGCTTGCAAAATGACTTTGCGGTGATTCTTTTGAAATGACGCGGTTAATTTGTCTATCGCGTCTGTTTGATATGATCTTAATTTCATTTTTGTTTCCTTCGTCATCTCGACGTTAGTTTTTTTTGATGGTTACTTCGATGTAACCTAAAAAGTAACCTAAAAAGTAACCTTTTTATTTGTTTAAAATCAACCGATTATCGTAAAAGGTTACTAAGGTTACTAAAGTTACTTCACTTTGCTTTCAACTCAAGATTTTTGTTTTTATCCTTTTTTTGTTGGAGGCAAACCATCAAAAGTTATTTCATAATAATAATAGTAAAAAGTTTAGTAACTAAAGTAACCTATATGTATTAAACCCTTTAAAATAGCGACTTAAATCATGGTTACTTTTAGGTTACTTTTAGGTTACTTAGTTACTTATGGCTATCAACCTTAAAAACCCAGCATCGAATAGATGAGTTAGCAATCTTTACCATCTTATTTGTTTCAACAAAACGTTCATGTTTTCTCAATTCTGAAAACAATCTATTTTTATCGGTGTTTTCACCAAACCGTTCTTTAACATGGTGTAGTACCTTTGGCATATTTACATTTAATAAATCGCCACGCCGCGATACCCCATAATCCTCATTAGTAATTGTGTCCAACATGGAAAAGAAGTGTTCGGCAATATCCAATTCAGTTTTAGCACTAAAGCATTTAGCGATTGCTACGCCAGCGGTATATTGCATAAGCGAAGGACACCGATCAACGCCGAGTTTATCCATCAATAAAAAGATTCCTGCTAATGCAACGGCATGATTCTTTGCAATGCGATCCGTTTTAACGTCCATTGCGTTTAAATCTGCGCTAATCTGATCAACGTATTCAATAATGCTTGATTCAAAATTTTTTCTATTTTTTAGAATGTAGTCACCAATACCAGCTAATTTCTCGCTAGGCATCATGGTTAATCTTTTGAATGGATCGCTAATTGTGTCTAATGATCCTTCAGGGAAATTCAAACTAATAACACGTTCTTTTTGAGGGCGTGTTGTGAATGGTTCGATATTTTGAACAAACGATAAAGCCCCATGTATTTCAATATCAATCGTTTGATTGTCGTTAGTAAATGCGGCGCGTGAACCTATAGGATTGCGGTTATATGCGCCTAAAATCATGTCAATACTAAAGTTAGTGCTATCAACGCCTGTGCATTCAAGCATTGGAGTAACTAACCCTGACTTAACGCCGATTTTTCTTAAATCTGCTTTTTTTGTATTTCCTTTGCTCATGGTGATTCCTTCCCAATCAATAAAGAAAGCGCGATTGAGAATTACACTTAATGTTGACTTACCCATGTGTGGCGCACCGTATAGGCTAAGGAATGGAAAAAAGTTATAACGATCAAAAACGGTATGGCTATACGTTGCTGAAATGTAATAACCAAAAGCCAATAATCCGTTGTCACCAAAAACATGATGCAAGTCAAACAAGAATTGCTTAACTGTATCGGGCGTTGCTTCAATTATTGATTTCACACAGTTAATAGATTTATCGAGGTATGGCATCAATCCCTGCGAAAAATAACCTTCATTATTTATATCGTGGCGATTTCCTTCGGTATCGTAAAGAAACTTATTGAACACATAATTGCTGCTTTTTCTGTCATAACCGATCATTTGCATCTTGCGTACTTTGGGCGGCTTACTCGAATAAAGATGTTCAACTAATAGGCTCAAGTCTTTTAACTCGCAATCGCTAATCTGCCGATAATTAGCTAATTTTTCTCGAAAGAATGAAGGGCTAGATAATTCACTTGCTTTGAATGTAACGCGATTTGTTTTTTCGCGTGTTGAATGCAACTCTATTATGTGACTCATTTTTGAATCATAAGCCAGCGTGTCATCTTCGATACTGTAAAGAATTTTTACCGTGCAATCCGTTATCCGCTTTGCATATTCAACAGGGACTTCGCCGTCTTTTGTTTTTTCAATTTTTAAATAACCCATCCAAGTCCAACCATTAAAACTGAAGGCTAATTGTTTAACGCTACGATGTTTTTTTAACTCACGATATACAGCAAAATAATCCGCCGCACTATTCGCCATTGCCAGCCTACCGCGCCACTTGCACACATCCATTGTTTCAGGCGTTAATTCACCAGCTTGCAACAAATCATTCCAAGTTTTACCGTCTGGCGGTAATGCAACGATAACTTCGGGCGGCAATGAACCTGCTTCTTCACCTTGCAAACTTTTGAAGTATTTGATGGTTTGATAAGCTGATTTAATATCGTTGAAAGCAACGACAAATTGAGCATCATTTGATTTGTAGTAATCAACTGGAACGTTTGAACCGTTATATATAGCGGTAGATTGAAGCCCAGCTTGCGCTAGGCTTAACGCATCAATCGGGCATTCTGTGATATAGATGGTTTCATTGCCGCCTAGTGAAGGAGTTGAATAAACTTTGCCTGTGTATTTACCGCTATGACGAGTTTTATCGCGGTAACTACCAGCGCAATCAATAAAATGGTGAAAGGTTACGCCATCTTGTGTAAGGGTGATTGTGTCGAAAGTTTTCTTTGTCTTACTATCAAAAGCTTTAGCTTGATTAAATTCGATTTCGTCAGGATTTAATCCGATTGATTTTAAAAACTCGCGTGCCGTTGCTTTTGGATCATCGGGCGTTGGCGGGTAGTCAATGCTGATTTGTGGAGGTTTAGGAATCCAGTTGTATTTTGTTCGCGCATCATAAAAAATGGTTTCTTTGTTAAGTCTTACATCCTTACTGTTGTTGAAGCTCGTCCAAACTCGCGCCGTATCTTGGGCATCATATTTAGAGCTAGATTTACTCCAATCTGTCCACAAATTAAACCCTGTTTCACCGCTATCTGTAGCGTGCAATGCCATACCATACCGCACCCAATCATCGCGCAATTCATTAGGGCAGTGATTTAATGCTTCAATAAGTTCCTTTTTCGTGTTGTCGCTTAGGCAATCCCACTCGCTACCACTATTGTTATAATTTGCATTATTTTTAACTGACACTCTGTTTTCTGTTTTCACTAAATCAATAAGCCATTGCGGCATAGGCGGAATAATCGCGCCATTTAGCGGATCACTTTCGCTGTCCCAAGCGTACTCGTTACCGCTGATATGCAGACTGGGTTCAGCTATTATGTAGCCTGAATCTGAACGAACGTCTAAATTAACGCCTAATCTGCTTGCGCTGTTTTTGATCTCAACGTCTTGCGGATACTCAAAAATATAATGCAAGCCACCGCCACCAGTATCAGCATAGACATCATTAGGTAATTTCGATTTATTGTCCATTTCGAGTTGTTCTAAACTTGCGTCACCGTACTTTCCTTTAGTGTGGTTAATATCGATGTCAATGACCACGATACCGCTGACTTTTCCCGTTGCTACAGCAATGTTAGCGTGCGGGTATTGTGTCCACCAGTCGATAATTTGTTCGATATTGGTGGTGGCATCAAGCACGCCGTTTTTAGTCATTGGATGCTTGCCTTGTGATCTGCATTCGGCGTTACCACAAGTACACGCGCCATTTATGATTGTATGACAAGGGAATACTGCCCAACCTAATTTTTGCGCGTAATTTAAAGCGTAGCGAAAGCGTGGTGATAATGAGGTTGCGTCATCGTTTGCAGCTTCGATGACAGGTATAGCAGATGATTTTTTAATAGATTTCATGGTATAATTTACCCGTTGGTTTTTTTTGTTTGAACAGCATTTCCGCTAGGAAACGCTGTTTTGTGTGTTTAAAAAACCCTGCTTTGAGTCTGATTCACTCGGCAGGGTTTTTTACGTTTAGCACCAAGTAGATCGCCGTTGCCTTGTTACGCGCCACCGTTACCGAAGTCATTTGTAGGATTGATCGCGTTAATCCATCGAGTGCTAATACCGCGATGTCGCCACAATCGACTTCATCAAGGTAGCACTGGATGATATTGATTTTGCGGAGTGCTTCTTCTGCCAGCTCGTCATGCTGAGTCAATTCAAATGTTAAGTCGGCGTAGTCGTGGTGGAATGCTTGTTTAGATGTAATCATGCCGCCACCTCCATTCGATTTGATTGTAGATAATCATTTAGATCGGATTCAAGAATTCCGCGACGACGTGCTGTGAGTTTTATCTGTTTGATTGCGCCCTGTTTAATAAGCGTGTTGAGTGCATTTAAGCTAATGCGTGCTTTTTCTGCGGCTTCAACTTTCAATAGAACTAGATTTTGTTGCATAATGTGTTGCCTTTAATAAAAGAGTGGAACGAAATAAAGCCTGTTTTTTGGGTGTAACTTGGGTGCTACTTCCCTTACTGGTACTGCTAAATCAACGCACCAAACTAGCTACTTTTCGAGGGTGGGCTACTGGTGCGATTTTGTATTTACTACTTTGTTTTCTTATTTGCTGATTTGAATGTGTGTGTCTTGTTATATACTTTAACCACATAAATAATAAAAATCTGGCATGTGATATAGGCGGCTATTTTATTTCTGCTTTCAGCCGCAATGTTTCTGCAAAAATTAAGATATTTTTCACGCTTTTCTCCGTGTAATAGCCGACGTGAGAATCATTTTTAAACAGTTTTCCCGTGCGAATTCTGGCGGTTTCCATAGCTGTTTTATTTTTCACTTCGCCTTTGAAATTTACCTTTTTTTCAAAGTCACCCGATTCAATCGCATAGGTGAGTTGCTTTAAGTATTCAGTTTGCATTGCAACGGTTGTTACAACATCCCATTCGTTCTTATTTCTGCCTGTTTTCTTTAGCTTAATTCCTTTTGCATTTGCTTCAATAAAATAATCAGGGATAACTTTCATTTCTAAACATTCAGCAATGCGCCGCTTATCGCCCGTGTCGATTGCTTTTTGAAACATATCTGCTCCACCATCAAGCAATTCGTCAATCGTATCGTATTTGCTTATTCCTAAAACCTTGCGCCGTTTTGCTAACTCAATTTGTTTTTCTGCTAGAAATTCTTTTGCTGTGTCGGGTAAATCACCACTGTGTATGAATTCCAGTAAATCATTAACCGCGCTAACATCACTCAATGGCTGATTCTTAATTACAAACTCATCCGCTAAAGTTTCAATTGCAAAAGGCAGTACGTCTAAAAACTTAAATAATTCTTTTGTATCGTCATTCATTAGTCGCGCCACCTTTGTTTGTTTAGGACATAAAAAAGCCCTACACCGTATGGCATAGGGCGATATTGTTTAAGTCAGCCAGTCGAACTCAAATGCTTCAAACTCTTTGGTTGCATCAAAATGTTCTTTGAAGGCATCGCGGATTTTTAAATGTTGGGTGAATTCATAAACACTTTTAATTGAAACAAATGAGTCTAAATCAATGTCATTTGCCAGTTGTGGGCTTTGTTCTGTCATAGTTGGTTACTCCATTTTGAAATAACCGCTTTCTCGCAGGTGTTATAATGGCGTTAAGCCTTTACCTGTACCGTGTTAGCGGTTGGGTTTAATCGCATGGTGTGGACAAGACATCATGCGAAGGTGGTTATTGCGCCTATAGGCGCAAATTCTTTAAATCATGCCAGCGACTTTAACTGACCGTGCGAAATTCCCCACCCAGAGCTGAT
>CAIQZX010000199.1 GCA_903876445.1 uncultured Pseudomonadota bacterium | reverse complement strand
GTGAACTACCAACCACTAAACGCTATCGCGTTCTAGTGGTGGCTTCGACTGACCCGAACTGAGAATATCAGCTCCTTTCGCATCTCCACGAGCTTTGACCCGTTTAGAAGATGGGGAACGCTTTACAGTCACGACAGAACCTGCCGCCTCAAATTGGTTGCACAATCTAACTATGATTGGTTTAGATTGCAAATAGGTTTGCTTTTCACACATTGTCAGCCGCTTGGTTTTCGATGACAAACAATGTAAGCGCACAGGAATTTTACAGTATGAATAAGAAAATCAAAAGCCGCTTCGCGGAAGGAGTGCTATCCATCCCCACCCAAGCCTATCAGCCCTGGGTGGGGAATTTCGCACGGTCAGTTAAACAAAAAAACTAAATACGCCGCCTAACAAACCACCAATCACCCCGCCCCAAACAACAAGCCAACCTAAATGCTCCTGAATAATGGCTTGTACCATTTCTTTGACTAATTGTGGCGTAAGTTCATTTAACCGTTTATCAATTACAGTTTCGATTTTGCCAACTAAATCGGCACTAATTTTTTGCGCGTTCAAACCATGTTGTAACGCCGTTTTGAATTCACTGGAATCGACCATTTCGACTAACGTGACTTTGACTTTTTCAATAAACGGTTCTTTGAGCGGCACCAACGCCTCGACACCACCCATCATCATTAACATACCACCAAATGATGATTCCAAAATCACCAAAACTAAACTGTCATAAATTTTGTTGTAATCGACCGCATTCAAAAGCGGTTCTAAATTTAAAACTTTTTCGCCATCTTGCTCTTCAGTTTCGATGAATTGCTCAATGTTTTTTGCCGTAAAAAATTGCGACATCATTAGTGTTTTAATCGCGCCTTTAAATTCTTCAAAGCGTTCTGGAATTACGCCAGAACCTTTTAAATAAGGCACTTTTTCAAACAACATGTGAACGGCGAGCCAATTCGTAATCGCACCCGAAAGCGCGAAAAATCCGACTGACGTTATAAAACCAGAGCCACTAACCAGCCCTAAAAATGTTACGCCTGATGCAACGGCATTTGTCGAATAATTTTTGTCATGAATCAATTTGTGAAAACTTAACATCTTAAAAAAACTCCATAAACTGTTTAAAAACTAAAACTGAAAATTACCCAGCAACTTTTGAACAGTCGCTAATTTTTCATTGAAAAATTGGGCGGCGGGATGTTGATTTAAATTTAAATAACCTTTTCTAAAATCAAATTCCGTTATTTCATTATCATCATAAAATCCCATGTTCCAATTTGGAAATTCACGTTTTTCTTTATACTCTTGAAAGAATGTTGTGATTGTGTGATGGCGATTGTCCTTGCAAATATACTCGTAAAACAATGTATTAACAGCATCAAAGCCACCTTCTAACATCTGTAAAAAATAGCCGTCATGATAAATAAGAACACCTGTAATGCCTTTCTTTTCGTTTTTCGTTCGAGAAAGTTTTAAAATATCAATCAAATCCTTCTCAGAAAAATTCTCATTCGCCTGACTAGCGTAAAGCAAACAAAATATAGGGGCAGTTTCGTCTACATAACGTTTCGTCGGTTCAATTGTGCTTAAAAATGACGCAATTTCTTTAAATGATGACGGGCGTTTCAATAAAAACACATTCCCGACAGGCAAATTCGCTTTTGTACAACGAATATCATTTTCTTCGGCATAAATTAGTACAGGGAGCTGCGGTTCAATCTTTAATAATTCTTTTGTCAATTCTAAGCCGGTAATTTTAGACATGATTTGATCGGTAATAACGGCATCAAAATTTTTAGGATTACTTTTGAAATCCAATAACGCATCCGGACTATTATTAAATACTGTTGGTGTATGTCCCGATTTAATAAGGGCTTTTTCTAAGAATGTAGTAATACTTATATCGTCATCAACAACCAGTACATTTAAACTATATTTCGAGTAATTTACGTTTTTCTCTAAATTTTTTATTTCGATTTCGCGGCTGCAATCATTAGCGATAGGAAATAATAAATTAAATTCCGTGCCTTGTTCTACGCCTAAAGATTTGACAATAATATGTCCACCGGCTTTGTGGACAATTTCTGTAATCATCGATAAACCTAACCCAGTTCCTTTGCCCATCTCTTTTGTCGTGAAAAAAGGTGTAAAAATGCGTTCAAGTTTTTTTTCATCGATTCCCATTCCATCATCTGAAACAGAAATTCGCGCAAATTTTCCGCTAATTTTTGCCGAGCAAGCATTGCAAGAATGCTTATCAACATCTACTAAATCTGAAGAAATTGTGATTTCGCCATGTGTTCCGATCGCATCACGAGCATTAACAACTAAATTGATAATAACTCGATACAATTCAAATGCCTCAATCAAAACATATTGATCTGAATTAAGGTCTTGTTTTATCGAAATGGTTCTATCAACTGTTGAACGAAGTATTTTTAATGCTTCGCTAATAATTTTTGACGTTTGAATCGCTTCTAACGGATTTTTATCATTATCCTTTCGACAATAAATTAAAATTTGTTTGATTAAATTCGTGGCGCGTGACGTTGCGATTTCTATTTGGCGTAAATTATCCGTCGCTTCTTTTTTCTGTGGACTTTCTGGAATGTTTTCAATCGCCATTTCAGTCAATTCGTTATAGCCTAAAATACACGATAAAACGTTATTAAAATCGTGTGAAATTCCTGCCGCTAACAAGCCGATACTTTCCATTTTTCTAGCTTCGGCAAGTTGTTTTTTTATATCGAGCAACTCTTGTTGTAATAAATCGTGTTCAACATGATTATTCATCGTCTAACTCTTCTGCTGATTTACTCGTAAAATAACTGGGCGCAATGCTGATTAACGTTGTTATCAGTGTCGCAAAATAAGGTACTGCTTGAACGGCTAAAATTGCCATCCACAATTTGCCGTTTAAGTTGTCGAGATATTCCAATCGACTAATTTCAAGAATTCCCCAACTGAGCAAAAGTAATAATAAAATTTCTTGTTGAATCACGCGCAAACCCGAAAATAACGCGCCTTGCGATTCATATTTCGGTGTCCGCATGAACGGTTTTCCCGATGTGAATAAACCTTGAAGCGTTCCGAGTGCCACGGTATGTGTGAGCGACAAACCCGATAATGCTGCGCCAAGGGAGTGCCAAATAGAGCAGGGAACTCGCGCTTGATAAAGCCATAATCCACGAATAATTTTGAACGCAAACAAGCCGACTGTTGGCATTAAAAATACCACGGAGGGTAATTCGGGATGCGAAGCGAAACGGATTAAAACGGTGATAATTAAACTGGCGATTGTGAAAACTAACGCCAACGCATCTGAAAACCACGGCAACCAACCAGCGACGAAATAATACTTTTGCGCGGCAGTGAGTTTTTTGCTGAATGGTGAAAAACTACGCCAATGCGCTTTGATAATTTGCATCGCACCATAAACCCAACGGAAACGTTGCGTCATATAGCCCGAGAATGTGTCAGGCATTAGACCTTTACCGAAGGAGTCTTTCACATAAACCGAATCATAACCCGCTTCGTATAAACGAATTCCTAACTCGCTGTCTTCACAAATGCACCATTCTGACCAACGACCAACTTCGATTAACGCCGATTTGCGAATCATTGTCATCGTACCGTGTTGAATAATCGCGTTGTATTCGTTGCGTTGCACCATGCCGATGTTGAAAAAGCCGGCATATTCCCAATAGGAAAATTCTTTAAACGTACTTTGATGACGGTCACGATAATCTTGTGGCGATTGAATAAAACCCACTTTTGGATTATCGAAGTATGGCACCATCGATTTCAACCAATCGGGCGATAACACATAATCACTGTCAATGAGCGCGATAATTTCAGCATCCGGCGCAGTTTGTTCAAGTGCGTGATTGATTGCACCGGCTTTATAACCCGGCCAATTTTCTAAATGGAAAAATCGGAAGCGTTCACCTAATCGTTCGCAGTCTTCTTTGACGGGCATCCAAATAGCATCGTCTTTCGTGTTGTTATCCATCACCAAAACTTCAAAATTTGGATAATCCACTTTCGCTAACGCTTCCAATGTTTTGCGAACCATTAACGGTGGTTCATTGTGAATCGGCAAATGTAACGATACTTTCGGATATTTGAAATCTGCTGATGGTGTAAGTGGTTGGAAAGTGCGAATAGTTTTGCGATGCCAAACGACTTCCGCAATTTCTAAACTTTCAATCAATAAAATAGCGGTTGCCAAAACTTGCATCAGTACCATCAAGCCCCACAAAATAAGGCTTAATGTGGTTTGATATTGTTGTGCGCCACTTGAAACTGTCCAAAAAATAACCGATGCTGCGAGATTCGCCATCAAACCAAAAAAGAAAATGCCTGATAATTTCAAACTGCTGCGCGTTAATAAAATCAAACCCATCAAAATTAAACTGAAAACGGCTGCGCCGGCTGCCCAATTTTCCCAATCCGGCATCGGCATTACATCGCCATCCATTGGATATTTTGGCAAACGGTCAGCGTTAAAGATTCCCCAATACGCGCCCGCCGAACCTTCGATAGATTGTTTCCAAGGTTGATCGAACGCTTCAACAACGTAATAAGTCACTTTTTCTTTGTCGGCGCGATTTAAAAAGTCGCGTAAGAATTTCGCTTGATTCGCAATTGAAGCTGTTGCGTGTTTAACCGGTTGTCCATCAGAAGGCCAACCAACCTCCGTAATAATTACAGGTTTATTTGGGTAGGCTTTTTTCACGTCGTTGTAACGGTCAAAAACATAATCAACGGCATCTTCTGCTGCAATGCCTTCCCAATAAGGTAAAACATGAATCGCAATAAAATCAACTTCGTCTACTAATTTTGGATGTTTAATCCAGACATCCCATGTTTCGGAGGTACTTATCGGACGACCGACATTTGCGTGTTTTACATCGCGAATATAACCAATTAACTCCTCTTCCGTCACATCACCACGCAATAAAACTTCGTTACCAACCATTAAGCGAATCAATTTTGGATTATATTGCTTGCTGATTTCGATAAGCGTATCAACTTGGCGACGATTTTCTTCTAAATCGACACCAATCCACGCGCCAACAGTCGAATTTAGATTATGTTTGGCAGCAAGTTCAGGAATTTTATCTAAACCTTTTTCTTTCGCTACGTTGTAAGTCCGAACCGCAAAAACTTTATCCGTTAGCAAAGCAAAATCATTTTCAATTTCTTCTGCACTTGGAAATGTATTGCTGGTTTGAGTGTCTTGTTTCCTCATTGGGTCGTAAGTGACACCCATAGTGGTTTTTGTCCACGGTTGCAGTTGCAACGGGTTATTAACGTAACTCCAAATACTGAAATTCACCGCTAGGAGCAACATTAAAGTTAATAAAATAACGAATTTTCTTATCATGAGTTGTGTTTAAATGAGAAATTGAAAAATGTCTGTTTTGTACAATTTAGTTAATGGACGGTTCAAACAGCAAAAATTTTAGGTGAACTTTTTTTGAAATATAGGGAAAACCAATGGGTATTTTAATTTTTATTGTCATTATTCTATTTGTGGCTGGCGGATTGTTAATTTTGTTACGTTCCGCTAATAGCCACAAACTTCCAAATGGTGTAAAACCCAAACCTTATTCGGACGATGACGATTAGTTTTTTGGTTTTCGTGAACGAATCAATAAGTAAAACATATAAAATGTCGCAAGCCATTCGTAGCGATATTTAAACGGGCTGGCTAACCATAATTTTGTAATATGTTCCCAATGCAATCGAATAAGAAATAATACCAAAATATCATTCAAAAAATCGATAATCGCTTTTTCAGGATCTTTAATCAGTGCATTCGGTTTTTTCAGGGTTAATTTTGTAATAATTTTTGCGGCATGTAATGTTTCTTGTGCTTCAATTGTTTTGGATTTTAACCAGCGCGTCGCAGCAAATTTATCCGCTTTTTCACTCAATTTCGCATTTAATTTACTTAATACACTTGGTTTTTTTTCAGTTTCTACAACTAAGGCACCTGATTTTTCTAATGTAGCAAATAACTCAAATAACTGTTTGATTAACTGATTAAAATCACAAATCGTTTCTTGAAAACGAATGGATATTTTTTCTTGCCGCACATAAAAATTAACCCGATAAACGCCATCAATGGCTTGAATTTTTGCCGTAACATTTTCGGCGACTTCTTTTTGGCATAACTGCGTGGGTAATTGAAAACGAACATGACCTTCCGCACGATGCCGTAATACACACTGTTTTTGAATAGACATAAGCTCAACGAAATCGATAGAAAAACAAAACGGGCTTTTCCGGCACAATGCTAGAAAAACCCGTTAATGAATTAGGCATACTAATAAATTAGCCTTCCTTGGTTTCAGCAACTAAATCCTCTAAATTTTCTTTTTGTTGTAATACAAAATCTTTACTCGCATCAACCACTCTTGTTGTGCTGGCGATAATATCTTTGCGATATTTATGAATTAAAAAACCACTGACTAATCCTAAACCAAATACCACAATTGGATTTTTAACGGCGATACTCATAACTTTACTCCCACTATAAACGACGGCTGAGGCAATAGAGCCTTTGAAAATTTCTTTTGATAATGAATCACCGCTTTGTTGAACGGTGTTGTACGTTGGCTTTATGTCTTTGCTTCCCATGATTTTAATCTCAAATTATTCAGGTAGAACTTCATCTTCACGCAACATTTGAAAAATGCCTTTGCATCCTTCACAACAAAAACTTTTCTGTTCGCCTGTTTTTAATTTTAGTGTGAAACCTGAAACTTCAACGGTCAACCCACATAAATCGCAGGCTTTTTTTTCTTCACTCATTAGAACACCCGTAGCGGTTAAATCGATTGCATAGTAGCAAAACTTAGACATTGTAACAATCACGCCGAATGCAAAACCATCAATAAATTCATGCCCGCAATAATAGAATTTTCGTTAAACTGTTGCACTTCTTTTTAATCAAAAACCTGACAATGCAAATTGCTTCTTTTAAACTGGCTAATAATTTAATTCTCGCACCAATGGCAGGAATTACGGACGCACCATTTCGTGAAATTTGTACCCATTTTGGAGCGGGCTTAACCGTTTCTGAAATGGTCGCATCAAATCCCGCTTTACGCCTTCATCATCGCACGTTATTACGCGCGGAACATAGTGAAAACACGGGTTTTCGTTCAGTACAGATTTTAGGCACAAATCCTTACGATTTAGCGAATGCAGCACGATTTAATGTTGAAAATGGCGCACAAATTATTGATATAAATATGGGATGTCCTGCAAAAAAAGTGTGTTCGGTTGCAGCGGGTTCTGCATTATTGCGCGATGAAATGTTGGTTAAACAAATTCTTGATGCCGTCGTAAATGCGGTTGATGTTCCCGTTACATTAAAAATCCGTACCGGTTGGGATAACGAAAATCGTAATGCCGTAACTATTGCAAAAATTGCAGAAGAAGCTGGAATTGCCGCATTAACGATTCATGGACGAACACGAGCGTGTAAATTTGAAGGACATGCCGAATATGAAACAATCAAAATTGTTAAGCAATCGGTAAAAATTCCCATTATTGCGAATGGGGATATTGATTCGCCACAAAAAGCACAATTTGTTTTAACTGAAACAGGGGCAGATGCGATAATGATTGGGCGAGCAGCACAAGGAAATCCATGGATTTTTGAACAAATTAGTCATTTTTTGGCATATAAAACGTTGCTGAAAATGCCATTGAAAATTGAAATCTATCGCATTTTGACACTGCATTTAGAAAAATTATATTCGTTTTATGGTGTAAATTTAGGCGTTCGGATTGCACGCAAACACATTGATTGGTATTTTCGTCATATTGCCGACATAGATAAAGAACTAAAACAAAAAATTAACCAAACACTTATTCCCAAAGAACAATTGAATTTCGTGCGTTTAGCATTGGAATTTTGATAGCAGTAAAAACCGACTTATCGATTAAACTACCCCCACTTTTAACTACCTTTTTTTGAAAATATGACTAATCCAAACGTACAAGCTCTAATTTGGACTGGCAATAGTTTAGATGTTTTAGATCAACGTCAATTGCCTGAAATCACTCGTTATGACCGTTATGCAGATGCAAGTGGTGTTGCCGAAGCCATTAAATCTATGCGCGTGCGTGGCGCACCGGCTATTGGAATTGCGGCGGCTTATGGCGTGGTTTTATCTGTTCAGCAGCATTTTTCAGAATCAGAAAATTGGCATCAAGCTGTTTTGACAGATATTGAAACACTAGCGCAATCACGCCCTACGGCTGTAAATTTATTTTGGGCATTAGATAAAATGAAAGCTGTTTTAGCGCAAATGCCAGAAAATATAGTCGATGCGGTGACGGAATGTGCGATAAAAATTCATGCTGATGATTTAGCCGCTAATCAAAAAATGGGCGATTTTGGCGCAACATTATTAGCAAACGCAAAAGGCGTTATGACACATTGCAATACCGGCAGTTTAGCGACAGGCGGTTACGGTACAGCTTTAGGCGTGATCCGTAGTGCAGTTATGCAAAATCCAAATTTAAAAATTTATGCAGGTGAAACTCGTCCATGGTTGCAAGGCGCACGTTTAACGGTTTGGGAATTGGCACAAGATGGCATTCCGGCAACCTTAATTGCAGATTCCGCCGCCGCGTGGCTCATGAAATCCCGTGCAATCGATTGGATTATTGTTGGTGCCGATCGAATTGCTGCAAATGGTGACACCGCGAATAAAATTGGCACTTATTCATTAGCGACTTTAGCGAAACAGCATGGCGTAAAATTCATGGTGGTTGCGCCGACTTCGACAATTGATTGGTCGTTAGAAAACGGCGATAACATCGAGATTGAATGCCGCGAGCCGCGCGAACTTTTACCCGCTTGTTATGACGTACCCGATTCATTAGTCAGTGCATGGAATCCTGTTTTTGATGTCACACCATCCGCGTTAATTAGCGCAATCGTCACTGAAAATGGCATAGTTTTAAATCCTTCAGAACAATCAAATGGTATTCGGAGCTTGCAATCATGATTTCGGCTTTTTCGTATTTATGGAAAGGCTTTCAATTATTAACGCTGCCTGCATTGCGTCCATTCATATTAATACCGTTATTGATTAACTTAATTTTATATAGTGCGGCATTAGTATTAGGTTTTTTATATTTAAATCATTGGGTAGCGCAAATAATTCCGCAGTGGTTGCAATGGCTAACGTGGTTAATTTACCCCTTATTTTTCATCAGTTTTTGTGCGGTTGGATTTTTTACTTTTTCATTATTGGCGAATCTAATTGCGGCTCCTTTTTATGCAAAACTTGCTGCAAAAACACTAACGGTAATTGGTGCGCCAATTGTTGAAACCGTTGAACCGAGTGCAAAACAAGTTTGGTATGCGGAATTGAAACGTCTGCGTTATTCCGTTACGCATACATTGCCGTTGCTGATTCTATTTATTATTCCAGTGGTAAATCTTGTTGCGCCATTGCTTTGGTTAGGTTTTAGCGCGTGGTGTGTGGCATTGGAATACTTCGGTTATCCACAAGAAAATCGGGGTGTTTTATTTCCAGAACAGCAGGCAGACTTAAAAACCATGAAATTAAGTGCGTTGAGTTTTGGCGGATTAGTGACAATTGGTCAAACATTACCCGTTATCAACATTGTTATTGCGCCGGTAGCGGTGATTGCCGCAACATTACACATCCACGCTCGTACGACGCAAAACTAAATCGCGTATAATTACACCAGCAGTTAAAACAATAAAATAAAAATAACAAAGGAGAAATGGGATGTCCAAAAATCAGAATTTACAAGATAACTTTTTGAATATACTTAGAAAAGACCATACGCCAGTATCTATTTTTTTGGTAAATGGAATTAAATTACAGGGCAAAATCGATTCGTTCGATCAATATGTAATTATGCTAAAAAATACCGTGAGCCAAATGGTTTACAAACACGCGATTTCAACGATTGTGCCAAGTAAAATGGTACGTTTAAGCGGAAGCGATATTGATGGAAGTGACGAATAAATCATGCAAGATTTAGTTTCAGAACGTCCCGACACAGGTGAACGTGCCATTTTAGTTCACATGATTTTTCATCATGGCGAAGCAAATTTGCCGGAACTTAAAGAATTGGCAAAATCCGCCGCCACAGAGCCAGTTCATGTTGTAACGGGTGGGCGGCAACGTCCCGATCCAAAATACTTTATTGGCACCGGAAAATTAGATGAATTAAAAGCCGCCATTGAATTATTTGAAGCGGATGTTGTGTTGTTTAATCACGCACTTTCACCAAGTCAAGAGCGGAATTTGGAACGATTTCTGGGTGTTCGCGTTGTTGATAGAAATGGGCTGATTTTAGATATTTTTGCACAACGAGCGCAGTCGTTTGAAGGGAAATTGCAAGTTGAATTAGCGCAGTTGAAACATTTATCGACGCGCTTAGTTCGCGGTTGGACACATTTAGAACGCCAAAAAGGTGGTATCGGAATGCGCGGACCGGGTGAAACGCAGTTAGAAACAGATCGGCGTTTGCTTGCTGTGCGATTAAAACAAATTCAACAACGGCTCGATAAAGTAGATAAACAGCGGCATCAAGGGCGTAGTCAACGTAAAAAATCTGAAACGCCAACGATTTCGCTCGTTGGCTATACAAATGCGGGGAAATCGACGCTTTTCAATACCTTAACCGGCGCAGAGATTTACGCTGCCGATCAACTTTTTGCGACACTTGATCCAACATTACGTCGTTGCGCTTTGCCAAATAATGCTGAAGTCGTTTTTGCTGATACGGTAGGATTTATTCGTCAATTACCGCACGAATTAGTTGCTGCATTTAAATCGACATTACAAGAAGCGTTAGAAGCGGATTTACTTTTACACGTTGTAGATGCTGCTTCTGAAGACCGTGATGATTTGATGAAGCAGGTGGATTTGGTTTTAGAAGACATTGGCGCGGCTAAAATTCCACGCTTAGAAGTCTTTAATAAAATTGATTTGCTAGAAAATATCGAGCCGCATATTGATAGAGATGATGAAGGTAATGCGATTCGTGTTTGGTTATCTGCCGCAACCGGAGCGGGCGTTGAATTGTTATTCGATGTTTTAGTGGAAAAATTTGCGAATACAAAAGTTCGCCGCCGTTGTTTTTTAACGCCACAACAAGGCGGAATTCGCGCCAAACTTTTTGCTCACGCTCAAATTTTAGAAGAAACCATCGACGAATTTGGAGACACAAATTTACTTATTGAAATCGATCAAAAACATTTAAGTTTGCTGAAAGATGTTCAAAATGATGACACATCCGTTTCGATTTAAACCTACATTTGAAAAGGAAACTCAGCCGTGACCACCAAAAATTTTCATCTCGTCCACCAACTTACACGCCGAATCCGGATTGTGTCACCGATTCTCAAAAATGACCAAGAACGTGCGTATATTTTTGAAATCATCTTAAAAAAACGCCCTGAAATTAAGCGCGTGAAAACGGTTTGGGAAATCGGTTCGGTGGTGATTGAATTTGATAATGCTGGTTTGCCGAAGAAAAATCTGCTGATTTTGCTCGATGCTGTTTTAGGTAATATCGCGAATAAAAGTCCAACCTTGCCGCATCACGAAAAGAAACATTTTGAAGGCAAACTTCAAGACATCGATTTAGCGGTTGATGGTATGAGTTGCGCGTCGTGTGCGTTGCTGATTGAAATGGTTCTGAAACGGGACGAACGGGTGAAAACCGCGAGTGTGAATTTCAGTACGTCCACACTTTCGGTTCATGGGCAGATTAGCAAAGAGAATGTAGGCGAATTGGTTTCGCATATCGGTTACAAAACGTATCCGATGGACACGTTGTCGCAGCGTAAAAAACTCATTGAAAAAGAACAAAATCGAGTTGCCACGGCGCGAAATCGTTTTGTGTGGTCAGCCATTTTAAGTACGCCTGTGATTCTTGCGGGAATGGCGATGGTCACGTCGCGAAAATTACATTGGATGCAACTTGCTTTAACGACTCCTGTGGTATTTTGGGCAGGTTTTCCGTTTTTTGCGAAAGCATGGCGGTTGGCTAGGCAACGCGCGGCAAATATGGATTCACTCATCGCGTTAGGTGTGGGTTCGGCTTATGGTTACAGCTTGCCCGCATTTTTTCGACGTAGCGGACATTTGTATTTTGAAGCAGCGGCGGCAATTATCACGTTTGTTTTGTTGGGAAGATATTTAGAAGAACGCGCCAAAGGCAAAGCAGGCGAAGCGATTCGGCAATTAGTCGATTTGCAACCGCAAACGGCAACCCGTTTAAAAGGCGATTTAGAAGAAATTGTCGATGTCGATTTATTGGAACTCGACGACATTATTTTGGTTCGACCTGGTGAAAAAATTCCGACCGACGGCATTGTAATTCACGGCGTTTCGACGGTTGACGAATCGATGGTCACAGGTGAAAGTTTGCCTGTTGTGAAAAATGACGGCTCAAAAGTTATCGGTGGTTGCGTGAATGGTAGTGGCGCGTTGCGTGTTCAAGTCACAGCAATCGGCATGGACACGGTGTTGGCGGGAATCGTCCACATGGTTGACCAAGCGCAATCCACGAAATTACCGATTCAAAAACACGTCGATAAAATCTCAGCGGTTTTCGTGCCGTCGGTAATGGCGTTATCGGCTTTAACATTAGTTGGTTGGCTCGCAGCAGGCGCGTCGTTTAGTTTTGCATTCGGCAACGCAATCACGGTTTTATTGATTGCTTGCCCGTGCGCGTTAGGATTGGCAACACCAGCGGCAATCATGGTTGGCGCGGGTCAAGCCGCACGCGAAGGCATTTACATTCGCAACGGTGAAAGTTTAGAAACCGCAGCAAAACTCAACGTTATCGTCTTCGACAAAACGGGAACCATTACAGAAGGCAAACCAAAAGTCACTGATTTATTGAAACTTTCACGTTTGAGCGAAACGAATTTAATCAAATTAGCCGCATCTGCCGAACACAATTCAGAACATTTTTTAGGCAAAGCGATTGTGCTTTATGCGGCTGAAAAAAATATCGATTTAGAGCCTTGCACACATTTTCAAAGTGAAACAGGACGCGGTATTGAAGCTGAAATCGACGGTAAAAAAATCTTGCTCGGAAACAAAGCGTGGTTGATTGAACAAAACGTTTCGATTGACGGTTTGCAAAATGCAGCGGGTGAATTTGCGTCACAAGGCAAAACGCCTGTTTTTATGGCAATTAACGGCAAAGAAGCCGCAGTTTTTGGGATTGCCGATAAAGCGCGACCTGATGCAGCGGCGGCAATTTTACGTTTGAAAAAACAAGGCATCGAAACCTTAATTGTCACGGGAGATACCGAAAAAACCGCGCATTATATTGCTGCAAAAGTCGGAATCGAAACCGTGATTGCGAACGCCACGCCTGAACAAAAATTAACGGTGATTCGAGATTATCAAGCGCAAGGTAAAAAAGTCGGCATGATTGGCGACGGCATCAACGACGCGCCAGCGTTGGCGGCGGCGGATGTCGGTTTTGCGATTGGAACAGGAACAGACGTGGCGATTGAATCAGCAGATATGACGCTTGTTCAAGGCGATATTTCAAAAGTGACGGCGGGAATTGAACTTAGCAAAAAAACGATTACGGTCATTAAACAAAATCTATTTTGGGCGTTCGGTTACAACGTGATTGCGATTCCGATTGCGGCGACGGGTCGATTAAATCCAATGATTGCATCGGCGGCAATGGCGTTGAGTTCTGTGTCGGTGATTGTGAATTCATTGCGCTTAAATAAAAACTAAAAGCTCCCGTTTTGCTGAACTAAAAACGTGTTTACACAGCAAAACGGGCATTCACTAAAATTTACAACGCGCTAATTTTTGCGTATTGGATTTCCAAATTACTCAACATTGATTGCATTTCTGCAAGTTTCGCTCGCTCTTTGTCTAATACTTCCGCAGGGGCTTTATCAACAAATGAAGGATTGTTTAATTTGCCTTCCACACGCGGTAAATCGTTGCGAATCCGTTGAATTTCTTTATCCAAACGCGCTAATTCAGCCGTTTTATCAATCAAACCCGCCATAGGAATCAAGATTTGCATTTCTCCAACTAACGCAATTGCCGATTCAGGCGCAACTTCACCGGCGTTCAACCATGTCATCGTTTCTAAACGCGCTAACCGGTTCAAATAAACACGATTGATTTCCAAACGTTCCGCATCTTTTGGCGAACCATTTTGTAATAAAACGGGTAACGGTTTGCTTGGCGCAATGTTCATTTCACCGCGAATTCGACGCACGCCCAAAATCACCGCCATCAACCAATCCGTATTTTGCACCGCCTCATGGTCAATTTGAGATTCGTCTTCAACCGGATAAGACTGCAACATAATTGTGTCACCTTTTACGCCAGCCAATGGCGCGACACGTTGCCAAATTTCTTCGGTAATAAACGGCATAATCGGATGCGCCAAACGCAAAATCGTTTCCAAAACGTGCAACAAGGTTTTGCGCGTACCACGTTGCAACGCTTCATTATCCGATTGCAACGCAACTTTGGTTAATTCCAAATACCAATCGCAGTATTCATTCCAAGTAAATTCATAAATCGCTTGCGCTGCTAAATCGAAACGGTAGTTATCAATCGCGTGGCTAGTCGTGGAAATGACTTGATTCAAACGCGACATAATCCAACGATCAACGTGTGAGAATTCACATTCGCCCGTGATGCCGCAATCGTGTTCTTCGGTATTCATTAAAACGTAACGCGCAGCATTCCAAAGTTTGTTACAGAAATTACGATAACCTTCCGTGCGAGCTAAATCAAAACGAATATCACGACCTGTTGACGCGAGCGACGCAAATGTAAAACGCAACGCATCAGTGCCGTAAGATTGAATCCCATCAGGAAATTGTTTGCGTGTGGCTTGTTCGATTTTTTTCGCGTATTGCGGTTGCATCATCCCAGAAGTGCGTTTTGCAACCAGTGCTTCTAAATCGATGCCGTCGATAATATCAATCGGGTCAAGTACGTTGCCTTTTGATTTGGACATTTTTTGCCCTTCGGCATCACGCACTAAACCATGAATATAAACCTCTTTAAACGGCACTTCGCCACGGAATTTCAAACCCATCATAATCATTCGCGCCACCCAGAAGAAAATGATGTCAAAACCTGTGACTAAAACGCTCGTTGGATAAAAAGTTTTCAAGGCTTCGGGTTCATTTTTGCCGTCCCAACCTAATGTTGAGAATGGCCACAACGCTGATGAAAACCAAGTATCTAAAACGTCTTCGTCTTGTTTCAAAACATAATCCGCTGGCAAATGATGTTTTTCACGAATCGCGGCTTCCGATTCGCCGACGTAGATATTCCCTTTGTCGTCGTACCAGGCAGGAATACGATGTCCCCACCAAATTTGGCGCGAAATGCACCAATCGTTAATGTTTCGCATCCAATCGAAATAAGTGTTTTTCCAATTGTCTGGCACAAATTTAATATCGCCATTTTCCACAGCGGCAATCGCAGGTTCAGCTAATGGCGCAACTTTTACATACCATTGGTCAGTCAAAAAGGGTTCGATAACGCTTTGACTACGGTCGCCGCGTGGAACCATCAATTTGTGGTCAACGATTTTTTCAAGCAAACCAGCCGCTTCAAAATCAGCAACGATTTGTTTGCGGGCTTCAAAACGATCTAGCCCACGATATTTTTTAGGAATCAGTGCATCGTCATTGATGCTGGCATTGACGGTTAAAATGTTAATCAAACCGCCGTGTGGTAAATCTTGAATTACCGCGTGATGACGGTGGCGCGTCCAGACTTCGTAATCGTTGAAATCGTGTGCGGGCGTTATTTTGACGCAACCTGTTCCAAATTCTGGATCAACGTAATCGTCAGCAATAATGGGAATTCGACGACCTGTTAAAGGCAATTCCACAAATTCACCAAGCAAATGTTGATAACGTTCATCTTTTGGATTGATAGCAACTGCCGCGTCGCCAAGCATCGTTTCAGGGCGCGTAGTAGCTACGATTAAATGCCCTTGACCATTCGATAACGGATAACGTAAATGCCACATAAAACCGTTTTCTTCTTCGGATAAAACTTCTAAATCCGACACCGCCGTGTGCAAAACAGGATCCCAATTCACTAAGCGTTTGCCGCGATAAATTAAGCCTTCTTCGTATAATTTAATGAAAACTTCTTGCACCGCGCCAGACATGCCTTCGTCCATTGTGAAGCGTTCGCGTGACCAATCGAGCGATGAACCCATGCGACGTAATTGGCGTGTAATTGTGCCGCCCGATTCTTCTTTCCATTCCCAAATTTTTTCGATGAATTTCTCGCGTCCGTAATCGTGGCGCGTTTTACCTTCTGCGTTGCAAAGACGTTCGACCACCATTTGCGTTGCAATTCCTGCGTGGTCAGTTCCCGCTTGCCACAACGTATTGCAACCTTTCATACGGTGATAACGTGTCAGCGCGTCCATAATCGTATCTTGAAACGCATGTCCCATGTGCAAACTGCCTGTGACGTTTGGCGGCGGAATCATGATGCAATACGGTTCACCTTCGCCGCTTGGCGCGAAATACTGTTTGCTTTCCCAGTTTTCATACCAACGTTGTTCAATAGCGTGGGGCGCGTATGTTTTTTCCATGAATTTTTCTCCTTATGAGTTTTTGTTGAATAATTAAAAATAGCAACGATAACACCAAAATCACGCATAATTTTAAGAATTGTATTTAATTTTTATTAGCGAAAGCTCATCATTTAATTCTACAGGGTCGCCGTTACGATTTTTCTTCAAATTGGGTTTCAAAATCCGAATAACTTAATGTGTTCATGTTGTGACCTCGTTTTTCGCTTCCATCAATTCAATAATTCGTTTTAACAACGCAATTTCTTTGTTTTTTTCAGAATTTAGAAGTTGGGATTTTTCAAATTCACTTTTGAGTTGTAGATAATCTAAGGATTGATGAATGTTGCACCAATTTTGCTGATTAGTTTGCACGCTTCCAAAATTGTTAAAAACATTTGTTTCTTTTTTGTCGAAAAGTTCTGATAAATCGACACCTAATAATTCTGAAATTTGTTCAAGTTTGGATAATTTAATGTCATTTTTGCCGCGTTCTAAATCGCCATAACCATTAACAGACATATCTAGTTTTTCTGCTAAGTATTCTTGTGTCCAGCCTTTGGCTAATCTCACAAATCGTATTTTTTCATGTACTGACATTTTTACACCCAATTTCAACGACAAAATAACAAGTTGGGCTTGATTGTAGCTTATTGCAAGGGGTTTGATAATGCACATTCTGTTAATTTCAAAATAGGTTACAAATGATGAAGAAACTTATAGCTGTTTGTTTGGCAATTACAGGAGTTATTGCAAGCAACTCAATACTTGCTGCGACCGCAGTAAAAGCTACGACAATTGAAGGGCAATGGACTGGACAGTTTTACAACATTGCAGATGGTGCTACATCTGTTTCTGATGGTAATTGTTTTTTGCGTGATGGCACATGGTACAACACAGTAGCTCCAGGAGTTCATGGGCATTGGTATCAAAAAGGCGATGACCTTTATATCAATGCAGTTGCAGATAATAGCGAACATGTTTATTCATCTAACATGAGAAAATTAAACAAAACTACGTTTGTCGGTGAGCATCAACATTGGGCGACTGATGGTTCATCAGGTGTTTTATTTTATTTGAAAGAAACTTTAACGTTCAAAAAAGTTACTTGCGACCCTGCGCCTTAAAAATCACAAAAGCCCCGATTGCATTACAGCAAATCAGGGCTTTTTCGTTCTACTTCGTCAACAAATAATCCAACCAAAGATTAGACACAATTCCTGCACGCTGTTTTGTTTTAAGCGGCTTTCAATTCAAAATGCAATTGCTGTTTTTCCGCTAGTTTTTGATAAATGCTATCGGGGCATAATTCCAAACCGTTTTTCCAACACAACGCGCCTAATTCTAAAAAAAACTGTTTGAAATAAGCCTCATCTTTTAACGGTAAAACCAATTCTGCATCTCTATCGACTAACGGCTGTAAATCGTAATCACCGTAAGAATTATCAGAAAAATAAAGTCGTAAAATTTTTTGTTGTAAATAATAAGCACGAATAATTTTAATCATTGTCAGCTCCCGCAATGCGTTGTAAAGGTTTTAAAGCAACGGCTAATTCCCAGTTTTCGCGTAATTCTT
>CAIQZX010000198.1 GCA_903876445.1 uncultured Pseudomonadota bacterium | reverse complement strand
CCAAGAGAACAGTGTTAGGATTCGCCACAAAAATCAAAAACAACCCGAGGTCTATCGGGGGCTAGTCTGTGAAGTGAACGGTGTGGTAATGCCGTCAGCAGCAGAAACCAGCAGGTAATAGCGATATACGCCTGCTCCTGAGTTAAATCAGGAATCCCCGTTCCCTTTAGGGCGTGGAGGATGTCAACCTGTAGAATTTGAAACTATTACAAATTTGTCATAGCCAGAAAACCGTTCTAAATTCGTACAATGGCAAAATTTTTTGCTAAACAAAACCTTTGAACAGGAAAAAACGATGGAAAACAGTATCAACACAACAGAATTTTTATTTATCGACGTAAACGTTGACGATAAACAAACACTTATCGACAACGCGGCGGCAAACGTCAAAGTCGTTGAACTGAATAACCAAACTGACGTTCTCACACAAATCGCTACCGCATTACAAGGGCAAACAAACCTCAACGCCATTCACATCATCTCACACGGCTCTGAAGGCGAATTAAATTTTGCCAATGGCACGTTAAACAGCGCAAACCTTTCCACTTACGCTACGCAACTCAAAAAAATCGGCGCATCTTTATCAAAAGACGGCGACATTTTGCTTTATGGTTGCGACGTGGCGAAAGGCGACGACGGCAGCGCGTTTATCAATTCATTATCGAAATTAACCCAAGCCGATGTTGCGGCATCTAATGATTTAACAGGCGCGGCTAGTTTAGGTGGAGATTGGGTTTTAGAAAATCACACGGGCGCAATTGAAGCCAACACGTTGACTGTTGCAAATTGGCACGATGTTTTAGGTATTCCAACGTTGGATACGGTTAATTCAACACCTGCTGATAACGGCTTTGTTAGTCCTAATGGCAGCATCGTACTTAAATTTTCTGAAGCTTTGACAGCACTTGATTCATTCAGTGCATTCATTCTCTATGATGAAACAGGGACGGAGAGGCTTACAGAACTCTTCGAGTTTCGGTGGTCTAATAATTCCCACTCAATGAACCTAGAATCATCAGGAACTCTATCAGAAGATACTATTACTCTCACACCTGCTTCTGGATTGTTAGTAGCTGGACATAGCTATTGCTTAAAGTATTATTACCCTTTGGATCCTCTACAAAGTTTAGCTGATTCACAGTCACTATCCGGGTGGGAGGACACAACTTACTATAATTTTACTGTGACTCCGCCAATGGATTTAGTCACCACCAGCGACAGCGGAAGTTCATCGACGGATAATATCACCAACGTCGTAACGCCGACCATTCGCGTGCCTTTAAGTTCAAGTGGCGCACTTCAAGGCGATACGATTGAATTAAAACTTGCTGGCAATTCGTTGGGAACACCTCAAACAAAAATGTTGGATGCAACCGATATTTCCAATGGTTACGTTGAATTTACCGTAACGAGTGGTGATTTGGGCGCAAATGGCGACAAAGTTTTTACCGCTGCACTTACAGACCAACAAGGAACGCCAGTTACAACAACGCTTTCAGGTGATTTAACGATTACGTTGGATACGATTGCACCAACGGCAACTGCTCCAATTGAATCGATTCAAAACACAGCAAATGCCGTTGTACAAAGCAATGAAACGGGGACGGCGTATTTGGTGAAATGGACGTTACCACAACCAGCAACATTGGCGGCACTTACAACACTAGAAAGTGAAAATGATAACTCTGTTAATCATGTTGCAATTAGTTCAGCAAATAGCAACACCAATCTTGCTGCAACAGGTTTAGTGGATGGTAATTACAAGGTTTATCAAAGCGAGCGAAAAACCCCTCCGTTCAGGGAGGGGATGTAAGCGGCTCAATTTCAAATTTTTCATAGTCTGCAAAATCTATCCTGTGTTAAAATCCACTCAAAATGTGACCAGTAGCTAGTGTTAGTGCCATGGTGACATAGCTCTTTTAGGCTCGAGACCAATAAAACACAT
>CAIQZX010000197.1 GCA_903876445.1 uncultured Pseudomonadota bacterium | reverse complement strand
GGGCAAAATAATCAAAAAATGAAAGTTACCTATTTTTGATTGCGTGAGGTTACCTAGGTTACCTAGGTTACCTTTTGAGATAACAGCATGATTTTAAACAAATAAAAAGGTTACCTAAAAGGTTACCTAAAAGGTTACCTTGAGGTAGCGGCTATATTCCACCTTCAAAATCTAACGTCGAGATGGCGTAAGGACACAAAATGAGCATTAAGCTAAGACACTATCAAGAAACTGCCATCAGCAACTTATGGCATTCAATCGTTGCGGGAAACGAACGCAACTTACTTCAAGCCTCAACTGGGGCGGGCAAAACAATTATTGCGTGCGAAATAATTAAACGCACAGTTCCGGGTCGACGCACGAAACACATAAAAAATTCCCGTTAAGGAATTTTAAAAACTCAACTATCTGAAACTAAAGTATTTTTTCATCATTCAACTTCCAAACATAATCTCCAGTCAAGCCGATATGCTCCCAGCCGAGCGGTGACAAATGTTTGCACCAATCTGACTCAAATTTATCGCCACGCTCGATCATCAATTGAACGGCTTTTTCCATATAAACCGTGTTCCACAAAACGATTGCAGAAGTCACTAACGCTAACCCTCCAGCCCGATAAGCCTGTTGCTGATAACTGCGATCTCGAATTTCACCCAATCGGTTAAAAAATACAGCACGAGCCAAAGCGTTACGGGATTCGCCTTTGTTCAAACCATCCGTGACACGTTGACGTAAATCTCCTACATTTTCCAACCAATCCAAAATGAAAAGTGTCCGTTCAATTCGTCCTATCTCACGCAGTGCAAGGGCTAAACCATTTTGACGCGGATAATTGCTGAGTTTTCGTAACAACAGAGATGCAGTCGCAGAACCTTGTTGAATTGAAACCGCCAAGCGTTGAATTTCATCCCAATTATTTTTGATGCGGTTGACGTTAATTTCCTCACTGCTAATCATCGTTTGTAACGCGGTGTAATTTTTGTTCTGTTTTGGTGGAGCGAATAATTTGATTTCACTCAAGTTTCTGATTCGTGGAGCTAATTTGAAACCCAACAAGTGCATCATGCCAAACACCTGATCTGTAAAACCAGATGTGTCGGTGTAATGTTCTTCAATGCGTAAATCGGATTCGTGATACAACAAACCGTCCAAAACGTAGGTGGCATCACGCACGCCAACGTTGATAATTTGGGAGCTGAATGGTGAGTATTGGTCAGTAACGTGCGTATAAAGTTGCCTATTGGGATCACTACCATTTTTGGGATTAACTTGTCCTTTGCCTTTAGCCCCATTGGCTGTTTGAAAAGGTTGACCATCCGATGAAGAAGTTGTGCCATTGCCCCAATGTGAAGCAAACGGTTGTTTCAATTGGGCATTCGTTAATGCCGCTAACGCTGCTGAATAGGTTTCGTCACGAATATGCCAATCTTGCAACCATGATAGTTTTGAATACGTCACACCAGGGCAAGATTCAGACATTTTGCTCAAACCAAGATTGATGCCATCTGCCAAAATAGCAGTCAATAAAAGCGTTTTATCTTCAGCCATTTCATTGCTTTTTAAATGCGTGAAATGCTCCGTGAAATTCGTCCATTGATCGACTTCGAGCAGCAATTCAGTGATTTTTACACGCGGTAACAACGCTGTAGCTTTATCTACAAAAGGTTTGGCGTTTTTTGGGACACTCGTTTCAATCGGGGTAATTTTCAAACCTGTTGCGGTAATTGTGGCATCGGGCAAGGCATCTTCAGCCGCTAATTTGTTGATATGGGCTAATCGTTTTTCAAGCAGCTCTAATCTTTCATTCAGATATTGAGTGCAATCCATTTGGGGCAATGCTTGGTTTTGTTTGAGTTCGTTGAATTTTTCAAGAGGAATCAGATAAGTGTTGAAATCCTTGAACTGCCGCGACCCTTCAACCCACGCATCACCTGAACGCAAAACGTTTTTTAATTCCGATAATAAGCACAATTCGTAATAACGATGGTCAATATCTTTGCCTTTGAAAACAACCTCTTTCCACCGTTTTTTCACAAAACTGATCGGTATGTCATCTGGTAACTTACGAGTATTTTCAGCGTTTAAACGGCGTAAAATTTCAATGCCAGCCAAAATATCTTTAGACGATGGCGTGGCTTGGATTTTCAACACATCCAAAAATGCAGGAACATAGCGGCGTAGCGTGCTGTAATGACTTCCCATCAAATCCAAGTAATCAAAGGATTCGGGCTGTGTCAGTGATTGGACTTCCGAAATGCTTGTTTCAAAATCAGTCCATGAAATCACAGATTCAATTGCGATAAATGGATCGGTTGCATTTTGTTTTGCTTCGAGTAAGGCTTGACCAATCTTGCTGTATAACAACATTTGATTATTGATAGCTTTGCCCGATTGTTGAAATTTTTTTTGATGCGTATTTTTCGCAGTGCTGAACAATTTTTCAATAATTTTGTCATGCAGATCAATGATTTCATCTGTGATTGTGGCTGTACTTTCAATAACTAACGCGACCAATGTGGCATAACGACGTTTATCTTCAAAATCCATCAAATGTTGAACTGTCATGTGTGAACCTTCACGAGCAATTTTTAACAATCGATTTTGATGAATACCTGAAGTGGTGTGTTGTTCAGTCAATTGCAGTTCGTTTAATTTCTTTAAACGCTCAATATGTTCAAGTATTTGAATGGTGCTAACTTTCTTCGGTGATTGACGCAACCAAGCTAACCAAGTGAATTTGCTGCCTGGCTTAATTTTTAACAAATCATTGAGTTTTTTGCGATGAAACTCCGACAAGTTCTGAGTTAAGGATTGATATATCTGTCGTTTTGAATTTGCTATTGAATCACGACAAAACCTTTCTATGATTTCAATTTCAGGCAACAGGATTTTTTGTGTGCGTAAATTTTCAATCAGCGTATGAGCTAAAAGATATGCCTTGTCTGTTTGCAATGCCAAGTTTTTCAACTGAGACAGTTGTTCTGTGTACATCGACTGCGTAAAAAACTTAAAACCGAAAAGGGTGCGTAATTCCAATGAGTGTTCATACATCGTACTTTTTCGGTTGCCATAATTTTCAAAAAGAGAGGGTGACACGTTCAACTGCATGGCGATGAATTCAATAATTTCCTTACTTGGTTCATCAGGCATTGCTATTCCAGGATAGCGCATATAACAGAGTTGCACTGCAAATCCCAAACGATTTTCTTCCCCACGATGTTGTTGAATAACATTCATATCTGATTCACTGAGTTTATGATTTTCTTCTCGTAACTCATCATTTAGCTTCATCAAGCTGATTTTTTCTAAAGCTGAAAGAACTGATTTTTTGCTCATAATTTTATGTCGCTTAATCTTTTTTAAAGGCTTTACAATACATAGATTATTTCACGGGTTAAGTGACTAATTTTTTGCCATTTTTTGGAATTTTCAGATTGTCACTTAAACGATCGTTTAGGTGACACTATGTTGATTGGTTATATGCGCGTTTCTAAATCTGACGGCTCTCAGGTTTTGAATTTACAACAAGATGCTTTGCTTGCTGCTGGTGTTTTGTCAGAACAGATTTACAAGGATTTTGCTTCGGGTAAAAATGACAACCGACAAGGTTTGATCGCTTGCTTAAAAGCAGTTCGCAAAGGCGATACGCTGGTTGTTTGGAAATTAGATAGGCTTGGTAGGAATCTGAAACATCTTGTTGATACCGTACACGATTTATCCCGCAAGGGGGTTGATTTCAAGGTTTTATCTGGTCAAGGCGCACAAATAGATACTTCAACACCTCAAGGAAAATTGGTGTTTGGAATCTTTGCTGCATTAGCTGAATTTGAGCGGGATTTAATATCTGAACGGACTAAAGCTGGTTTAGATGCTGCTCGTGCTAGAGGTAGAAATGGTGGCGCACCATATAAAATGACCGCTGCAAAATTACGATTAGCCCAAGTAGCTATGGAAAACAAAGAAACAAAAATCAGTGAACTGTGCAAAGAGTTGGGTATTACGCGACAAACGCTTTATCGTCATGTTTCACCTGATGGTGAATTGAGAAATGATGGTAAAAAATTACTCAAAATTCCTTAACGGGAATTTTTTATGTGTTTCGTGCGTCGACCCGTTCTTGAAGCTCCGTCTGATTCAGACAAAAACAAAAGCGTTGTTGTTAAATCAAATTTAGACAATTTAATTAGCGGTGAAAACAGCATTG
>CAIQZX010000196.1 GCA_903876445.1 uncultured Pseudomonadota bacterium | reverse complement strand
TTACCGCACCGTTCACTTCACAGACTAGCCCCCGATAGACCTCGGGTTGTTTTTGATTTTTGTGGCGAATCCTAACACTGTTCTCTTGGTTTTCGATGAATGTGTTTTATTGGTCTCGAGCCTAAAAGAGCTATGTCACCCATGGTACTAACACTCGCTACTGGTCACATTTTGAATGGATTTTAACACAGGATAGATTTTTTGCAGACTATGAAAAATTTGAAATTGAGCTGCTTACATCCTCGCCCTGAACGGCGAGGTTTTTCGCTACTAGATGGTAAAAATTATGAAAAGTAAAACCTTGATTCTATTATCCGCCTTCGTTTTTCTTTCCGCTTCGGACTTAGTCATGGCAAAAGAAAGCAAAATTGCATTAGTTATTGGCAATATAAAATATGCGAAAACGCCGTTGAAAAATTCCGTTAATGATGCAAAGGACATGAAAGCCGCATTAGAGAAAGTCGGCTTTAGTGTCATTTATGCTGAAAATGCGACCAGAGAAAAAATGGATGAAGTGAAAAGAAAATTTGCGACAGCGTTAACAAAAAGTTCATTGGGTTTATTTTATTATTCCGGTCATGGCGCACAAGCGGATGGCGTGAATTATTTAATTCCCATTGATGCAGACATTACCACCAAAACAGAATTAAAAAATCGGGCTTATAGCGTCGATGAAATTTTGGGCGAAATGGAAGCCGCCGAAAATCCCGTCAACATTGTGATTTTAGATGCTTGTCGAGATAATCCTTTCAAAGGCATTAAATCGGTTTCTAGTGGTTTAGCGAATTCCGATGCCCCAAATTCGGGGCAAGGTTCTTTGATTGCGTATGCAACCGCCCCCAATGACGTTGCCGACGATAATCAAAAAGGACGAAATGGACTTTATACGAAATATCTAAAACAATATCTGTTTACACCCGGTTTGACGATTGAAAATGCCTTAAAAAAAGTTAGACAAGCCGTTGTGAAAGAAAATCCAGATCAAATTCCGTGGGAAAATACGTCGTTAATTAACGATATTTGTTTAGCCGGTTGCACCAGTCCAGTCATAACGCCTTCACCAGTTGTTGCAACTAATCCGCCATTGCTTTCTTTTGTCAGCGGGAATAGTTCCGTTGAAAAAAACAAAACCTACACCGTCAATTTCAAAGCCACCGATAAAGACAAAGATTTGAGCCAAATTCAAATCGATTGGCTAGATGGTTCGGACATTACGATTAAAAACGCGGTTGATGGCACAACGCTTTCTTTCACGCATAATTACGCTTTTACAGGTATTTACGGATTGATTGCCACGGCATTGGATAAAGTCGGAAACGCCAGCAATTCGGTCACAAAATCCGTCACAGTTACAACGCCAACGGTTGTCGTCCTAAAAATTCCCAGCGTATCATCGATTTCATTATCAAATTCAACGATTACACAAGGCGATTCATTAACATTTTCCGCTAATTTAAGTTCCACACTACCTGCGGGTTATTTCGTCAAAGTGAATTACGGAAATGGGTTAATTTCAATGACCGGCAGCGGCACAAATTTTAGTTTAACCGCCACGCCTCTCAATTCAGCCGTGTATTCGATTGGGATTTATGACACAAAAAATACGCTCAAAAGTAATTCACAAACCGGCAATTTTTCGGTTTCTGAACCTAATTCAGCTCCAACGTTGAGTTTTATCAGCGGCAACACTTCTGTGACAACAAACACCAATTATTCCGTTCAATTACAAGCAGCGGATTCAGATAATAATTTAGATTCTATTTTTATCGATTGGGGCGACGGCGCAAGTGATTCAAAAGCCGCAAGCAATTACAATACGCTGACATTTTCACATAGTTACACCAGCGCAAATACTTACAGTTGGAGCGCGACCGCTTATGATTCGGATTCGTTAGAAAGCAATGCTGTTTCTAAATCCGTCACCGTTTCAAAACCCGTCGTAATTGTTCCGCCTGCTAATAATTCTTCAACAGGAACTGGAAAACTCAATGACACGGGTATTACAACCTGTTCAGATTCGAGCAATAACGGTCTTGCTTGTCCTATTAGTGATTATCCCAATCAAGATGCACAATCGGGACGCGACGTAGCTAAAAACGATGATTCAGACGGTCATGCCGGTTTCAGTTTTACTAAAATTAGTTCAACAGGCGCAACACTTTCAGCTTCCGCAACCGATTGGAATTGTGTTAAAGATAATGTCACGAGTTTAATTTGGGAAATCAAAACCACAGATGGCGGTTTGCATGATTGGAACCACACTTACAGTTGGTATGAACCAGACAGTAAGAAAAATGGGGGGGGGGCCGGTACTCAAAACGGTGGTTCATGCAAAGGCAGTGATTGTGATACGAACGCTTACGTTAAGGCTGTTAATGCAGCCGGTTATTGCGGTTATAAAGATTGGCGATTGCCAACGGTTGAAGAATTACTTAGCATTGTTAATTTAGATACTTACTATCCCGCGATTGATTCAAATTACTTTCCAAACACTCAAAGCAACTGGTTTTGGTCTTCCTCGCCTAATGCTAACGTTAGTGGCTATGCGTGGATCGTCAGTTTCTACTACGGCAATTCAAGCGGCAACTATAAGGACAGCAGCAGTAATGTTCGGTTGGTGCGCGGGTGACAGTTTTTTACCTTTTGTTTTTGAACAAAAAAAATGAAAATATATCATGAACAATAATTATCCCATTTGGCGTGATGCAAATCGTTTGTTGCTAGAAGTTGAACAAGCCGTCAAGCATTTTCCACGCTATCACAAATACACGTTAGGCACGGAACTAAGACGACAAGCAATGCTGATTTGTCAGTTAGTCGCACGAGCATGGCGTGAAAAAACGCAGAATTTGGATATTTTGAAACGTTTAGTTGCTACCGTGGATGACCTTAAAATTCAATTGCAGTTAGGAAAGGAATTACAGGTTTTTCAGAATTTCAGTGTATTTGAGCGTTTAGCCGTATTGACGGTAACGGTGGGAAAACAGAGTGGTGGATGGTTACGGCACAGTCAATCAAAACAGCCAGAAGTTTCACGGTTTGCGTGAAGCGCGTGCTGAATCACTGTGCGTCTGTGGGGCTTTGGGAACAATCAAAGCATGAAAAAAACACTATGCTGTTCTACCGAACGGATGAGCAGCTGTGGCGAACTTCACAGATTATGCGTGGTTGTTTTGGTCTTCCTCGCCTAATGCTAACAATAGTAACAATGCGTGGATCGTCAATTTCAACAACGGCAATTCAAACAACAACAATAAGAACAACAACAATAATGTTCGGTTGGTGCGCGGGTGAGAGTGATACAAGGTTTGTTTTCGATGAACATTTTTTGTTTGGCTTTCTGTGATTATTCACCACACTTTTTTATAAATAAATGACTATTGAATTTAAAGAACTCTATAAGGCTTATCGTGATTGTCGGCGGCGCAAACGTAAAACTGTGAACGCCCAACGTTATGAAATGTACTTATTAGATAATTTGTTCGAAACCCAAGCCAGTTTAAATGCGCGGAGTTATCAACCAGCGCGGTGTATTCGTTTTATTGCCACGAAACCAAAAGCGCGTGAAATTCATGCGGCAGATTTTTCTGACCGTGTGGTGCATCATTGGTTAGTACCGCGATTAGAAAAATTATTTGAACCAGTTTTTATTCATGACGTGTATTCAAATCGGGTTGGTAAAGGCGCACATAAAGCCGTCGATAGATTGCAAAGTTTTATGCACAGCATGGGTAATGATGGATGGTATTTACAACTTGATATTGCCAATTTTTTTAACAGTATTGATCGTCCTATTTTGTTTCAATTATTGCAACATCGTTTGCGAAAATCTGTAAAAACGTATGAAAAATTGCCCATCGATAAACGGGCTATTTCATCCGAAGAAGCCGATTCCTTACGTTGGTTGTGTCATGTTTTATTGCGTCACGATTCCAGTGGTAATGCAATTTATAGAGGTAATCCAGCATTACTACATCGTGTACCATCACATAAGCAACTTGGTAATATGGGGGAGCATAAAGGCTTACCAATCGGGAATTTAACCAGTCAATTCTTTGCCAACGTTTATTTAAATCCCTTTGACCAATTTGTGAAGCATAGTTTGAAATGTAAGCATTATGTGCGTTACGTTGATGATTTTATTTTGCTTGCACCTGATAAAGAAACGTTGTTGGAATGGCGCGACCAAATTAGGCAATTTTTACAAGACACATTACAGCTTTCACTAAAAGAAATTACTGAACCTAAGCGAGTGACTATGGGTGCAGATTTTTTAGGTTATATCATTTACCCGCATCATCGTTTAGTTCGTCGTCGCGTTGTGGGTAATTTTTGGGAAAAGCTACAACAGTTTCAAACCGAGCTGGTTAGTGGTTCAAGTGCAAAAGGTTATTGTATTACGTTAAAAGCTGACGCAATGGAGAAATTACACGCCACACTGGCGAGTTATCACGGACATTTCAAACACGCTAACAGCTATCGATTGCAACAACGATTATGGCAATCTTTTCCGTGGTTGGAGTTACTATTTGAAACTTCATTAACACCTCGCTACGAACCGCATCGTCTTGAAGTCAGTCGTTATTACAGCCAAATCAATTATTTTCAACGGCAATATCCGTTTGCTCAATTACATATTCAGCGGGGCAAGAAAATAGATGTGATTAAAAACACGCCGTCGGCATTTCAAATTATCAAAGAAAATCATTTACTACAAAAAGCCGTAAGACGTGTCAACGTGCGTCAAGTCGGTTATATGAAAGATGGTTTAAAACGCCGTCGTGTTCAGCAATTATTTATTCGTTCTGGAGTTGAATTATGTCCCATTTCAAAAAATCATTAACGTTATGCGTTTTAACTTTATTGCCTGTTGTCGCGTTCGCACAAACATGTCAAACAGCCAATATTCCTGCCACCATGCCCACCAATCGTTTTACAATAAATAAAAACGGTACAGTGAGTGATACTAAAACAGGCTTGATGTGGAAAACGTGTAGCGAAGGACAAAGTGGCACAGATTGCAGTGGGGGCAGTGCAGCGACTTACACATGGCAGTTAGCATTACAGCAAGCACAAACAGTTAATAACGGTAGCGGTTTTGCGGGTTATAGTGATTGGCGCGTTCCGAATGTCAAAGAGTTAGTTTCTATAACAGAAAAGCAGTGTTATGATCCAGCGATTAACTTAACGGTATTTCCTAATACGCCGTCGAACCGGTTTTGGTCTTCCTCGCCTTATGCTTACAGTAGTAACTATGCGTGGATCGTCGATTTCGACTACGGCAGTTCAGACTACGACTATAAGGTCAACAGCGGTAATGTTCGGTTGGTGCGCGGGTGACAGTGATTTTTTAAATTAACTATGAAAATTAACAAATGAAGTCTTTTTCTTCAAGGCTTCGTTTTATTTGGAGAGCATTTTGAAACAGAATTTATTTAAGTTTGTCGCAGACGAAACAGCGATTGAATCCATTGCAAATGGAAATGTTAAATTTACGCGAATGAGCGAACTCAATGACCCACTTGAATTATTTGGCAAAACAGATACCAAGTTAATGATGGAATCATTAGAACATTACAGAAAAGTTGGATGTAATGATGAAGACCTTAAAAACTTAACTGCACAAGTTTATTTACTTCAAAAATTGACTAAAAATCATAAGTATAGGTTATCAATCGTTCCTAAGACACCTGAAGAAATGAACAAAATTCTAAAAATGCAGTTTTTACACAATGAACAAAATATTATCGAGTTAGGAAAGCAGTATTTAGCTGAAATTAGAGCTGAAATGCTAAAAAATACAGGCGTGTTTTGTTTATCTGAAAAATATAATTCTTTGCCGATGTGGGCGCATTACGCGAATAATGCAAAAGGTTTCGTAGTTGAATTTCAAGATTTGGAAAGTTGTTTTAAACCTGATGAAACAGACGTGTTGAATCGCCTTTTAAAAGTAAATTATGACTATGTACCTTCTGTTACATTCGCCCCTGATTCATATAAAAATACATTCTTTTTCAAATATAAAGACTGGCGTTATGAAAAGGAATTTAGGGTATTAAAAGCACTTAATGATTGTAACAAAACAGAGCCAAATTTATTTTTATCTCAGATTCCAAAGGAAAAAATAAAACGCATTATTATCGGCTGGAATTTTGAGGGCGATATTCAAACGTTGACCAATAAGATAAAGGCTATCAATCCAGCGATTGTAATTTCACAAGCGGAAATTTCTTACCAGCATTTTGAAATTTCTGTTCGTGACATTCATTAACAGCACTCAAGCATTACGAGTTCGTTCGGTTAGTACGGTAGCGGACAGTAATTTTGCGTTTTTGGTTTTTGGTTTTTAATTTAGATTTTTATCAAAGCGAGCGAAAAACCCCTCCGTTCAGGGAGGGGATGTAAGCGGCTCAATTCCAAATTTTTCATAGTCTGCAAAATCTATCCTGTGTTAAAATCCACTCAAAATGTGACCAGTAGCTAGTGTTAGTACCATG
>CAIQZX010000195.1 GCA_903876445.1 uncultured Pseudomonadota bacterium | reverse complement strand
GGTAAAGAAGATGTTGTAAATAATCTTTTTGACTCTTTTTCGCGAGATGCCCGCCACTCTGATATTTCTCTAATTTACAAAAAAGAAATAGAAGAACGTAATTTTCCAAATTGGACAATGGGTTTCAATAGAATTAGTAAAGAAGAGATAGAAACGCTTGAATGTTTTAATGACTTTTTGCAACAGAACCAAAAACCTAAATTTCTCAAAGAATCATCAAAAGAAATCGAGAAATTTCTTGATATGTTTAAGCATGAGACGTTATTTTAGTTGATTGATATTTGTGCGTTAGCGGCGACTAAAATAATTGTTATGATTTTAGTCGCGGCTCTTACGGAATAAAAATTTATTATTCAAGGGGCGGTTTTATTTTTATGCAATCTATCGAGTTCTTGAATATAAAGAAAAATTTCTGATTCGGCGGATTGTTTCGGTTCGACAAATCTAAAGCCAATAAACTCTTCAAATTCATGTTTTCTATGTCCTGATTCTGGCTCTAATTCAATTTCTGGTTCAACTTTACGTTTTGACATAATTTCGAGCGTGACTTCTACACTAATATGTTCGGGCATAATCAGAACACTTTTTTTGTAATGAGATTTCACATTCAAAAAATAAGAAAAATCTTCATCGTAGTTAATCGCAGAACAGCCGGTAATGCTGATGTCGAATAACTGTAGCGGCATGACATTGACCAAGTTTTCATCAGGAACAGGCGGATTTTCTTTTAATTCGGCTTCGTGTCTATCATGCTCTGCTTTAGCCTTGTGTTTTTCATCCGGAGCGAGGTGAATATATTCTTTTTCAAATTTCGCGCGATTTTCAATTTGCTCCGCTTCAATTTTCTTTTGTAATTGGTGCCTTATTTTATTGGTTGCTCTTTCATAATACGTTTTATATTCGGATCTTGATGTCTCTTCGGGGGGCGTGATAATAATTGAAATAAAACTAGGGTGTAAGGTTTTTGGTGCAGTAACCCGAAAAGAAGCCCGTCGATCTAACCAATAAAGTGCTTCTGGAAAAGGCATCACAAAAGCATCATAGCCAGAAATTTTTCCTTTTTTGACTGATCTGCCAGTAAATGAAACTTGAATACCATTAAATACGGTACTAAATTTAACTAATCGAAGTGTTAATAATTTAGAATTTAAATGTTCCGATGAGCTTGTATCAAAAACAATCGAATTTGTTTTTATATCGACGTTAATCAGAGCCGTTAAAATTGTATCTTTCCCTCCTAACGAAACCGTGAGCATACATTTATTCTTAGAAAGAGCCGATAAATTGTTGGCTATCATAGCCTTGTTATAAATCATCGGTGTCCAAGCTTTGTCAACAGATTCACTCATTAAATACTCTCCCTTTGAAATAAAATTTATTTAGAATTCCCACAAAAATTGAAGAATTCAATGTTCAAAATTACAAATCCGTCTATAAATAAATACAATCAAGGTGTATGATTGGCGTAGTTTTATGAGGATTCACAAAAAATATGTAAATTAAATACATACTAAAAAACGACAGATTAGGCAGAAAATAGCTTGAAAACGCTTCAATGTCAATGTACAGGAAATGTGTACTTAATCAAGGTAAATCATTTTTTCACCTTTTAATAGTGTTACTTTCCAATGCTCAACTGCCCATTTTAAAATTTCATTTACATTTGCCATTTGTAATTCCATCGGTGGTTTTTGTTTGAGTAAATTAAGTAATTGAAACAAAACTAAATTTGGCGCGGTTAAATTAACGGCGGCTGCTAGCGTTTGTTTACTGAGTTTTTGACCATTCGAATTCGCTAAAACCGGAACATGAAAATAATTTGGCGTAGGTAATTTTAGGACATTTTGCAAAAAAATTTGTTTTGGGGTTTCATCTAACAAATCTATACCTCGCACGACATTATTCACGCCTTGACGTATGTCGTCTAAAACAACAGCGAATTGATATGCAATGATATTATCACGACGTTTTAAAATAAAATCGCCGTGCTGCGTGGCTAAATTTTGTGAAATTTCACCTTGTAAGTTATCCGTAAAAATGAGTTGCCGAGAATCTGTTTTAAGACGCAAGGAGTAGGAAGTTGTCGTAGAAATAGTTTTTTGACGACAGATTTGAGCATAAATCGGTGTTAAATTTTTGCGCGAACACTGACAGCGATAAATTTCACCATTTCTCAATAAATCCGACAGTACGTCATGATATTCACCGAGGTGCAAACTTTGGTAATCGATTTCACCATCCCAGTACAAACCAAGCGTTTCTAGCGTTTTCAAAATACTTGTTGTCGCGCCAGAAACATTGCGAGGTGTATCTAAATCATCAAAACGGAGTCGCCACAAACCTTTATTTTTCCGCGCATCTAAAAAACTTGCGAGGGCAGTATAAACGGAACCGAGATGAAGATGTCCGGTCGGTGATGGCGCGAACCGACCGGTGTAGCGATTGGCAAACATCAGCCCATTTGTTTTTCACGAATTTCGTCAAGCGTTTTGCAATCAATACATAACGTTGCTGTTGGACGGGCTTCTAAACGGCGAATACCGATTTCAATGCCGCACGTTTCACAATAACCATAATCACCAGATTCAATATCTTTGAGCGCGTCATCAATTTTTTTAATTAAACGACGTTCGCGATCACGAGTTCGTAACTCCAAACTAAATTCAGATTCTTGTGTCGCGCGATCATTTGGATCGGGAAAATTCGCCGCATCGTCTTGCATGTGAAGAACAGTGCGATCAACTTCGTGCATAAGTTCTTTTTTCCAATTATTTAAAATTGTTGAAAAATGCAGCAGTTGTGCGTCATTCATATATTCTTCACCGTCTTTTTCGGCGTATGGCGCGAAACTGAACGGGGAGGCGTGGGCTTTGACATTAGCTGTCATGAATTACTCCTAAAGGGGGAACAAAGTTTAAAACCGCGCATTTTTAGCAGAATAGCAAAGGGTTAGCAAGTTAAAACGGCGGTTTTTCAATTATTACTCGAAGTTTAGCGAGATTGACTAGAGAAATTTTCACGATGAAGTAAAAAAACCGTGCTTTTGCATTCGATAAACTAATGTGTCGCGGGTGATACCAAGTAATTTTGCCGATTTACTTCGATTACCTTGTGTGCGGTCTAAGGCTTGGTTGATTAAATTCGCTTCTAATGAATCCAATTTAACTCCCATGCTTGGCAACACAAAATCTGGCATTTCAGCGATGTTGGTTTTATCTTGAAATTCCGAAGGCAAATGTTCCGGTTCAATAACTTGATTTGAAAACAAAATACATAATCGTTCACACAAATTGCGTAGTTCCCGAATATTTCCTGTCCACCTGTAATGCTTTAAAATTTTCAAACTAGATTTGCTAAATTTTGGTGCTTTTACGTTGTGATTTTTTTCAAACAGCGTGAAAAAATGTTTAACCAGTAATTCAATATCTTCACTACGTTCCGCTAAACTCGGCAGCTCAAAAGGCACGACGTTCAAACGGTAATACAAATCTGAACGAAATGTACCATTTGAAATTAAGGTCGTTAAATTCATATTTGTGGCGGCGATAATACGCACATTAACTTTATATGGGCGTACATCGCCGACCGCTAAACATTCGCCGGAATCTAAAAAACGTAATAATTTTGCTTGAATAGATAATGGTAATGAATTGATTTCATCTAAAAATAATGTGCCACCGTCTGCCGCTTGCAATAAACCTTGTGTATTTTGAACTGCACCGGTAAAAGAACCTTTTTTGTGTCCGAATAGTTCAGATTCAATCAAGCTTTCAGGTAAAGCGGCACAATTGAGCGTCAAAAATTCTTTTTCTGCACGGTGACTAGCATTTTTAATTGCGTGTGCAAAAACTTCTTTTCCCGTACCCGTATCACCTTTTAATAAAACCGTGACATCTGTTGCGGCGACAATTTTCGCGCTGCGAATCAACGTTTCTAATGCTGGTGATTGCCCAATAATGGTTTCAAAATTAGTCATTTCCATTAGTTCATTATATGTGGGTTAGTCATTGCCATTGGATTCAAAGAGGGAAATGCCGCTAATAATGCCAATGCAATCATTATTACTCCGACAATTTGTTTAAAACGTTTATTTGACGCAAGACGTGTTAGAACACTAATCATTGCGCCCACGCCAACGACAGCAGGAAGTGTGCCTAAACCAAAAGCTACCATTGTCAGTGAACTTTGTAATACGCTTCCTGTTGTGACTGTTAACGCTAAAGCCGCATAAACCAAACCACAAGGAATCCATCCCCAAACCATACCGAACAGATAAGCGTGTTTGCAGTCTTGGACGGGAATCAATTTTCGTCCAAAAGGTTCGACGCGCCGCCAAATATGCAGCCCTAATTTTTCGATGTAAGCAAAACGTGGGAACCAACCTGCAATATATAATCCCACTCCCGTCATAATTAATGCGGAAATAATTTGTAATAAACGATGTCCGTGACCTTCACCAAATGGCAGTGTTATAAGAACTTCAAGCAAACCAGCGAGTGCGCCAGCGATGGCATAACTGGAGATACGTCCTGCGTTATAACTCAAAATAAATGGCAATAAACGCTTTCTATCTTGGCGGATTTCAGGAGAGAGGCTGAACGTCAATGAACCAATAATCGAGCCGCACATCCCAATACAATGCAAACTGCTAAACAACCCCATTAACAGCGCGACGAATAATGACGAGGTAAATTCCGGATCAAAAATCATGCGAACTGTGCGGCAATTTGCGACTGCATTGTTTCTGCCATTGCTTTGCGATTAGCTGCATCTCGAATTGGACGACCCACAACAATATAATCGGCACCATTTTGAAACGCGCCTTCAACAGTTACAACCCGTTTTTGGTCGTCTTCTTCGCGATTATCAACAGGGCGAACGCCAGGGGTGATAACCAATAATTTATTGTCGAGCTGTTCGCGTAACATCGAAACTTCTAAACCGGAAGACACAATGCCGTCGCAACCAATGGCTAACGCCCGTTTAGCACGAGATAAAACTAATTCACGCACGTCACACTGAAAACCTAAATCATCTAAATCCCCACGATCTAAACTGGTCAAAGCGGTAACAGCCAGAACTTTTAAATTGCCTTTGTTTTTTACCGCATATTCCATAATGGCATCATTGCCGTGAATCGTGGCTAAATCGACCCCTTTTTGACTGAGAGCCGCAATAGCGCGTCCAACAGTTGCGGGAACATCGAAAAATTTTAAATCGACAAAAACTTTTTTATTGTGTTGTTTAAGCCATTCAATAAAACCAAAATAATCGCCACACATGAATAATTCCATGCCGACTTTATAAAAAATGACAGAATCGCCTAATTCTTCGACTAAGATTTTCGCTTCTTCGATACTTGGCACATCGAGTGCCATAATTAAACGTTCATTTACGGGAATGGATTTGGTTGAAATAAAAGATTGCGTCATAACATTAACTCAGTCTGAAAATAAAAAAAACAGCCGCTATCTTACCCAAACTTGTGGTATTCGATAAATGTTATTTGTTTTTAGGCAATTCGCGTAAAATTAAAACGCGGTCACGCTTAACTTTGCAGGAATTATATGAAAAAATTACTTTTACTTCCCTTATTGCTGTTTTCGATTACCGGTTTTTCTCAAGAGCCGTCGAAAGATGATTGGCAAAACACAACCATCAGCGATGCGACCATTAAAAAAATTCAAGAATCAAAATTTGTTTATAAAAAATGTGTCGCTGACGAAATGCAAAAAGCTCCTTACCAAAAACAAGAAAGTCGTCAAGCTACCGAAGCCATTGTGAAACAATGCGAAAATGTTTTAGCGAAAATGCGCGATGTTTATATCGCTGAAAAAGTACCTGAAATTATTGCTGATAGACATTTAAAACAAATGCGTTTGCAAACCACGCGCTTAGTATTGCAAGACATGATGTTCAACGAAGCAGCGCGTTCTGTTCAATAATAAAAACTATAAAAAGAGGATTCAAAAATGGACATAACTAATTACACCATTGACTTGGCACTGAAACCGACAACGCTTGATGCGTGGCACGTTTGTTTGGCGGGAACGTCGGCAATTTTAGCCATGACGTTAATTTTTACCTTAATTTCTTTAGTTGTCTGTTTATCGCGTCGTAAAGAAGCCGTTGTTGCCGAACAACAAATTAAAATCGTTGAAAAAGTGGTGCAATCTGAACCGATTATCAAAACGGTGGAAAAAATTGTGGAAGTTCCTGTTGATCGTATTGTTGAAGTTGAAAAAATCGTTGAAAAAATTGTCCATACGCCCGCACCAGCACCGGTTATTTTAAAAGAAGCCAGTCCAGATGCGGCATTACAACTGCTTTATTTATTGCAAAACGACGCTCGCTTTATTGATTTCATCAAAGAAGATATGAGCGCACATAGCGATGAAGATGTCGGTATGGTGGCGCGTGTGATTCACGAAGGTTGTAACAAAGTATTAAATGAACACTTCACGTTTGCAACGGTTTGCAAAGAAAATGAAGGCGATAAAATCACCTTATTAGACGGTTACGATGCCGCAAAAGTTCGTGTAACCGGAAATATCGTTGGAAATCCACCCTTTACCGGCACAATTATTCACAAAGGATGGCAAATTACGGATGTGCGTTTGCCAAGTACGGTTCAAGGCTATAACGCAAATGTCATCGCACCAGCAGAGGTAGAATTATGAGTTTTTTTGATCAAATGAAGAAAAAGGCAGCGGACGCTGTAAAAGTTGATGAGCCTAAAAAAGAAGACTCAAAAAAATCTGAAAAAGTGACTGGTGAAAAAATTGAGTCGGCAGCCGAAATCGATGTTAAAGCGGATGTAGAAGTTTCATCAGAAATTGAAACAAAACCAGCGGAAGCCGCTGAAAAAATTACGGCTTTAGAAACGGTTGCTGAAGTTGAAAAACAAACTTCTGTAACTGTCACGACATCAAAAAGCATTAAAGAAAAAACACCGCCTGCTGAAAAGAGTGTTCAAACCACTGCCGCGTCGAAAATTGATGATTCCGAAGGAAAACATTTTGCGGTCGGCATCGATTTAGGAACCACACATTGCGTGCTTTCTTATGCCGATATTAGTGAGGGGAATGACGAATTTGTACAGACCGTTATGGGCATTCCGCAATTAACATCGCCAAGTATTGTTGAAGAAAAATTACAATTACCGTCATTTTTATATCAAGCACATGACGCAGAATTGCCTGCCAATTCAACGGCGTTGCCGTGGAATGCGAAACCGGATTTCATCGTTGGGGAAATCGCTCGCAGTTTGGGAACTAAAACACCAATTCGTTTAGTTTCAAGTGCGAAAAGTTGGTTATGTCACGCGGGTGTTGACTGCAAATCGCCAATTTTACCTGCTGATGCGCCAGATGAAGTTGAGCGAGTTTCGCCATTTCAAGCTACAAAAGCCTATTTGGAACATCTCAGCGCAGCATGGTTACGTTTGCATCCAAATGCGCCACTTTCAGGGCAGGATTTAGTGCTAACTGTTCCGGCTTCTTTTGATCCAGCCGCACGGGAACTGACTGTTGAAGCCGCGCGAGCCGTTGGTTTGTGGCAAGCCATTTTATTAGAAGAACCGCAAGCAGCGTTATACAGTTGGATTGAACAAACCCAAGGCGAATGGCGCAAACAAGCCAAAACGGGTGATGTTATTTTGGTTATCGATGTTGGTGGTGGAACAACCGATTTATCGTTAATTGCCGTTACAGAAAAAGACGGGAATTTAGATTTAACGCGCGTTGCGGTGGGTGAACATATTTTGCTGGGTGGCGATAATATGGATTTGGCATTGGCTTACACTGTTAAAAGCAAAATCGAAAAAGACGGTAAACGTTTGGAACCGTGGCAAGTTCAAGCTTTAACGCATGGTTGCCGTGATGCAAAAGAAAAAATTTTTTCTAGCGACGTAGAAAGCGTGCCATTAGTCGTCCCAAATCGCGGCTCATCGTTGATTGATGGTACGTTACGAAGCGAATTAACTCGTGATGAAGTGAATAGTGTCTTAATTGATGGCTTTTTACCAAAAGTAGCAATAAGCGAACGTCCTGTTTCTCGCGCTCGTGTAGGTTTACAAACAAAAGGTTTGCCTTATGCCCAAGATGCTGGAATTACGCGCCATCTCGCGGCATTTTTAAGTAAACAACAACACGCGGCAAATGATTTAGAAGGGATTGATTTACCAGAAGGCGCAACTTTCTTACATCCGACTGCCGTTTTATTTAACGGCGGGGTATTTAAAGCCGAAGCGTTAGGCGAACGTTTGATGGACGTTTTAAATTCTTGGTTAAAAGCTGAAAATTCGCCTGAAGCGCGTTTGTTAGCAGGAGCAGATTTAGACTTGGCGGTTGCTCGCGGTGCGGCGTATTACGGTTTTGTTCGCAAAGGCAAAGGCGTTCGTATTAAAGGCGGCACGGCGGCAGCGTATTACGTTGGCGTTGAAAGTGCAATGCCTGCTGTTCCTGGAATGCCTCCCGAAGTACAAGCGTTATGTATCGCGCCGTTTGGTATGGAAGAAGGTACGAAAGTTGAATTGCCCGCCGATGAATTTGGTTTAATCGTCGGCGAACAAGTGCGTTTCCGGTTCTTTAGTTCTACCACTCGTCGTGATGATGTTATCGGAACACGCTTAGATTATTGGCAAGATGATGAATTATCGGAACTTAACGAAATTGAAGTGACATTAGACCAAGATGGTCGTCGTTCTGGTGAAGTGGTATCCGTCCATTTAGGTTCTGCGGTAACGGAAGTTGGAACATTAGAATTGCAAGCCTTTGCAAATAAAGATAACGGACATTGGAAAATTGAATTTGAAGTCAGAAACTAAGTAAATCTGCTACTTCTTCATAGAGACGCAATGTTGTTGCGTCTCTATAATTTCACCGTTGTGAACTACCAACCACTAAACGCTATCGCGTTCTAGTGATGGCTTCGACTGACCCGAACTGATATTTTCATCAGTACCTCTCGCATCTCCACGAGCTTTGACCCGTTTAGAAGATGGGGAACGCTTTACAGTCACGACAGAACCAGCCGCCTCAAATTGGTTGCACAATCTAACTATGATTGGTTTAGATTGCAAATAGGTTTGCTTTTCACACATTGTGAGCCTCTTGGTTTTCGATGACAAACAATGTAAGCACACGGGAAT
>CAIQZX010000194.1 GCA_903876445.1 uncultured Pseudomonadota bacterium | reverse complement strand
CGCACGACCCAAGACGTGCGATTTTAACTCCTGTTAAAACAGAAATTACCACCAAGACTGAAAGTGATTTAGTGTGTTTGACAACGCCGGTATCATCTGTTGAGACTTAACAACATGCACATGACGCGCAGTATTGAGAAACATAACATCCTAAAAGCTAAGCCGACTGCGACGCTTATAATTCATAATTTCGCCCATGTTGTGTTTGCTGTTATTGCACTAGGTCAAACCAGTCTGATTATAAAATCTGGTAATGGAGCAGGACACTACAAGGATACAAAATGAAAAGAATGCTTATCAACGCTACGCAGGCCGAAGAACTGCGAGTCGCTTTGGTAGACGGTCAAAAACTCTATGATTTTGACATCGAAGTCCCCTCAAAAGAACAAAAGAAGTCCAATATTTACAAAGGGATTATCACCCGCGTTGAACCTAGCTTAGAAGCCGCATTTATTAACTATGGCGCAGAAAAGCATGGCTTTTTACCTTTCAAGGAAATTTCCCCCGCCTATCGGCAATTGCAAGACGGCTCAGAGAATGAAGGTCGTCGTCCCGCTATCAAAGATTTGATCAAAGAAGGTCAGGAAATCGTTGTTCAAATTGAAAAAGAAGAACGCGGTAACAAAGGTGCGGCGTTGACCACCTATATCAGTTTGGCGGGTACTTATTTGGTATTGATGCCTAATAATCCCAAAGCCGGTGGCATTTCCAGACGCATTGAAGGCGAGACACGCAGTGAGTTGCGTGAAGTTATGGCCTCTTTAGAAATTCCTGACAATATGGGTTTAATTGTTCGGACGGCGGGTTGTGGTAAAAATGCCGAGGAGTTGCAATGGGATTTAAATTATCTGATGCAGCTTTGGGAAGCTATCGAACGCTCATCTAACGAACAAACCGCTCCCTTTTTAGTCTTTCAAGAAAGTAATGTCATTATCCGGGCCTTACGCGACCATTTGCGTGGCGATATCGATGAAATACTAATAGATAATGAAGACTCTTTTGCGCTGGTGCAAAATTTCTTAAAACAAGTCATGCCACATTTTTTGCCTAAGGCAAAGTTATACCAAGATGCGGTGCCACTGTTTAATCGCTATCAAATTGAGTCGCAGATAGAAATTGCTTATGGACGTGAAGTGTCCTTGCCTTCAGGCGGCTCTATCGTCATTGATCATACGGAAGCACTGACCTCGATTGATATTAACTCTGCCCGTGCGACTAAAGGCAGTGATATTGAAGAAACGGCACTGAATACTAACTTAGAAGCGGTAGATGAAATTGCCCGTCAGCTCCGTTTGCGTGACTTAGGCGGGTTATTCGTTATTGATTTTATCGATATGATGTCCAACAAAAATCAACGGGCAGTCGAAAACCATTTACGTGATGCGTTAAAATTGGATAGAGCGCGGATTCAAACGAGTAAGATTTCCCGTTTTGGTTTGCTAGAAATGTCGCGGCAACGGATGCGCCCTTCATTGGGGGACTCCACGCAAATTACCTGCCCACGTTGTAAGGGACAAGGCACGATTCGTAATGTAGAGTCCGTCGCGCTGTCGGTGTTGCGTTTGATTGAAGAAGAGGCGATGAAAAAAGGCACCGAAAAAGTCATTGCTCATTTGCCGATTGAGTGTGCGACCTTTTTGCTGAATGAAAAACGCAGTGCGAT
>CAIQZX010000193.1 GCA_903876445.1 uncultured Pseudomonadota bacterium | reverse complement strand
GGTAAAATATTTTTTACGAAATGTCCATAATTTATGTGTCAGAATATGGAAATTTATGTGTGAAAATATGGACACAATTGATTTAATTTTGTTTTTGCTATTGATTTGATGTTTTTGTGATTTTGAGATGAAAAAATTTTTCGCGCATAATGAACAACTCTATCCAACCTCATTTTTAAACTTTCAAAATTATGACAACTTATCCTACTTTAGAATCTTTTGTTGGCAATACGCCTTTAGTGCGTTTGCAACGTTTACCACATAAATCTAGTAATACCGTACTGCTGAAGTTAGAAGGAAATAATCCGGCGGGGTCTGTTAAAGATAGACCGGCATTAAGTATGATTGCTCGTGCGGAAGAACGCGGTGAAATTAAAGCCGGCGATTGTTTAATCGAAGCGACTAGCGGAAACACAGGCATTGCATTAGCAATGGCGGCGGCGATTAAAGGCTATAAAATGACCTTGATTATGCCGGATAACATGACTGCCGAACGGGTGGCGGCGATGCAAGCGTATGGCGCGGAAATTATTTTAACGCCAGCAGCCGGAAGCATGGAGGCGGCTATTGATTTAGCGCGAGAAATGGAAGCAGCGGGCAAAGGAAAAATTTTGGATCAGTTTTCAAATCCGGATAATCCTCGCGCTCATTACGAAACAACAGGCGTTGAAATTTGGCGTGACACAAAAGGAACTGTGACGCATTTTGTGAGTGCGATGGGGACAACCGGAACGATTATGGGAACCTCGAAATATCTGACGGAACAAAATCCCAATGTTCAAATTGTCGGTGTACAGCCTCAAGGCGATTCGAAAATAGCAGGAATTCGACGTTGGCCTGCGGAGTATTTACCAAAAATTTATCAGCCAACGCGCGTCAATCGTATTATCGATGTAGAGCAACTGGATGCAGAAAATATGACGCGCCGATTAGCCAAAGAAGAAGGCATTTTTGCGGGTGTTTCATCGGGTGGCGCGGTGTGGGCGGCGTTAAAATTAGCTAACGAACTCGAAAATGCGGTCATTGTGACCATTATTTGTGATCGCGGTGATAGATATTTATCGACCGGCTTATTTAACTGACCGTGCGAAATTCCCCACCCAGAGCTGATAGGCTTGAGTGGGGATGGATAGCACTCCTTCCGCGAAGCGGCTTTTGATTTTCAATTCGGACTATCCTGATTTTGGATATATTTTGTGATAACGTCCAAAGGCGCACCGCCTGTTGTAAGCAAGCAATAAGCGCGTGTCCAAAAAAACGGCTTCCAATAAAACTTATCGATATGCTCCTTGAATTCCTTGCGAATCAAGCGCGAAGAAACCGTTTTGATGGAATTGATAAATTTGCTCAAATCCATAGACGGATGTGCGTCGATAAGTAAATGTACATAGTCTTCTTCCCCGTTGAATTCCACCAGTTGCACTGACCAGTTTTCGCATTGCTCTTTGAGGATTTCATGTAGTCTATCCAAAATTTCTTTAGTGATACATTTTCGACGGTATTTTGTCACTAACACTAAATGGTATTTTAGATTATAAACGGCGTGAAAATGACTTCTTCTATTTGCTTTAGATGATATTTTAGTTTCTTCTTCCATATTGACACCAAGTAAAAATAAGTTACAATTTTAGCATGATTAGATTAAAAGCCTACAAATACAGATTGAAACCGAGGGCGGAGCAAATTACCCAATTTGACCAGCACTTCGGACACGTTCGGTTTGTGAAAAATTGGGCTATTGCACTGAAAGAACGTTATTACCGTCGTTTTGGCAAAGGCTTGTCTAGTCGTCGGTTGCAAGACAAGTTAGTAAAAAAGAAAAAATTATCAAAATATCAGTGGCTCAGTGACATCAATTCACAAGCCTTACTCGCGGCATTGATGGATGTTGAAACCGCTTTCAAAAAATTCTTCAACGGTGCGGGTTATCCAAAACGCAAAAAGAAATACGCCGCATGGCAATCATTTCAAGCACCCCAACACGTTGAAGCCACAAAAAACAAAATCAAATTGCCTAAAATCGGTTGGGTCGATTGTGTGATGCACCGCGATTTACCCGAAGGGAAAATAAAAACTTGCACTATCAAACGCGCACCAAGTGGCAAGTATTCTATTTCTGTTTTGATTGAACAACAGGTCAACGAAGTGATTCCTTGCATCATCGAAGAAGACAAAACCATCGGCGTTGATGTTGGCATCAAAACATTTGCTGTTTGTTCTGATGGTAGTGAAATCAAAAATCCACGCTTGTTAGACCGTCAATTGGTTAGCTTGAAACAAGCACAACGAGTTTTTTCTCGTATGAAAAAAGGCTCGAAAAATTGCAGTAAGCAAAAAATGGTCGTCGCAAAACTACACGAAAAAGTAGCTAATGCACGCCATGACTTTATCCACAAATCTTCCTACAAAGTAGCTGTCAAAAACCACGCGACTACGGTGTGCATTGAAGATTTGCAGATTAGCAACATGATTCGTAATCCAAAATTAGCAAGGCATATCGCCAATTGTGGCTGGGGGATGTGGGCTAACGCGCTGACGTATAAGCTCGCAGAAAACGGTAAAAATCTGATTCGGATTTCGCCGTTTGCACCCAGTAGCAAAGAATGTCGCAAGTGTCATAACAAACATACTGGACTGAAATTATCTGACCGCGTGTTTGTTTGTCCAACGTGCAATCACACCGAAGACCGTGATTTGCACGCTTCGCACAATAT
>CAIQZX010000192.1 GCA_903876445.1 uncultured Pseudomonadota bacterium | reverse complement strand
GTTGGGGTAAATTCGTCCAGCAACTCGAATACAAAGCCGATTGGGCGGGTCGAATTTTAGTTAAAATTGACCAATTCTTTCCCAGCTCAAAACGTTGTTCAGATTGTGGATACATTCTGCCCCGCTTGAGTTTGAGCGTGCATGAATGGACTTGCCCCGAATGTAAAACAACACACGACCGCGATATTAACGCGGCTAAAAATATAAGAACCGCAGGGCTTGCGGGGTTAGCCTTTGGAGAGAATGTAATTCCTGTGTAGTTAATCTGCATCGGTTGTTCTCGTTGAATTAGGAAAGTCTCAATAGCGATATTGGGAATCCCCGTTCCCTTTAGGGCGGGGGGGATGTCAAGCAGATAAACCTGTAATTTGAATTGTGTCCGTGTGAATCGGATTATTAAAATCGTAATCGGCGAATTGTAATAATTCGATATTCGTCAACGTATCCGTGCCTTCGTCCACTTCGCCATTTTCACCGTTACCGACGTATCGCACTATAATTTGATCCACACCTTCCGCGTCAGGATTGCGAGTAATTTGGTAGTTTTCTTTTTTGCTATAAAAAATCGCTGTGTCGGCTATGCCATCACCGCCATCGATATTGTCATTACCTGCACCGCCTTCAATCGTATCATTTCCGCCTTCGCTCAAAATTGTGTCATCACCACCGTAGCCTAAAAAATGATTCGCTACTTTGCCGTTTTCAATTTCCATCAATAAATTATTTGCGTCATCACCAACACCGGTTATGGCTTTACCTGAAAGTGTTAAAACTTCCACAAATAAAGTTTGTCCCAAATCATAATCCACGCTCGCCCAAATTTGGTCTTGTTCGCCGCCATTTTTTTGTTCTGTGACCATATCAAAATCGTTGTTAATGATGTAAATATCGTCATCATTTCCACCGATTAAGGTGTCTTTTCCTTTACCACCGTCTAATGTGTCCGCGCCATCACCGCCAATTAACTTATCGTTTCCCGCCATGCCTTCCAGTTTATTGTCGCCGATGTTCCCAGTAATTTGGTTGTTTAATTCGTTTCCTTTGCCATTGTTGTTATCAATGCTATCCAATACTAAATTTTCGATATTTTTACCCAATGTATAACTAGATGTGCTGGCAATCGTATCGTTACCGCCTAGCGTATTTTTATTGGTTTCGTTCACTACGTCTTTTTGATTGTCCACAAAGTAATAATCATCACCGTCGCCACCGTCCATGCTATCAACACCAAAACCGCCTTTTAACGTGTCATTTCCTTGGTCGCCGATTAACGTGTCGTTACCATTTCCGCCATCTAACAAATCATTGCCGCTGCCGCCGCTTAATGAATCTAAGCCTTCACCGCCGCTTAAATCATCATTTCCATTTTCGCCGACTAAGGTATCGTTACCACCTAAACCAATCAGTTTGTCGTTGCCCGCTTTGCCGAGTAATTCATCCTTGCCGACATTGCCCGTTAAGGTATCGTTTTTTTCACCGCCAATCAATTTATCGCCGCTCAAAATCACCGCTTTTTTATCATAGCCTTTTGAACCGGTTGGCGTTTCAATAACGGGTTTTACAACTACCGGTGCAACGACAACAGGTTTCACAACCGGCGCGGGCGTGAGGCTGGTATCTTTTACGGATACGCTTTGATTTTCGCCGCTGTTTAAGGTTATTGTTAGATTTTCTGTGCCTTCGGTTAATTTATCCGCGATAAATTTCACCGTTAACGACGCTTTGCCATTCGCATCAACCACAAAACTACTCGTTTTCAAACCACCTAACACATCCGTATTTGAAATTGTGCCGCCAAATTTGAAAGGAATTTCTGTGTCAGCGTCTACGTTTTCAGTTTTTAAATTAAATGTCACCGTATCGCCTTCGTTCACGCTGGCTTTATCGACGGTTAATTTATAACTTGGTTCTAATAATTCTGCATCAGCAGAAGGCTTTACTACTGCTGTTGCGCTACTTGTAATACTTTCGGCGTGATTGTTGCCATCAACATAACTCGCTTTGACACTAATGGCATGATTAACATCAGCAGCAGTCAAAACATAAAATCCGCCTGTTTCACCAGCAATAGCCACGCCAGAACGAAACCATTGATAATTTATTTTGCCTGGTATTCCGTTTTTATCGCCAAAATCATTTAATACATAAAGTGCTTGGTCTTTTTCTGCTGTCCCGTAAATACCTAAAACACCAGACGGAGGATATTCATTCACAACGCTTGGATCAGCCACAATACTGGAATCGTTTTTAAAACTGTTATCTATTGAGCCATTACTGTTGTAGCGAACTATTGCCATAAACGAGGGCCAGTAACCAGTAGAGCCAGTGACAAGAATTTTTCCGTTATCCTGTATGGCTATGGATTTGGCATAATCCCAATCTCCATTTATATCTGTTTCAACTTTGCCATCACCATCAAAACTGGTGTCTAGTGTTCCGTCGGTGTTATAGCGCATAGTAGTAAAACCGCCTATAACTACGAGAATTTTGCCATCACCTTGGATTTTAACGTCTCTACCAACGCTTGCAAGCCCAACTAAACCACTTTTACTAAAGCTAGTATCTAAACTACCATCTGAGTTATATCGAAATAATGTACCGTTTCCGTAGTATTGATCTCCGCCCGTTGCAATAATTTTTCCATTCGACTGAACTGCAATTGAAAGGATATAACCAGAATTAGCACTGTAGTATTCAACCTTCCCATCACCATCAAAACTGGTGTCTAAAGAACCATTTTCGTTGTAGCGCATCAATAAATAATTACTGTTGCTCCGACTACCGACAAGTATTTTTCCGTCTGATTGAACAGCAACAGAATAACCATTATTTGTTTCAATTTTTCCGTCATCATCGAAACTGGTATCCAAAGAACCATTACTGTTATAACGCATTATTGTTGGTTCTTTGGATGAACTATGGGCAACTACTACAATCTTTCCATCGTCTTGAACAATTCCAGATTCAACGTAAATATCGCTACCCATTTCGACTCTGCCATCGTTATCAAAACTGGTATCTACAGAACCATCTTGATTGTAACGAGATAATTGAACCCTCCCCGTCCCACTACCACCTATAACGGTGATTTTTCCATTATCTTGTGCGATTACAGAATGAACGTCGTTTGTGTAAAAATTATCGATAACAACGCCATTTTTATTGAAACTTTGATCAAAAGAGCCGTCAGCATTGAAGCGGATTAAAATCATTCCAATATCACAACTCCCCGTTACAAGAATTTTGCCGTCGCGTTGAATAAACATAGAATTTGGTGAAATATCTTGACCATTTTTATGACTTCCAGAGGTAGTTATATCAACGGGAGAAATCACCCCTGAAACGGATTTAGTAGTTTGAGTTGTTGTCATGTTAATTTTTTAGTATTTGTTCAAAAGTTCATGTTAGCACAGCTAAACTAATCGTTATAGCCGAATTTATAGATGCGATAATCAATGCGTTTGAGTTATTTAAACAAAAAAGATACGATGCCCGAGGTAAATTTATTAACGACAATAAACGTGGTGGAACAATGAAAAAAGTAGTATTAGCAGTAACAATTTTAATTTCCAGTAATGCGGCATTTGCTGGATGCACGAAAGCCGACTTAGTCGGAACGTGGGTTGGTTACAGTTTGGGGGGGATGGACGGGAACGGTGCGAAATACTGTAATTTTACGGTATTGAAAGACGGCTCTTTGAAAGTTGGTTCTAGTTGTGATCCAGTAATGCAAATGGGTAGTTTAGTAAGTTCTGAACCCATTACTGGAAAATTGACAATCGACGCTGAATGCCACGTCAAAGGTCCAATTTCACAAATAAGTGATAACATCCCAAACGGTGTAAGTTTGAATGAAATTGACGCTTATCTTAGCAAAGGAAAAGACAGCATGACTGGAACAAAATCATCTATTGGCAACGCTGGCATAGGAATGGGGAAACCATTATTTGTAGCTACGAAAACAAAGTAAATTTGTTTTTGGGTTCAACAGAGTTCAGGTAAATTACTTGAACTCTGCTTTTTTTGTTTTAGACGTAATAAATTAAACGGTCACGTTCATCAAGTAGCGCAACCAATTCAATAAATTTCCATCGATTGAATTCGGTTAACCTTCCTAAGCCAAAAAAATAATTTCTAAACGCGATGTAATCGGTATTTCTGTTACACATCGGAATGTCATCTAACGTGGCACCAACTTTGTAGATTTCTTTCGTAATGTAGTTTGTTATGTATTCCAGCTGTTCGATACGTTCGTTTAAAAATTCGATGTAATCTTTCATGATGTAACTCCCATCTGCGCCGTTGCTTTTTCTGAAGGTGAAAGGCATTTAACGAGATGTCATCTATTTATAACGAAACAAATAAAATGCAAATTTTAAAGTTATTGGGGTTGTCATTTTGGATTCCTGTTTTTTGGGTTTAGTTATTTGAACAAATCAGAATGCGTGCCTGTGCGTTCAAAAATAAGTTGTGGATGATTGAAACGGTAAATCAAAAGCCAATCGGGTTCAATGTGACATTCACGGCGATTAGCAAAATTACCGATTAACGAATGGTCACAATAACGGGCTTCTAAAATTTCACCAGCCAATAATTTTAAGAAAACCGTTTTAAATTTAGCCATGTCTTTGCCACGTTTTTGCATCCGTTTCAAATCTTTCTCAAAGCGATTGAGATAAATAGGCTGATACATTCAGATGCCTAATTTTGTAAAAAAATCCTCTGCATTCGTGCATTCAACTAGATTTTTTCCTGTTTCGGAATCGTGGAACGCTTCCAACGTTTCTTGATTAGGCGTGTTGTAAGAAAAAGGTAATTCTTGACGCAAAGCAATTTGCTCAAAAAAGAGTGCAACAGCTTGTTCTGGCGTTAAACCAACGCGATTTAAGACCGCTTGCGCTTTGGTTAAATTTTCATTTGGGTTTAGTGTAAGGGTTGTCATGGTGGATTCCTGTTTTGTGTTTAGAAAAAGAAGTTTAGTCGTTTATCCATAAACGATTGAACGTTTTACCGCCTCGCGTTCGATAAGTATCAAGCAGAATATCCATATTTTTCTCGAATAGTGGTTTTAATTTGGCGTTTTGTTCCACTCGGATGGTCATCGGACAAATCTAATTCACCTTTGCCTAGATATTTTTCATTCGCTCTCATGCGGCGATAATTTGTAATCATGGCTTGGATTACTTTTGAAGGTTTCATGCGCGTTTCTTTGCAAAGTGCTTTGAGAGCAGAAATTGCTTCATCATCGAGTTCTAAATCATGGCTAATTGTTATCATTTTTAAATTCCTGCGTAAATTGTTGAGGTTGTCATTTTGGATTCCTGTTTTATGGGTTGACGAAATTTTAGATTGAAACTAACGGAAATTGCTCTGGATGTCGAATTGAATCAACGTCTAAATCAATATCCAAATCTGACCAATAAAGATGATGCGGTTGTGGTCGTTCGAGAGCAAAAATTTGTTCGACAGAGGCTTTGCGAAACCACGGAAAATTTAAAAATGACACAAATAATTCTTCTTTTTCGTCAAGTAATAACCAAAAACCGTGTTTTGAAATGCCTAAAATTTCAGTTTGGAAAGTGTTTGTGCCACGCATTTGTAATTTCCTGTTGGTGTGAGTTCACTAATTTTTCAACTTCTTTCAATTCGTGTGCGGATAATCCAAAATTCAAGGCGTTTAGTTTAATCGCCTCGAACTAAACAGACAATTTTTCTCTAATCTATTGTAATGTTTCACTTTTTAATCTTGCGAATCGAAAAAAACTAATTGTTCAAATTAAAGTATCCAACAGTATTTGCGAGATTTTTGGTTTGTTCTTCAAGCGTTTCAGCAGCGGCGGCGGCTTCTTCAACCAATGCGGCATTTTGTTGTGTCACATCATCCATTTGATTTATTGCCTTATTAACTTTTTCAATCCCCGAACTTTGTTCCGCAGACGCTAAACTAATTTCAGACATAATGGCTGTGACGCTGCTAATGGCACTGACAATTTCTTCCATCGTGTCACCCGCATGAGATACCAAGCGTGCGCCGTCTTCGACTTTTTCTGCTGAATTGCTGATTAGATTTTTGATTTCTCCGGCGGCGGCGGAAGCACGTTGCGCTAAACTGCGAACTTCGCCCGCCACAACCGCAAAACCACGTCCTTGCTCACCGGCTCGTGCCGCTTCAACCGCCGCATTTAACGCGAGGATATTCGTTTGAAACGCAATACCATCGATAACCGTAATAATATCGACAATTTTGCGTGATGACTCATTGATTGCCGTCATGGTATCGACAACTTTTCCAACTACTGCTACGCCTTTGCTAGCGATGCCAGAAGCACTAACCGCTAATTTCCGCGCGTGTTCGGCACTATCACTATTATTTTTAACCGTTGAAGTGAGTTGCTGCATACTTGCGGCGGTTTCTTCTAGGCTTACAGCTTGTTTTTCTGTGCGGTTTGATAAGTCATTATTACCTTCTGAAATTTCTTTCGCGCTCATATTGATAGTATTTGTGGCATTTTGAATGTCATAAATCACTTCGCGCAGCTTTTTAGCGGTGGCATTTGCATCTTGTTTTATTTGCAAGAACATTCCCGAATAATCGCCACTAATCGTTTTATTCAAATCACCGTGCGCGAAACCATCTAATAATTGTGCAACTTCACGGAGACTCATTGAGTTGATTTCAACCAGCGTATTGATTTCTCTGGAAAGTTCTAGCATAAAGCCGGTGCGTTTGGCTTCGGAAATTCTGCGTTCAAAATCACCTTGCGATGCAGATTGAATAATGTCCGTAATTTCTTCGAGAGCTTTTATTTCTTCCGTTCTATCTAGCCATTCCGCCACAAAACCGATTTTGTCACCATCTTTATCAAAAATAGGATTTGCCACAACCGTCATGTGGTGTCCGCCAATTTTAATTTCAGAAGCGAAATAACCCGTTAAATTAGCCAAAATATCCCGTTGACGAGATGGATTTTCATGATAAATATCAATGTTTGAGCCTAAAACATCTTTTGCCGAAAAATGAGGCAGTTGTGTTCTTATCGCATCTTCCGCATTAGTGAAAATGTTCAACGCACTTTTATTGGCAAAAACAACATTTAAATCATTATCCGCCACTAAAACCGCCGAATGCACGCCGTTTAGCGCGTTGCTAACTCTTAAATTTTCTATTGTGAGATGATTGGATTCCGCCCGATCTAAACTTGAACGCATATCAACAGAAAATAAGCCGCAATAAAAATCACCGATAATGCCATTTTTTTTCAAATCGACTTTATTACCAAAGTTTTTTGATGCTAAACGATACAAAATCCCAATGCTTTCATTGATTGCGTGATGTAATTCGTGCGCCATTTTCATATTCACTAACGCCACAACGGAAGCAACCGAAATGCACGTTAAAGCCATATAATTTTGCGCCAAAATCGCTTGATAGCCGATGATTGACATCGGCGTTAAAAATCCGGCTAACGAAAAAACAGTTTTTTGGCGTGCTGAAATACGTTCAATTTTGCTAGCACCTGTCGATTTTTTATAATGTTTAACCGCCGCTTTTTTATTTTGAATCGCGCTGTAAAATGTTTGTGTTTGGTCTATTTCACTTCGTTTTGGCGCGTAACCGATAGACAAATAACTGACCACATTTCCTTTTTCAAATTCGGGCGCAATGTTGGTGCGCGTCCAATAAAAATCACCATTCAGCGATTGATTTTTAATAATTCCGTCCCACGGACGAAGCGATTCTAAGGAGTTTTTGATGTCATCAAAAATTTCAGCCGGCATATCTCGATGACGTATTTCATTCTGATTTTTACCAATCAAATACTTTTCATCGTATCCGGTTAGTTTCAGAAACGCTTCATTAACATGAATGATTAAACCTTGTAAATTCGTGCGAACTACAATCACGTCGTTTTTTGTTATGATTATTTCTTTATTTTTTCCTGACATTTTTATTCTCCTGATTATTGATATTTATGCACGGGTTTCGTTTTCCTTGTTACTAGCTAGCTAGACGCATGTTTGTTGTAATTCAGCACAATTTCTGCAAGCCCATCTGGGCTAAATGGTTTTGTTAAATACATATTTGCTCGCGCTTCCATACCACGAAACACATCTTCTTTCGTATCTTTTGCAGTAAGCAAAACGACAAAAATAGAGCGAAATTCAGCAGAATACTTAATAAAATCACAAACATTTAACCCATCTATTTCCCCCGGCATCATAATGTCTAAAATAACGATGTTCGGTTTCTTTAAACGAATTAAATTCATTGCTTCTTGACCATCTTTAGCTTCAAATACGTCGCTGTCTACATGGTTTTTAAGCGTGGTGCGAAGTACATTCCGTATTTCTGCGTTATCATCAACTATTAAAACTTTTGGTTTGCTCATTTACATTCTTCTCTGTTAAGTTATTTAAGGGTTTGGGATTGGATATATAATGATAAAATCGAATGAAGAGTACGATTATATCGTTCAGACATAAAATAACTATAATAATCTACTAATACGGTAGGTTTTAATAGTTTTTTTCATAAAATACAAATAGTTATAGGTTAATATAATGACCAAAGAAAAAATAAAAATTTTAGTTGTTGATGACAATGATCAGATGCGTGGTCTATTACGACTAACATTTAATCGCGATTTAGACTACGATATTTTTGAAGCCCATGATGGGAATTCGGCATTGAAAATGGTCGATGAAATTAAGCCAGATCTTGTTTTTTTAGATGTGCTAATGGCTGGCGGTATTGATGGTATTGATGTGTGTCGATTTATAAAATCAAATATGAAAGAATGTTTTGTGATTATTTTGACGGCGAAAGCAGAAGACAATGATATTGCGCTTGGTATGGCGACAGGCGCGGATATGTATTTGATTAAGCCCTTTAGTCCATTGCAGCTCATTGAAATCGTAAAGGAATTTAACCAAAATAAAAATGTACAACAAGATGTGCCATTATTAAGATCATTAACGTCTCCTAAATCGACAGTAACAGAATCAGAAATTTATAATAATCTAAATGGACTTGATGGACAGCGATTACAGGCATTAGAAATTATGCTTGGTTCACAAGAAAAAGTTTTAGACTCTATCAAGTCATTTGCTAAGGATTTTTCTGATGCAATTCCAGAAATTAAAAAAATAATTGATTCCCAAAAATATGAACAGGCTTGCAAAGAACTTCATACATTAAAAGGTTGTGCGGCAAATATCGGCGCGAATACTTTAGCAACCCTAGCGAATGAAGTTGAAATGGCGTTAAAAAAAGAAGAAAGTTTTGAAAAAGAATTATTACAACTTGCGAGCGAATGGGACAAAGTCAAACAAACTATCCATAAACTGTCTAATTCAAATACAACCAAAGAATCGTCAGAATTTACGGTGGATTTGTCGGACTTAGCGGAAAAATTGCAAAATAACAAAATAATCCCAACGGAATTATTAGAAAAACTGCAACAAAATTCACCGGACGAATATAAAACCGACATTGACGGTTTAAATAAAAAAATCAATTCATATCAATACGATATGGCTCTCGCTGTTGTAGATGAAATACTTCACGCTATTTCCTAATTTTCGCAAAAATTAACAAATCATGCGACTTTGAAAAAATCCAAAATCGCATGAAATTTGAAAATTTTTCAAGACAACAAATCTTGATGAATCAAACGTGTGACCCGTTTTTGGTAATTATCGAAAACTTTCCAGCGCAATAGCGGCACATCTTCTAATAAATTACCCGGAATTTGTATCACGTTTGTATCTTCCAATACATGAAGATGGAATAAATGAGGAACTTTAAGAATAGCGTATTCTTCGCCAAAGAAATCATTATGTTTTAGCAAATCTGATACTTTGTCACCAACGCGACGTTCAATTAAACCCGATTGAATTGTGTTAATAACGTAAAGATCATCTTCGTTAATAATTGTTCCAGCTTTGAACGTTTTTTCCGTCATGCCTTCAACAATGCGACCGAGTACATCAACAGATAAACCTTCTGAAAATAAACTTGTGGTATTTAAAAAATTCCGCATTGTTATGAAATGTTTTACCGAATCCAATAAACCATTGCGGTGAATTACTTCCATGTAAAGCGTTAAAGGTACTTGTAATGCCCGAACAAAAGATGAGGCGCGATAAGTATATTTAACATCAAAACTCCCAAACATCGCTTCATCGCCAATCAATGCCCCCGCCGATAAATTTCCAAAAAAATGATCACTTGTGCGAATTTTCTCTACTTGACCGCTCAACACTAATAAAATATTTGAAACTGTATCGCCTTCTTTAATCAGTATTGAACCCGGATTTATATCAATAAGAGGATGGTTAATTAACATTCTCAAATCATGCAACGATATGCCGGTTAAATTTGCTTCTAAATAAGAAAAGGCATGACGGCGGAAACTATCTGCAACACCGTTAATCAAAACGTCTGTTGTCCCAAAAGAAGCACAGGAGCCAATCTCTTTTTCTTCGGGTGTTAAACACGTTGCACGATGCGCGAGTAAAATACGGTCTGATTTATCATGACGAAAATCTTTTGCGTCACCATGAATCATGCCGCCACCAACATCCAGTTTCTTTAAATTGTAAGGGGTTAAATAAGAGGCGCGTACACGTTCAAATAATTCCAAACTCAAACCAGATTGCTCAATGTTATCCGTCACCATGCCTTTTAAAACACTTAACGACACAATATCTGCGAAATGGGCATAAGTCGAATAGCCATCCGCCCACAATGTTCGAAATACAAAAAGGTTTGTTTCAACTGGATGCGGTGAAAAAATAGGCATCACTTCCAAACCGTCAACGTTATTCCATTCATCAAAAGAAAGGTCTTGAACGTCGAAAAAGTCCTCAAAATCTTTTTCTTCGATACCAAGTAATGCGGATAATTTTTTTTCTACCGAAGCACGAACTAATGGTGTAGAGAAATAACGAATTTTACGTCCTGCTCGCATTAACGCGGTCAAACCCGCAAAATGATCATCGTGCGCGTGTGTATGAAAAATACCATCGACTTGATTGATGCCAATGCCCAACGCCGCCATTGTATTAACAAGATGTGGGCCTGCGTCAATTAAATACACGCCGCCTTGATATGTCAAAATACTAGACATACTTGGGCGATTCATATCCCAGCCGTCGCCTTCACCAGAATGAATAATAGCAAAGTATTCGGGTTCAAATTTACGATAGCCGAGCGGGTACGCACATTCATATTTTTCTGTTGGTCGCAGATTTAAATTAACGATAGTGGTTTCATCTTCATAGGCAATTTCAAAGATATTTAGTTCTAATCGTCGAATAGTCACCCCATTTTGAATTTCTACGCTGTTTGAACTGAGAATTCGCGTATCTAAAAAATCATCTGTTGGGCGGATATTACCAAACGCGAATTTAAGTTTTAGCCGCATCATTTCGGTGGCTTTTTCTTCAGACACACCTGTTTTCATTATTTCTTCACGCGAAATCAAACCGTAATTTCCACGGTAAATATAACGCATTTGTGAATCAACTTGGTCTGCTGTGCCAATTATTATCGGCTTTTGCCCTGTATTATTTGGATGATTCGGGACAATCAAACCTTGTTTGTAAAGCATTTGCAAAACAGGAAATTCGGCTAGATTTGCGAATTCACCATTTTGTAATAAAACATCCGAAAGCAGAATTGCATTGGGTCCTGTTTCAAAAGAAACCCCATTTTTTTCTTTTGACAAAATCAAGCCGCGTTTAATTAAATGCTTAACTGAATCTGCAGGACAACCGCATAAAATTCGTAAATTCGCCTCAGCGACTTCAACCCATTGAATTCCGTGAGATACATCAATTTTGTTAATTTTCATTTTTTTACCGTAATTTTTAGCATTCAAACCGAGCGTTGCCGTAATGCTTCATACAATAACACGCCTGTCGCTACGGATAAATTCAAACTTTCGACAGTTCCACGCATTGGCAATTTTACTAATAAATCACATTGTTCGCGTGTTAAACGCCGCATTCCTTTTTCTTCTGCACCAATGACTAATGCCATTGATACCGTGAAATCGGTTTGATAAAGCGTTTGTTCCGCTTCGCCTGCTGCACCAATAATCCATAAGCCTTCACTTTTTAACCACCGCAAAGTTCGCGCTAAATTTGTGACCATATAAACAGGCACTGTTTCAGCCGCACCACTTGCGACTTTACAAACTGTTGGCGTAATTCCAACCGCATTATCTTTTGTGATAATAATCCCGTCAATACTTGTTGCGTCCGCAGTTCGCAAACACGCCCCTAAATTGTGTGGATCCTGAACATTATCTAAAACCAGAAATAAAGCGGGTTCGGTTAAATGTTCGACTGCAGTTTTTAATTCATTTTCAGATAATTCTTCAGGTAACGAAACTTCTAAAACGACACCTTGATGATTCATACCGTCGGCGAGTTTATCGAGTTTTTTGCGGTCTACTTTTTCGGTTGGAACATTTAGTTTTACTAATGTTTCTAGCAATAATTCCAAACGTTTATCGCTGCGTTCTGTATCAAGCCAAATACGAGTAATTTTTTGTGGTGAATAAGTCAAAGCCGATTGCGCGGCGTGAATCCCGACGATTTTTGTGAGTTTCATTTTTTAGTCTTTTTTGGAAGGCGGAGCTTCAAGTGGTAACAATGGAATGTGATATTGCGACAAAATCGCCGTAATGTCAGTAGATTTTTCAGCAATCAATTTATTGAGCTGTTCTCGTCGTATTTTATCATTTTTACGCACGCCGATTGCCATTTGATAATCGACTTTTACGCCAGCTTCGGATTTCATCGGAATGACGTTGTAACCGTTGGGATTTTGCGCCACAACATGACCCGCTAAAACGCCCCACAAAATCACCATGTCGATTTTTTTGGCTTTTAAATCATCTGACATTTGCATCGCTACATTATGTTCGCTGTCGCCCGTCATACTTTGATACGGAATACCTTGGTCAAGCAAATCGTGTTTTTGCAGCCAATCCGTTCCCGCACCACGGTCAAACATGGCAATTTTTAATTTTGCTTGTTGAGCGGGGGAAAGTTTCGCGAGTTGTTCTGGCGTTTGAATGTTGTCCCAGCCACGACCTTTCGCAATCAACAAAACGTAAGTCGAATGGTAATAAGGTTGCGTAGTCAAAACCATATCACTCCCCGCTGGCATTCCCATCACAATGTCGCATTTGAAATCTTTGCTTTCAACGGCATTTTCATCTGTGAATGCATTAAGCGAATTCCGAATAAAGCCAATTCGTTGCGGCAACCAAAAGTATTCCAATTCTTGACCGAGTTCTTTTGCAAAAAGTGAGGCAATTTTGTTTTCAAAACCGTCTTCTTTGTTGCTTGAATACGGTGGATTTAAAGGGTCGGCGCACACTTTAAATTTTTCGGCTTGCGCTGTGAAAAGCGTCGCACTTAACGTCAAACCTAAAATTACAGAAGATATTTTCATTTTTTAAACCTCAATAAAAAAGCCCCAACCGAACAGTCGGTTAGGGCTTTTATGTTTTTCTTATGGCGTAGTAATTTTAATCGTCAAAGCTCCGCTATTATCGCTAGCAGTCATATCATTTACGCCTAAATACAATGTTCCTGCACCAGTAGTTTGAATAGTATTATCACTACCGATGAAAAAGAGCTTATCAGGCATAATGCCAACACCGTTACTTTTTTTAGTTCCATCCATAGGGGTAAATTCTGGGTCATCCACAAGTGTTTTAGGAATAAAAGCACCAATTAATGCCATGATGTTTCTTGATTCAACACCTGTTACACCATTGGCTTCAAATAGTGGCGGCTGATAATACACGCCATAATCCCTTCCTGGGAAAGCATTCTGCCCATTTGCATCAGATAATGGCAATAAAGAGCTACCACTCCAGTTTCCACTGATGTAAAAAATTCTGATTGTCGTCGCTTTTGTTACAGTAATTGCCTTAACCATAGGTGTCACTGCATTATCTGTCGGAAAACCAAAATTCCCAGATGCTGTAGCAGGAACGACAACGGTTACTGTTTTTGCAAACGTCGTTAATGGTAAAAATAATGCTGTTGCAAGTAAAAGAGTTTTAATTTTCATAATGTTTCCTTTTGTTGAATGAAAAAAGCCCCAACCGAGTAAAGTCGGTCAGGGCTTTTTGGCTAACTAAAAAAGCAATGCTTAATTAGGCAATGCAAATACAGTGAAAGTTCCACCTAATTTAGTGAATGAACTTAAACTTCTGTACGCGCCAACTGCGCCTAAACCTTCAGAGTTTGAACCCGCTTCGCCACTGTCTAAGCCAGCCGCGATACCAATACCAGCCCAGCCACCGATACCTGAAAGAACGCCAACGTATTGTTTGCCGTTGAATTCCCAAGTATTTACGTTACCGATAATGCCTGATGGAGTTTTGAATTTGTACAATTCTTTACCTGTTTTCGCGTCAACCGCTTTCAAGTAACCTTCCAATGTACCGTAGAAAACTACGCCGCCAGCCGTTGCAACTGAACCTGACCAAACAGAGAAAGTTTCTTTGTTAGACCAAGCAATTTTGCCTGTTTTTGCGTCAAACGCAGTAAATTGACCCAAGTTGGTTGAACCATCTGGTTTGCCAGTTAAAACGTCTGCGCCAGCAGGTCCCATTGTCAAAGTTGCACCAACATAAGGTTGACCGGCTGTATATGCCACTTCAAATGGTTCGTAGTCCATGCACAAATGGTTGCCAGAAATATAGAACAAGCCAGTTTGTGGAGAGTAAGACACAGGTTGTTGGTTTTTAGAGCCTAACGCCGCTGGACAAATGCCTGTTGAATTTACGTCTTCGCCATTTTGTTGTGTTGAGTATTTTGCCACAACTTCTGGACGACCTGTTTTCATATCAACATGGCTAGCCCAGTTAACTGATTTGTCGAATTTTTCAGCAACTAATAATTCCCCCGTTTCACGATCTAATGTGTAGCCAAAACCGTTACGATCGAAATGCACGATAGCTTTGTGCATTTTGCCTTTAACGACTTCATCAACTAAAACGGTTTCGTTGATGCCATCGAAATCCCATTCGTCATGTGGAGTCATTTGGTAAACCCATTTAACTTCCCCTGTGTCCGCGTCACGCGCCCACAATGACATTGACCATTTGTTGTCGCCTGGACGTTGTACTGGATTCCAAGTTGAAGGGTTGCCTGATCCGTAGTAAATCAAGTTTAATTTTGGATCGTAAGAATACCAGCCCCAAGTTGTACCGCCACCGATTTTCCATTGGTCGCCTTGCCAAGTGCTTAAACTTGAGTTTTCGCCAACAGGTTGAACGCTACCATCTTTCCATGCGGTGGTTTTTTTCGGGCTAATCAATGTGTCTTTATCTGGACCCATGCTGTAGCCTTTCCAAGCTAATTTTCCAGTATTGATGTCATAAGCGGCTAAGAAACCACGCACACCAAATTCACCACCTGAAATACCGGTGATAACTTTGTCTTTAACAACGATAGGTGCATTGGTATTAGTCATACCCAATTTTGGGTCGCCATTTTGAACGCTCCAAACACGTTTACCGGTTTTTGCATCCAATGCAGTCAAAACAGTGTCAGATTGCTGTAAGAAAATTTTGCCATCACCGTAAGCCAAACCACGGTTTACTGTATCGCAACACATAACAGGAATCGTTACATCTGCATCTTGGCTTGGTGTGAATTCCCAGATAACAGATTGTGTATTTTGATCAATCGCATAAACGGTGTTTGGAAATGGTGTGTGAATATATAACACGCCATTAACAGCTAATGGACCACCTTCGTGACCACGCAAAACGCCGGTTGAAAATGACCAAGCAGGTTGCAATGTTTTAACATTGTCCGTGTTGATTTGGTTTAATTTGCTGAAACGTGTACCGGCATAATCACCGCCCCACGTTGCCCAGTTAGCAGGGTTTTGCGTCAATTTTTCTAAATCAGCATTCGCTGATGAAATAGCCGGAGCTGCTAATAACGTAGCAACACTAGCTGTAAGCAACAAACTTTTTAAAGATTTCTTCATTGGGTTCTCCTGATATTCTGTTACATGACAGAACGGTAATTATGATTTTACAACTAACGTTAGTTTTTAGAGGAGCATCACTTTTCTAATAGATTTCTTACATACAGCCACTCTAAGCGGTTAAATTTAACGATTTTGACTAAAATGTCAAATTAAAAAGTGTGTGACGTGCTGTTTTCAAATCAATTCAGCGGAAAAATTTAAAATTTAACTAACCGTGCGAAATCCCCCCCCCAGAGCTGATAAGCTTGGGGTTGGGGGATGGATAGCACTCCTTCCGCGAAGCAGCTTTTGATTTTCAATTCGGACTATCCTGATTTTGGATATATTTTTTGATGACTTCCAAGGGTGCGCCGCCAGTGGTAAGTAAGCAATAAGCTCGTGTCCAAAAAAACGGTTTACTCAAATCCATGGACGGATGTGCGTCGATAAGTAAATGTACATGGTCTTCTTCCCCGTTAAATTCCACCAGTTGCACCGACCAGTTTTCACATTGCTCTTTGAGGATTTCATACAATCTATCCAAAATTTCTTTAGTGATACATTTTCGACGGTATTTTGTCACTAACACTAAATGGTATTTTAGATTATAAACGGCGTTAAAATGACTTCTTCTATTTGATTTTTATGGTTTTTTATTTTTTTCTTTCATATTGACACCAAGTAAAAATAAGTTACAACTTTAGCATGATTAGACTAAAAGCCTACAAATACAGATTGAAACCGAGAGTGGAGCAAATTACCCAATTTGACCAGCACTTTGGTCACGTTCGGTTTGTGAAAAATTGGGCTATTGCACTGAAAGAACGTTATTACCGTCGTTTTGGCAAAGGCTTGTCTAGTCGTCGGTTGCAAGACCAATTTGTCAAAAAGAAAAAATTATCAAAATATCAGTGGCTTAGTGATATAAATTCGCAAGCCTTACTCGCGGCATTGATGGATGTTGAAACGGCATTCAAAAAGTTCTTCAACGGCGCGGGTTATCCAAAACGCAAAAAGAAATATGCCGCATGGCAATCATTTCAAACGCCACAACACGTTGAAGCGACAACAAACAAAATCAAATTACCTAAAATCGGCTGGGTCGATTGTGTAATGCACCGTAATTTGCCCCACAACGGGTCTTTTCTCGTATGAAAAAAGGCTCGAAAAACGCAGTAAGCAAAAAATGGTCGTCGCAAAACTACACAAAAAAGTAGCCAACGCACGCCATGATTTTATCCACAAATCTTCCTACAACGTAGCTGTCAAAAACCACGCGACTACGGTGTGCATTGAAGATTTGCAGATTAGCAACATGATTCGTAATCCAAAATTAGCGCGACATATCGTCAACTGTGGTTGGGGTATGTGGGCAACGGCTCTCACTTACAAACTGGCTGAAAATGGTAAAAATCTAATTCAGATTTCGCCGTTTGCACCCAGTAGCAAAGAATGTCGCAAGTGTCATAACAAACATACTGGACTGAAATTATCTGACCGCGTGTTTGTTTGTCCAACGTGCAATCACACCGAAGACCGTGATTTGCACGCTTCGCACAATAT
>CAIQZX010000191.1 GCA_903876445.1 uncultured Pseudomonadota bacterium | reverse complement strand
GGACTTTCGGGGGCTAGTCTGTGAAGTGAACGGTGCTGTAATGCCGTCAGCAGCAGAAACCAGCAGGTAGTAGTGATACACACCTGCTCCTGAGTTAAATCAGGAATCCCCGTTCCCTTTAGGGCGGGGAGGATGTCAATTAAAGTGACGCAGTTGCGCGTTCATTTTTTTGTTTCCATTCTAAAAACGTTTTTAGAATCAATGTCACAACAGCCAGTCCTGCTAAAATTGATGCGCCTGCAAACGCTGAAACGCTGTCGTATTCGTTGTAACTGACTTCAACGTGTAGCGGTAAGGTATTGGTTAAACTACGAATGTGTCCCGAAACTACAGATACTGCGCCAAATTCGCCCATTGCACGAGCATTACAAAGCAACACACCATAAAGCAACGCCCATTTGATATTTGGCAATGTGATTAAGAAAAACATTCGCCAGCCACTTGAACCTAGTGATAAAGCAGCTTCCTCTTCTTCGCTTCCCATTTCTTGCATTAACGGAATTAACTGACGTGCGACAAATGGAAAGGTAATAAACAACGTTGCTAAAACAATTCCAGGCACAGCGAAAATGACTTTAATATCGTGTTCCAAAAACCATTCGCCCATCCAACCTTGTGTGCCAAAGAGCAATACAAAAATTAGCCCTGAAATCACAGGCGACACTGAAAACGGTAAATCAATTAGCGTAATCAACAGGTTTTTGCCACGAAATTCAAAGCGGGTAATTGCCCACGCCGCTGCCACACCAAAAACGGTATTTAATGGCACAGTAATCAACGCGGTGAGTAATGTCAGACGCATGGCGGCTTGCATATCTGGCTGGCTCAATGCCGATAAATAGGCATCAAATCCTTTTGCAAAGGCTTGAATAATCACCAATGCCAACGGCACACATAAAAATAAAATGATGAATCCGAGCGCAATCGTAATTAAACTCCAGCGTACCCAATTTGCATCATCTAGCGTTGATTGATGCACAGTTCTTGAAATAGCAGCACTCATAAATAATTCCTAAAGTTGTCCAGAACGTTTGCGAACCCAATGTTGCAACAAGTTAATAAACAGCAATAACACAAACGAAATCACCAGCATCGTGAGCGCAATCGCTGTTGCACCTGGCATATCATATTGTTCTAATTTCGTGATAATCAGTAGGGGTACAATTTCAGATACATAAGGCAAATTGCCTGCGATAAAAATGACTGAACCATATTCGCCAACACCACGCGCAAAAGACAACGCAAAACCTGTCAGCAAAGCGGGGAAAATGTTAGGGAAAATGATTTTTGTGAAAACTTGCCAGCGTGTTGCACCTAAACTTGAAGCGGCTTCTTCCATGCGCGAATCAAATTCTTGCAGCACGGGTTCGACGGTTCGCACAACAAATGGAATGCTGATAAAAATTAACGCAACCACAATTCCTGCGGGTTTGAAACCAATTTGCAAATCGAAATTTGTCTTTAAAAATTTACCGAGCATTCCGCTAGGTTGAAAAATGGTCGCCAGCACAATACCCGCCACAGCCGTAGGAAGTGCAAAAGGTAAATCAATCAAAGCGTGAAAAAATCGTTTTCCCGAAAAAGTGTAGCGCGTCAACACCCACGCCACAATGAAACCAAAGAAACTCGCAATTACTGCTGCGCCTAACGCTGTACCAAAACTGACTCGAAACGCCGCGACCACACGTTTGTTGGTAATGATGTTTAAATAATCATCGAAACTTAGTTGAAAACTTTTAAACACCAGCGTGCTAAGTGGAATCAAAACAACCAAACTTAAATAAAGCAAAGTAAAGCTAATTGTTGGACGAAATGCGGGCATGATGCGACTTTGGCTCATGAGTTTTTATACCTTGTGGTTGTTACTTTGGTTTGAATGGTAAAGATATTTTGCGTAGAAATAAAACGATGAATTTCGATAGATGTATCTAAAAATTAGATTTGAAAAGGTCGATTGGGTTCCAAATTTACACGCAATCGACCTTATTTTTAAAATGAAGAACCCCTTTTGATTTTACGAACCGTACTTACTAAATGATCCACTTCATTATGCGTGTTATAAAACGCAAGCGATGGACGCACCGTGGTTTCTAAGCCAAAACGGCGCAAAATAGGTTGGGCGCAATGATGACCTGCACGAACAGCAATGCCGACTTTATCCAATGCTTCGCCAACTTCAGAGGTTGTATGACCTTTCAACACGAAAGATAAAACACTGGTTTTTTCTTTTGCTGTTCCAATCAATGTTAAACCATCAATTCGACGCAGAGCTTCCATTGCATACGCCAACAAATCATGTTCGTAAACGGCAATGTTTTGAATGCCGATTTTTTGCACATATTCGAGAGCCGCACCTAAGCCAACCGCGTCAGCAATGTTTCCCGTACCTGCTTCAAATTTGGCTGGTGCTGGTTGATAACGTGTGTGTTCAAACGTGACATCTTCAATCATATTGCCGCCACCTTGCCAGGGTTGTGTGGCTTCAAGCAAATCAGCTTTGCCATAAACCACGCCAATACCTGTTGGAGCAAAAATTTTATGACCTGAAAAAACTAGCCAATCACAATCTAAACTTTGCACATCAGCAGAAATGTGTGACACCGATTGTGCGCCATCGAGCAATACTTTCGCGCCAACACGATGCGCTAAATCAATCATTTCATGCGCTGGTGTAATTGTGCCGAGCGCATTTGAAACTTGCGTGAATGACACCAATTTTGTTTTTGGATTGAGCAATTTTTGGTATTCATCAAGCAAAACCTGACCATTATCATCAACGGGAGCAACGCGCAAAACTGCGCCTGTGACTTCACATAATTGTTGCCAAGGCACAATGTTCGCGTGATGTTCCAACCAAGTAATCACGATTTCGTCGTCTTTACCGATATTTTGTACGCCCCAACTTTTAGCAATTAAGTTAATCGCCTCGGTTGTGCCGCGTACAAAAATGATGTTGTCGAGTGACGGCGCATTGATAAATTTAGCCACTGTTTGACGCGCTTTTTCATACGCATCAGTTGAACGCGCTGCCAATTCATGCGCCGCACGGTGAATGTTCGAGTTTTCATGTTCATAAAAATACGAAATTCTATCAATCACAACTTGCGGTTTTTGTGTCGTTGCGGCGTTGTCAAACCATACCAATTGATGCCCATTCACACGTTCATTCAAAATCGGAAAATCCCGACGTACTGCATGAATATCAAACGCGCTGTGATGCGTTTGTGGCGTGTAAAGCGATTGCGGTTGCTCAAAGGTTTTCACGTCATTCAAAAAATAAAACGATGAACCTTGCGAACTCAAATTTGAAATGTCCAACGATAAATTGCGTGGCGTAATCAATTTTTGAATTTGTGCTTCTTGCGGCAAATTAAATTCACTCGGAATCGGTTGACGCGCTGACGACAAACTATTTGGTGTAAAACCTGAAACGCTTTGCGCTCCTGCTAATTTTTGTAAATCTGCATCAGCGGGAATATCAAAATGCTGTGGCACTGGCGCAGATTGAAACGACGCTAAACTTTGCTGTGGCGCGAAATTGCTCACGTTAGGCGTTGCAAATTGTTGCAACGCTTTCGGCAAATCGGCAGGAATGCCAGCTTGCGACGCGGCATTCGCCGCAAGCCCCAAACGCGAACCGTCACACGGCAATTCAGAAAAAATCTGATTTGCGAGTTGCGTCAATTGCTTTTCCATCGCCGCTATATCTGTTGAATACTCAGGCGTAAGATTATTTATAGTCATAATAGTTGCCTACGTTGACGTTTTCTAACACGCCGAGCGCGTCTTCAGTCAATACGGCGAGTGAGCAATAAAGCGAAACCAAATATGACGCTATGGCGCGGTGGTTGATACCCATAAAACGAACCGACAAGCCCATGCTTAATTCGCCTGTTAAATTCGGTTGGTATAAACCGACAACGCCTTGACGACTTTCGCCTGTGCGAAGTAACAAGATGCTTGTTTTACCATTGACGATTTTCACTTTATCACAAGGAATTAAAGGGATTCCACGCCATGTAATGAATTGTGAACCGAATAAGCTAACAGTTGGTGGCGGTGTTCCACGACGAGTTGCTTCACGACCAAATGCGGCAATCGCTTGCGGATGTGCTAAGAAAAAGGCGGGTTCTTTCCAAACTTTAGCTATCAATTCGTCTAAATCATCTGGTGTTGGTGAACCCAAGGCATTGCGTGGTTGAATTCTAAAATTGGGTGCAACGTTGTTTAACAAACCATATTCGGCGTTGTTAATCAATTCGCTTTCTTGACGTTCTTTAATCGTTTCGATGGTTAAACGTAATTGTTCGTTGGTTTGGTTATGTGGGCTGCTGTACAAATCAGCAACGCGCGTGTGAACGTCTAAAACCGTATTCACTGCATTCAAACGGTATTCACGACCCCATTCTTCATAATCAACAAATGTTTGTGGCAAGATTTTTTCATCTAAACTTGAACAATCAACCGCTAAATTTGCTTCGTTTTTAACCTTGTTGACACGGTAAATACCCGCTTCAACAGGCACCCAATGTAATAAATGCGTCAACCAACGTGGCGTGATGGTTGAAAGCATTGGGACGGTTTTCGTTGCATTCGACAAAGTACGCGCAGCAACATCGCCTAACGCTGTGTGTGCATCATGAATATCTGACATTTTTGTTTCCTTTTGAATAGTTAGAGTTTAAAAATACTGCTTTTTTACCTTTATAGTTTTCAATAGATTTTAAGAAAACGTCAACTTATAGTCTTTTAAAATCAATCTATTAACTACTAATGGTAAATTTGTAGAGATGCAAAAATTTATTGTCGTGGTGTAATAGAAATACATAATGAGGTGCTTTCATTTTGCATATCAAAAATCAAAGCGGAGCTATTTTTCACATGATTTTTGTTATCAATGAAATCGTGCAAATCCATTGTTTTAACAAGATTTATTTCAGATGAAGCACGGATAGATTTGATGGTATCACCGTGTTCGTTAATCCATTGGGCAATCGTGACATGACTACATTTAAGCAATCGCCCAATCGAACGAAATCCCAAACCCGCTAGATATAACTGCAAGGCTTGTCTGCGAATTTCGTTTCCTAAGCCACGTTGCAAAACGGTGTAACGGTAATTACATTCCTTGCATTTAATTCTTTGTTTTTCATGAATAATGCCGTCTTTAATATACGAAGACGATTGGCATTTTGGGCATCGAATGACTTTAGTTTCTAATCTATCTTTAGTGACCATTGAATATCCAATTAAATCAATTCGTTATATTTATGCGGTTAATTCGCTGCGTAGCAATGCTTGCGTAATGTTGCTTTCGGGTGAAACGTCATGCGTTAACCAAACATTCCCACCAATTACCGAGCCTCGTCCGATAGTAATTCGCCCTAAAATTGTTGCACCTGCATAAATCACTACGTTATCTTCTACAATCGGATGTCGAGCATTACCTTTAACCAAACTACCATCGCTCGCTTGTTCAAAACGTTTTGCCCCAAGTGTTACAGCCTGATATAAACGCACGTTTTTACCTATAATCGTTGTTTCACCAATGACAACGCCTGTTCCATGGTCAACAAAAAAACTTTCCCCAATTTCTGCGCCTGGATGAATATCAATACCTGTTGCAGAATGTGCTAATTCAGTAATCATTCGAGCGGTTAAAGGCACGCCGAGTTGATATAAAACATGAGCGATTCGTTGATGAATCATCGCATAAATGCCTGGGTAACAAACTAACGTTTCATCGGGAGTTCTGGCAGCAGGATCGCCTTGATAAGCAGCTTGAATGTCAGTATCTAATAATTTACGAATGCGAGGTAATTGCGCGGCAAATTTACGCACAATCGTTTTTGCGTCATATTCCGTAATTTGAGGTACACCATCTTGTTCTGACATGAAATGTAGTTCACGACTAATTTGCTCATGCAAATCACGCAACGCGGTATCTAAAGTAGAGCCAACAAAATAATCAATCCCTTCGTCATGCAGGTCTGGACGACCCAAACGATTTGGAAACAATGCGCCACTTAAATTTTCTAAAATACTGGCAAGTGTTTTTCGAGAAGGTAATTTAGGTGGCTTATTAAGTCTTTCGCGTGTTTCAAGCGATTGCACTCGAATATCGCGTAAATTTTTAACGAGATTTTCAATTCCCCAATTTGCTTGGCTTTTCATTTTTTCAATCCACTTTTTTGTTATGTCGTAAAGCATCTTAATGAAAATAAAACAAAGTGTGAAACGGTATTATTAGATAACACTATCTAAAAAAACGATATTTAATTATTTGATATTTATATCTTTTTTTAAGATTCGGATTATATAAAAAAATCCGCATTACTATTTAAAATTAAAATGCGTTTTTGATTTTTTTAAAAGAATCAAGAATTCGTCAATCGCTTATTGCATTTTCATAATACCGACCTTCGACAAATTCAAATCCACTTTCACGCGCTAAAATTTCCGAATTCTTACGATCAACTTGTCGCAAAATACCTTTACCCGAGTTTGTTGAAATCATTCGTTTCAATGAATGCAATTTTGTTAACGCATTGGTTCCATTTTCTGTTTCAATTTGACGAGCAGACAGGCTAACGAAGTCGGGTGTTAATTTAAAAATCAATTCGGCGGCGTGCTTATCTGAAATTAAATGGTCAAAACGTAACGCAATTTGATAGCCACGTCTTCGATAATTACTCAACCCCCGAATTAACGCTTCGTTGTATGGCACATAATTTGTGGTAATTGCTAAAACAATCACTGTATTTTTCGTTGTCAATCCACATTGCTCAATAACTTTTTCAAAATACGCGCCGTGGTCGTTTTTAATTCCAAGAATGTGACGTTGGTCTACTTCTAAAAACAGCAACTGATTTGATTCTGCTAATGCCAAATAATTCAACATGTGAACCGTTCGCGCCAAACGATCGAAGTTAATAATTGATTCAAAATGAATATAAGTGTCAGCTGAATTTAATGCCAAATTATCCATTTCGTAACTGTGTAAATAAGGCGATTCGTGTGCTGAAACCTTAATTTTTACAGAGTAAGCAGATATATTAGTCACGTTTGAAATTTGTCTTAATGGTAAAAAAATACTGCTAATGCTTACTTGTCCGAAAATGCCTGTTACCTGATTATTTTCTATAGATAGAGGACGATAATGTGCTTGATGTTCTCGTTCAAAACGGTCATTGAAGTATCCAACTAAATCGACTAAAGCCATGATGAGTTCCTTAATTTTGTTATGTAATTAAAACGCTATGTCATCATGCTAAAGAAATTTTTTGATAAAATGAAACGGTATTTTTAGATAGATATATGCTCAAATCAGATACCTAAAAATGGCATAAAAAAACCCAATTGTTGCGAGAACTACTCACAACAATTAGGCATGGAGAGGTGCTTTTTAGGAATTAACGCAATGAGAATTGAATTACTTATTATTTTCCGCAACGATTTGGTCAAAAATGCCATCATCGTTGAAATGTTTGGCTTGAACCGCTGCCCAACCGCCTAAATCTTTGACTGTCACAAGTTCTAACGTTGGAAATTGTTTGGCATATTTCGCGGCTACGTCTTTATCAATCGGACGATAGTAATTTTTGGCAATAATGTCTTGGGCTTCTTTGGTGTAAAGATAATTCAAATAATCGGTTGCTAAATCGGTTGTGCCATTTTTTTGGGCAACTTTTTCAACAACGGCAACGGGTGTTTCAGCCAAAATACTAAACGGTGGTGTCACCACTTCATATTTATCCGCACCAAATTCTTTTAAAACTAAATGTGCCTCGTTTTCCCAAGTAATTAACACGTCACCAATTTCACGTTCAACAAAAGTCGTTGTCGAACCGCGTGCGCCTGAATCTAAAACGGGAACATTTTTAAGTAATTTGGTCACAAAATCTTTTGCGCCCGCTTCGTTACCTGTTTTCTTTTCCGCAAATCGCCATGCCGCTAAATAGTTGTAACGTGCGCCGCCTGATGTTTTTGGATTCGGTGTGACAACAGAAACGCCATCTTTAACCAAATCATCCCAATTTTTAATCGCTTTTGGATTGCCTTTACGAACCAAAAACACAATCGTTGAAGTGTATGGAATGCTGTTATTTGGCAATTTTGTTTGCCAATCTTTAGGTAACAAACCTGCTTTTTCGTGGATTTGGTCGATGTCGTAAGACAACGCAAGTGTTACCACGTCAGCTTGCAAACCTTCAATTACCGCGCGAGTTTGTTTGCCACCGCCACCGTGTGATTGTTGAATTGCCACATCTTCGCCTGTTTTTTCTTTCCAATGTTTGACGAAAATTTGATTAAATTCTTTATATAACTCACGAGTTGGGTCATACGAAACGTTAAGTAAGGTTCTTTCCGCAAACGCATTTGAACCCAATAATAGTCCCAAACCGAGTAACGCTGATTTTGTAAATGTTTTCATTTTGATTTCTCCGATTTAAATTTCTTATTTGTATTTCGGTTTGCCATCGCCAAACGCATTCAAGCCAACTTCAAAATAGAAGAAATTACTGGCTTCTGTACCTTGTGCGCCTGCGGTCGTGGCTGAAACAGATTCCGTAAAATCGCCTGGATTAAAACGCGCATAACTGGCACTCCAATCGACATACGGATTAAGTTGATGACGGACACGAATATCAAATTCATGTCCAAGAAAACTACCGCTTTTACCCGTTGCGTCTTTCAAATTGTTGGCGCGTCCCCAAGCATCCGTATTGCTTGCAAGCCAATAAGCGTTATAGCCTGTGTCGATACGAACATCTTTATAAGGTGTAAATTCCAAACGGGCTTTCGGTGCATGAACGTTATCCCAAGAAAAATAATCATTGCGTGACCAAGGCTGGTTGAAGCCATAAAAGGTATCTAAACGTTGATTTGAATTATCTTTTGCATTTTGATCACCACTACCATAACCATAATAAAGACTAGCACGCGGCTTCCAGTCATGGTCAAACGTATAACCTAGTTCGAGTGAATAAGCGATTGCGTCATGTTGCAACAAGGTTTGTGTCGTTGTTCCTTTTGCGCCCAATTTACCTGAACGCCCGAATTGTTTATTTACATCGGCATCAAAATCAAAACCGCTTTCACCAATTAAACCGTAAATACGCAAACCTGGGGCATAAATATCTGCATCGGCTTTGCGCCAACTTTCGGTCATATTAGCTGGGTCGCCATTAACTTTTTTACCTAAAAAATACGGCTGAATCGTGATGAAATCTGACCATTGGCGTAGACTTAAAACACCGCCATAAACCCAAGTGTCTTCGTCAGCTTGGTCAAAGTTATATTTCAAACGATCAACGGGTTGCAGTCCAAACGTATCTAAATCCCAATTATTTTGCTTTTTACCGAACCGAACACGGAAGCCTTCAAAATTGTTGGTAGTATTACGAAATTGATTATTGCCCATTAAACGGCGGTCAAGTAATTCTAAATGTTGTCGCCCAGCACGAATTTGAAAAGGGCGATTGTGTCCAAGCGCATCGTCAAAATACAATTCGGCATAACCTTGAATTAAATCGAATTCGTTGACTTCGGAATTTGTTCGCGCATAAAGGCTGTTGTAACTGCGTGAATCTTGAAATTCAATCGCAAAACGTAATGGGTCGAGAATATCTTTTACTCCAATGTAAGCACGCGAACGCAATAAAAATATATTGTCAGGGTCAGGACGATTGCCATTTACCGCTGCACCACCAGCCGTAGCGGTTCGATAATCATTTTCGCGGTATTCGTAACGATTACGAAAATCTAAACCGACATCTAGCCATTCCACATCACGAAATTGTTCAAATTGCGTTTTGCTTAAATTTCGCACATAACTTGGTGGGTCGGGTTCGGGTTCAACGCGATAGCCTTTGGTTTTTTGGTAATAATCTTCTGCGTTGGCTAAATTGGATAATGACAAAACCGCGAGGGTGCTTGCCTTAATAAAATGTTTCATCTGTTTTCACCATTTCTAATTTTTCGTTTTAAAAAACATTTTTTGCCCGTTGGCACCATATTAAGTAATCCGCACGAAATTAGAAAATGGTATTTTTAGATATATAAATCTAAAAAATGAATATGCAAAATAATAATTCCATTACGCTAATCGGGACACAAATTTTGTAAAATTATCTAACCAAAATGAGGTGTTTTGCAGAGACTTCTAAAAACTAAAAGCTGAAAATTTTGATTGAAACACAAAAAAAAAGTGGCATAAATTTTATTTTGCTATATAATTGCAAACTTACCGAGTTAACTGCCTTGGTGGCGAAATTGGTAGACGCAAGGGACTTAAAATCCCTCGTTCGAAAGGACGTGCCGGTTCGACTCCGGCCCAAGGCACCAAAAACTAAAAGCCTCTCTTTTTAAAGAGAGGCTTTTTTTTGTCAAAAAACCTTCGTCGGTGAGGTGAAAATTCACGCTCACCTTGTTAATTCTGAATTTTAGTTTCTCAAACTTATCATTTTCCAGTTTTTATCTTCTGCAAACTGGCGTAATTTTTCATCCGGATCAACCGCAACGGGATTGTCCACAAGTTGCAGTAACGGTAAATCATTATGTGAGTCACTGTAAAAGTAACTTCCTTCTAATGATTCGCCCATTTTTTCTAACCACGCATTTAATAGCGTGACTTTTCCAGTTTGAAAACAAGGAATACCAACAATTTCACCTGTATAACGACCCTCTACTAATTCGGGCATTGTCGCAATCAGATTCTCAATGCCATACATTTTTTTTACAATAGGCTCGGTAATAAAATAATTCGTCGCGGTAATCACTAATAATGTGTGACCTAAAGCCCGATGTTTCTCAACCAACTCTTTTGCCGCCTTCAGAAAAATTGGCGAAATCATTTCTTTTAAAAATTGCTCACGCCAAACGTGTAATTGATCTAGTGAATGATCTGCCAGCGGTTTCAATGCAAAGCGCAAAAATGCCAACATGTCCAACGTTCCGTCTTGATAATCTTCATAAAATTTGGCGTTAACATGATCGTAAATTTTTCCATCGACGATGCCGTGAGAAACAAGAAATTTCCCCCACAAATAATCACTATCGTCGGCAATCAGGGTGTTGTCTAAATCAAAAATTGCTAAAGTCATTTTTTTATTGTTCCTTAAAATCATAAAAGTGCGTGTAGGGGGAGGGGGAGGGCATATTAGCTTGCATTTCTTTTGAAACAAACAATAGTGCAAAATGTTTTCACTTATGATTGACATCCTCACCGACCTAAAGGTACGGTGATTCCTACTGCTAGACGCTCATGCCCGAGCGCGAGAATGTTCTTAGCCGCATTAACATCTCTGTCATGCGTAGTGCCACACTCGGCACAATTCCATTCTCTTATTCCAAGTCCTGCTCTACCTTTCGGACTGTTGCAACTTATGCAGCCGCAACACGAGCAGGTTTGGGTAGTGTAGCTTTCGTTGACTTCTATAAACACGCCTTGCGTCGCTACCGACTTATATTCAAGTTGTGTTTTAAGCATGAACCAACCCGCATCTAAAACAGACTTTGCCATTTTAGTTTTTGCGAGTTTCTGACTGCTGACGTTTCCAACGACTATTAGACTGTTTTCACAAACTATTTTATTTGTGAATTTATTTTTGCGTGAATGGCTTTAACGCGCTTTTTGTTCTTAGCCCGTTGCGCCTTTCCTAATTTCAGTTCTAAGTTTCTATAACAATCTTGTCTTGCAAAGCTATCGCCATTTGAACAGGTTGCCGTTGTTTTCAAACCTAAATCAATGCCAATCTGCCCACCTTCAGCTTGCCTTACTACGGATTCAATCTGAACAACGATGTTGAAATAGTTGTGAATTCCATAGAAAAGTATCTATGTTCATCTAAACGCTTCAACGCCAACTGCTGCCGCGATAACTCGCATTAGTCTTACATAAGCTCTGCGTTCGTAAGCATTGACAACTCTCAATGCTCCTTTCACG